>CAMCUM010000027.1 GCA_945878975.1 Legionella genomosp. 1
AGACTTCGACAAAACGTTAACCGTTTTAGGCGTAAAGGACTTCTGGGGGTACGCGTTGAGTTTTCATTACAAATCATGGCGTACAACATAAGTCGAGTAATAGCTCGACATTTGTTTGCCCTTTTTTGACTCATCTATTGCTCGATCAAGTGTTTTTTAAACAAGACTATTTTCAAAACCAAAACTTAAGGCGTATCGCTCTGTGATTGGCAAAGTAAGCGCACTTCGTTAATTAATGGTCTAATAGATTGTTACAACGATCTCTAACGGTCGTGGCTCGGTTTCCGTGACCTTATTTAAATCATTTGAATACAATAGTCATGCCGCATATAAAATACATATCTTTCTATCAATTCAAGCGTTTTATGCTGTGGCGCTTTGCTATTTGCTGCCGCGTGTCCCCTACTTTCGCTTAGTGCAACCGTTGCTTATTCGGCAGGAAGCGTGGGGATATTAGCTGGTGGCGCTGCTCTGTATTGCCTGTTTAAATCACGGGCTACTTCAGACACATCATCATCGGGAATGGCAGTAAATACGCAGCATAGCAACCCCAGTCCCAAATAAATTTTGGGTCATTTTCTCATCATCAAACCAGAGCCCGACGTCCTCTCACACGAATAAATCGTGGAAGCGGACGCAGGGCTAAGATATCTCCTCATAATTTTTTATTGGAAAAATGTGAACAAGTAAGGTGGGAAAAGCGCAGCGTGCACACCAGTTTGAATATAAAATATACAATATGACAAGATTGGCTATTTATTGCTTCGAACTGGTGGGCACGTCGCTCTGCCTCTTTGCCACCCTACCCAATTTCTAAGCATTTTTTCATACGAAAAATAATGCTACAAACCAATCTTGTCATTTTTGTTCAAATAAGCTATCATTTTTACCATTTTACTGAATAAATAATCATCATGAAACCTTATATTATCTCAACATTTTATTGTTTTTGTCCTTTGGAAGACTTTGAATCACTCAAAGAACCTTTGCACGCAGCTATGCAAGCGCATCGGATCTTGGGTACCATTCTCTTAGCGAGTGAAGGCATCAACGGCGGCATGGGCGGCACACCGGAAGATATGGCTGCTATGTATGAAGTAATTCGTTCAGATGCGCGCTTTGCGAATATGTATTTCAAAGAAACCAGTTCCGATATGATGCCTTATGAAAAAATAAAGGTAAAATTACGGAAAGAAATTGTAAGTTTAGGCGTCGCAGGTGTTGATCCTTTGCAAACCACTGGCACTCCTGTTTCTCCGGAAGAATGGAATGCACTCTTGGGCGATCCAGACGTATTGGTCATTGATAATCGTAATACTTATGAAATCGAGTATGGCACGTTTCAAAATGCCATCGATCCTCAAACAGAAAATTTTCGCGATTTCCCGGCTTATATCGAAGCAAATCTCTTAGACAAAAAAGATAAAAAAATCGCCATGTGCTGTACCGGTGGGATCCGTTGTGAAAAATCTACCGCTTATCTTAAGATGCTCGGCTTTGAGCATGTCTATCAGCTAGAAGGTGGCATCATCGATTACATGAAAGCCATGCCCGCAGAAAAATCTCTGTGGCAAGGGTCTTGTTTTGTATTTGATGAACGGATTGCGATTGCAGACGCGAGTTAAATATTGAATTTGTGCAATAGTTGAACCAAATACCATAATAAGCCCCCTACCTGTCACGCTTTCATGCAGATCGATCTTCCTTGAGGGGTGGCGCGACGGAGGGCTCCTAGCGCGCGCAGCTTGCGAGCACGCTGGGATACCAAAGCGACAGGACCCCGAAACACTGCCCATGAACAACGACTCCGTTAAAAAGGAGCTAAAACAGTGACCTATTCGTGTAGATCGCTCAGGGACAAGCCGCGTGAAGTAAGGTATTAACTGAACAGCATTGGACCTACTTAAAAAATCTTCTCACTTCATCCTGATCAGAAAAAACCAAATGTTCATCACCGATGATTTGATAGGGTTCATGCCCTTTGCCTGCGATCAACACGATATCATCACACGCGGCAGAACTTAGCGCATAATGAATCGCTTCGGCCCGATTGATGATGGTTGTGACTGCCGCGCCAGGCTTGATGCCTGCAACAATATCTTGAATGATAGCCTCAGGCTCTTCATGACGCGGATTGTCACTGGTGACAACCATGTGATCCACCAACTCACTGACAATTTTCCCCATAAGTGGGCGTTTGGTTTTATCACGATTACCACCACAACCAAATACCACCCATACTTTCGCCTGATCGGACGCTCGCAAGTCTAAAATGGCTTTCAGAACATTTTCAAGCGCTGCAGGCGTATGCGCAAAATCTACAATGACGTAAGGATTGTGCGCCACAATCTCCATCCGTCCAGGGGTAGCAGGCAAGCTTGCCATCACCTCGCCAACCGCTTGCTGCGAGTAACCATGTGCCAACAAACTCGTATAAACGGCCAAACTATTGTAAATATTAAATAAGCCCAAAATAGGGGTCTTAATTTCTTGACGTCCCCAGGGAGATGTCACAGTAAAGCACGTCCCATGGCTATATAAATGACAATCTACCGCACGAACGTCAGCAGATTTCTGGATGCCATATGTCCATTGTTGAACACCTGACGGAACGCCCGCCGCCATCGTCCCCATATTAGGATCGTCTTGATTTAAAATAACCCATTTTAAGCTAGATTTGGCAAATAAACTTGCCTTAGCTTGAGCGTAAGCTGCCATGGTTTGATGATAATCCAAATGCTCATGGCTCAAATTGGTATAAATCGCTTCGCGAAAGGCGATGTGATCCACTCGTTGTTGATGCAAAGCGTGCGAAGACACTTCCATACATACTTGCGCAATACTCTGCTGCTGATAATAGAATAAAATGCGTTGTAACATCAATGCATCAGGCGTGGTATTGTTGAGCACATGTAAATCGGGTACTTGTCCATATCCCAAAGTACCAATGTACGCGGAAGATCGTTGCAATAAGGCATGCGCTTGAGCCAATTGATAAGCGATGGTGGTTTTGCCATTCGTACCGGTGATACCCGTCACAAAAACGTGATCGGAAGGGTTATGAAAAAATCGACTGGCTAAGACCGCCAATTGCGTTGCCAATTGAGGAAATGGGATACACGGTAAGGTATTAGGGACTGCCACATCTTGCGGCATATCAGCAGGCTCATACACAATCGCGCATGCACCTTGCTGCACCGCTTGGTTCATATAGCGCCTACCATCGGTTGCAGCGCCTGGATAGGCCAGGAATAGATCACCGACTACCACCTGGCGACTATCATTTTGCATCCCTAATACATCACATTCTTGTGCGTTATTTATCCAGGGTAGTAATAAATCTCGCAAGGTCATCATGGGAACCTCTCAAATAGGTTGATCCGGAGTGACATCTAAAATTCGTAGGGCAGAACCCATCACTTTTGCAAACAACGGTGCAGCTACTTGGGCGCCATAATAGCCCCCTTTCGTAGGTTCCGTGATGAATACTGCTACAATTAATTTGGGATGCGAAGCGGGTGCAATGCCAACAAAACTCGACATAAAGCGCCGCTCTTGATAACCACGTACGCCAGCAACACGCGCAGTTCCCGTTTTACCTGCAACGCGGTATCCCGGGACCATAGCAGAACGTCCTGTTCCGCGTTCCCCATTCACCACATCTTCTAACATGACCAACAATTGATCCGCCGTTTTGGCAGACATCACTTGTGGTCCCATCACAGGGGCATCTTGTCGTATCAAACTGATCGGTGGCAAACGCCCATGATTCGCAAATACCATATAACTTTTGGCGATTTGCATAGCGGTCGCTGACACGCCATAACCAAAACTCAAAGTCGCCAAAACAAAAGGATTGATGTCTTTGGCCGATACAATCGTTCCTTCGCTTTCACCAGGATAACCTGATTCAGTGCGTTGCCCGACTCCACAGCGCGTTAATAAATTGATTAATTGCTCTGCGGGGCTCAATAACACCATTTTCGTTACCCCGACATTACTGGAATGGCGTAACACACCACTCACATCTAACACACCATAGCCGTGCACATCACGGATGATATGGCCATGCACCATCATCCAACCGGGACGGGTATCAATAATGGTATCAGCTGTAACCTGACGCGACTCCAAGGCACTCGCAATACTAAAGGGTTTGATCACCGATCCTGGTTCAAATAAATCCGTCAATGCCTTGTTACGATAAGTTTGGAGTGCGTAGCGATTGCGTGCATTGGGATTGAAAGAAGGCGCATTGACCGCAGCCAAGACTTCACCCGTTTGGGTATCCAACACCACAACTGACCCTGATTTGGCACCAAAACGCTCGATGGTCGCTTGCAATTCATGGTATGCAAAAAATTGAATACGGTGATCAATGCTCAAATTCAAAGCATGTCCTGCACGTGGTTCCTTGATGGTTTCCAGTTCCTCGATCACACGTCCATAGCGATCCTTGACCACCCGTTTTTTCCCATTGACACCTTCTAACCAAGGTTGATAGGCCAACTCCAAGCCTTCGATGCCAATATCATCCACATTGGTAAATCCCAATAATTGTGCGGTACTGTCTGCCTCGGGATAAAATCGCTTATATTCTTCTTGAAAATTGGTACCTGGTATTTTGAGATCAGCAATATCTTTGGCACGCATGGGGGCTAATTGGCGTTGTAAATAATAAAATTCGTGATTTTTCGCTTTACTCAAGATATGTCGTAATTGTTTAGGGGACGTATCTAGTAGACGTGCCAAATGCGTTAATTGATTAGAGGTCGGATGAAAAGTTTTAGGGTTGACCCACAAAGACTGCACCGGCGTACTCACGGCCAAAGGCACATTTTCACGATCCAAGATCATACCGCGATAGGCGGGATTACTGATGACTCGGACACTACGAGCATTCCCTTGCCCTTGTAGAAATGAGCGATGCAAGACTGTGAGATCACCCATTCTCCACAGTAACACGACTCCTAATGCAATAAAAAATAACCCGATAAACCATAAGCGTATGCGGTGATGGAAAGTCTCTTTTTTCTTCATTTCGTCTGTATTCTAATCATTTTCTTCGTGGTTGGCAGTACCATTCTCAATTGTTCCGTCGCTAAAAGTTCTACGCGAGAAGGCGTCGCTAAACTTGCCTGCTCTAACAATAATTGTCCCCACTGTAAATTCAACTGATGCGAAACTTGCTCAGCTGATTCTAATTGATTCAAAGTCAAACGATAGTAGTTTGTAGTATAAATAACTGCCAAAGCACTTAACAAGACCACTATCATCAAACTAAGACGTACAACACTGGTGAAAGATAACCGCATACTCATCAATTGTCCATGAAAAAAATTAGTTTGGTTAATATCTCTTGCTGCTGCGTTCATGATTGTTTCTCTCCTATACGCAATATCGCTGATCTTGAGCGTATATTGCTCTGTATTTCCCCATCCGTGGGCTTCATTGCTCGACCTATGCGTTGCAAACAACCTTTTTGCTCGTTTGCTTGAATCGGGATATTTTTAGGTAATCTCACCCCTTGTTCCGCGCGTTGCATAAACTGCTTTACCATGCGGTCTTCAAGTGAATGAAAACTAATTACCGCCAAACGTCCTCCGACCGCCAGTACTTCCAAAGCTTGGTTCAAACCTAATTCGAGATCTTTCAATTCTTGATTCACATAAATGCGAATCGCTTGAAAAACCCGTGTAGCTGGGTGTTTATGCTTCTCCCATTTGGGATGAGCCACTTTAATCACCTCTGCCAATGTCGTCGTGTCTTGAATCGGTGCATGGTCGCGTGCCGTTACGATGGCACGTGCTATCCGCCGGGAATAGCGTTCTTCACCATAGGTAAAAAACACATCCGCCAAGTCACTTTCTTTTGCTTCATTAATAAAATGTGCGGCACTCAACCCTTGTTGCGTATCCATCCGCATATCCAAGGGACCCGCTTGCATAAAACTAAATCCACGCTGAGCATCATCAATTTGTGGGGAAGACACCCCTAAATCCAACAAAATGCCCTGTACTTTACCCACAATTTCCCATTCCCGAGCCCAAATAGCCAAATCTCGAAACGAGCCTTGCCTGATTTGAAATCTCAGGTCTTGAGAAAAATGTGTCTTTGCAAAATCTATTGCTTCCCAATCCTTATCTAAAGCAAACAATCGACCTGCTGGACCCAAGCGCTCTAAGATGGCACGCGCATGGCCCCCGCGACCAAAGGTCCCATCGATATACACACCTTCCGGGACAATGGCCAAAGCCTCAATCGCTTCCTCAAACAAAACTGGCTTATGACTGCTACTCACAGGTAAAAGGTCTTCAGTTCATCAGGTAATTGGCCCAATCGGGTAGATTCTTCCCGCAACCAATGATCCCGACGGGCTTCCCACAATTGTTCGGACCAAAGTTCAAATTTCGCGCCCTGACCAATCATCAACACCCTTTTCTCCAATTGCGCATAATCACGCAGTACTTGCGGAAGCAATAAGCGACCCGCTCCATCCAAGGCCACATCCGTAGCATGCCCAATCAACAAACGCTGAATACGACGTGCCACAGGATCAAAACTTGGCAAACGTTGAATTTTTTCTTCAATCACTTGCCATTGTTTCAGTGGGTATAACAACAAACATGTTTCTTCCGTATCAATGGTCAACACCAAGTTATTGTCAGCTTCTGCACCCAAAACGTCACGATAACGCGTTGGAATAGCAAGGCGACCCTTTCCATCAATGTGTATAGCATTTATTCCACGAAACATGTTGGTACCAGCTTTTATCCCACAATTATCCACTTTTTGGGAGATTATACCACTTTTATACACTATAGGGTGATCTTTTTGCATTTGTCAAAGTAAAACAGATAATTATTTTTAGGATTGCGGTGCGGGATGGAGAGCGTGCGAGGGTTTAGAACTAGGTTGGAACAAAGTCTCATGGTCACATTTTTGACTTTGCGACCCAGGACGCAGGGAAGGGCAAGCAAAGACGGGATTTTTTTAGCATATTTTTCTTAATCTGACGAATGATGGGCTAAGGTCCGACATCGGTGGGTAACACCACCTCTTCTTCATAATGTGGCGCTTTGCGCGATTGTTGGGCCATAAGGCCCAACCTACCTTAAATAAATACAAAAAAAAACCCAATCACGAGATTGGGTTTTGTAATTTAACGCAGATGATTGCTCACCCGCATTAGGAAAATATTGCTTACTTAGGCAACACGTATTGCACGAAAAGCAGGTGTATCCGCTATCGCATCATCTAGATCTTTCGCAGCATGGTCCAAATCTTTCTTCAAGCTGCTTGGTGCACCGGCTCTGTTTAAACCGTAGCCAACTCCACCAAATATACCCGCTGTTAGAAGTGCCGTTGCAGAGGCTGACGCCGCCACAGTGATTGACAATTGAGTCGATACAAAGGTCAATACATTAGATACCAACGCAGAAGCTTGAAGGTACGCAACATAAGGAACTAAGAATGTTGGTAAAGCAAAACCTAATGCAGACATCAGCGCTATAGCAGCAACTGTCGCAGCAATCGCCAAGGCCAACGCCAACAGTACTTTACCCCAGAATTGCATAGTCGGACTTTGTGAACCAATCAAACCATCTGTTCTTGCTTGAAGTTTTTTCAACTCACCACGAACATGCACCAACACCGCTTTATTGACCATATCCGTTCCTTCCAACAGTTGCTGTGAGGAAGGCGTTGAAGCACTAGCTAGGCCTAATGCCATAGTTGGGTTACGTGTTGGCGTACTAACAGACGACCTCACAGAAGCATTAACGCCGGCTGAGCCAGAGGTGCTCGCTGCCGGTACAGTATTAACTTTATCAAAATACGTCAAAGCATACGTAGCACTTATCATCGTTCTAAGCAGTTCAGCATTTACATCAAAATTTGCTTTTGTAGTACGAGGAGAAAGCGCAGGATTTTTAGCGAACCGCTCTACTGAATCAAATGCTTTCTTTTCTTTATTTGTGCTAAACCAGCCAGACCAACGTGATGTTGCTTGCGGATTATTATCTTGTTTTCTAGTGGCAATTTCTTCTAACTGCTCTTTTAATGAAGAAAGTGTTTGAGCGCGCAAACTAACATTAGGAACACGGAACGCATTCTCTACTTTTAGCTTCAAATATTTTGCAGCAAGCTCATCAATTTCTGCGAATTTTGCTTTGGCTTTTTGTTCCAATGACGTTTGATCGCCTTGCTCTACTTTTAACTCATCTTTTGTGGCTTCATACTCTCTTACTGCGCCACTAATTTCCTGAATCAATTGTTCAAATTGGCGGCTCAAATTTACGCTAGTCATATCCAATTTCGTTTGAATAGCTGCTATATCCGAATCCGTGTGATTTACTTTCTGACGAACATTCTGTAAATCCTCACCGACCTGAGCTAGTCTCTCGCGCACTGCATTAAACTCAACTTCCACTTCACTTCTAAATTCATTCAGAGATCTTCCTGCATTTCCAGCTGCTCTTGTTGCACCATCAGTGGCAACTTTATATCCACCAAGCGATTGCTGCAGAGTATTATTATAAAGTTCAAGACGGTCTAATCGCTCAATAATAGTTTGAGCCACATGGTCATGACGGTCATCGTGAAGTGTGATTTGTTCTTGTTCTTCTGACAGAGCACGCTCATTCCCAGAAGAAGCTTTCCGCGAACTCCGTCCTAAAGCTCCTACCAAAGATACAGAAGCCTTAAGAGCACCGGACTTTTGTTTAGCGTTTGTTACTTGAGGGTGAGTCGCTACAGAAGAAGAAGGAACTTCTTTCAATAAGTGAAACACATCACTATCACTATCTTCCACTCTTTCGCTATGCTTACTTTCAACAACTGTTATATCGCCGTCGATACGTTGCGTACCGCCATCTATTTTTTCTTCACTATTTTCCATCATTATCTCCGTCTACAAATTAAACATCAGAGCAAAGAGTTTTCTTGCTCGGCTATTTCAGGTTAATTGCTCATATCAGTATTCATTAGTAATATCTCACCCAGAGACTTTATTTTCTTAATATTTTGCCTGGGGGATGTCCAACAAATAAACACGACATAGTCTCACGCGCTGCATTCTAACATAATATTTTTAAAAAAACAGAAAATAGTCATTTAAATTCCACAAAGATGCTTTCTTTAGAGCAATAATATTAAAAATTGGATATTTATGAAGCATTGTTGTTTAGTTTTGATGCAATGCGAATCCCATGCAGAACCAAGTCCGGAACATGATGATCGTAAAGTTGACAATGTTCAAATAAAGAAGCAAAACCACCGGTGGCCAAAATGACCACGTCTTGCTGGGCAAATTGTTCTTGTTTGATCCTTGCAATCAATTCTCGGCAAGCACCGAGCGCACCATAGAAGATGCCTGATTGAATACTCTCAACTGTAGAACGACCCAGTGCATGGTCCATTTTCACAATATCCACCATCGGTAATTTTGCGGTATGGTTAGACAAAACCTCTACAAACAGTCGCATCCCTGGCAAAATTGCCCCACCGAAATAAGTCTTTTGTGCATTCATAACGCAAAATGTGGTTGCGGTGCCAAAATCAATGACAATCAAATTCTTTCCAGGGAATTGCTGCGTTGCCGCAATGGCATTCGCAATACGATCCGCACCTACATCACTAGGTTGCTTGTATTGAATATTTAAACCGGTCTTCACGCCTGACTGTAGAAAAAAAGGCTCTGTTGCCAAATATTTAATACAAGCCGCACGTAATGAGTATTCTAAGGAAGGGACCACAGAACAAATGGCAACCGAGCGGATCTGCTCTGGGTCACAGTTGTTTTCACGCAATACCACTTTTAAAAAGATACCTAATTCATCCGAAGTGCTGACTTTGGAGGTATGACGAAACCGCAAGACCAATTCATCGTTGGTAAACAACCCACCATATATATGCGAATTACCAACGTCTAAACATAGCAACATATTTGATCTCTAAAAAATGTGAAATTCGAGTTTGAGGCGCCTTGTAACCTTGGGGCTAGCCCGAAACAATTCAGAAGCCCTACGTCCCGCGGTTTGGCCTCCGGGTCCAGTTCGACTTTTAAGCAATGCAATAAATATTTGCATGGTACAAGATCCATGGATCCCGCGGACAAGCCTCGGAACGTAGGGGCTTCTGGGGATTTTAATGCCTTATCAAAACCCCGGGTTACCTTACACTGCACCCGGGCTACCATCATAAAGTCAAGCGCGATCCTAGCTCATAAAATAATAGAAGTTGGTCGATAAGCCGGGTTCTGTCGTGGACAATCATTCATCTAGGGCAAACGTCACCGTTTGCCTCAAGCAACCTACCCAGATCCAACATGGGTCATGTTTGGTGATGAAACATCACCTGGATCTCTATTTGGTCTTGCTCCGAGTGGGGTTTTCCCTGCCACGCCTGTTGCCAAACGCGCGGTGCGCTCTTACCGCACCATTTCACCCTTACCTTCAGGTACCATGTTTTTATCTACTATCTTTACCGAATCAGCACACATGCCTTTTCGACTCAAACTAGCGATATATCCACGAAACCGTTGAGAAGGCGGTATATTTTCTGTGGCACTTTCCGTAAGCTTACACTTCCCAGGCATTACCTGGCACTCTACCCTATGGAGCCCGGACTTTCCTCAACCAAACATAGTTTGATTGCGATTGTCTGACCAACTTTGCGGTGGAGTATATCAAAAATATATGAAAAGTAAAAATCTTGATTTAGCTCAGGCAAGATTCTCTAGGGTCCATATAAGACCTTAAATTTCAAACAAAAAAAAGGCGACCGCCGGCCGCCCTTTTTTTAACAACCAATCAATGATTATCCGCGTGTGCCAATAAATTCATCGTCAAAATAACGCTTCAGTTTGGTACGTAATGTACCACGGCTAACACCCAGCACACGTGCTGCTTTAGATTGATTGTAACGGGTTAATTCCATCACTGTACGAAATAGAGGACCTTCAATTTCTTCCATCACTAATTGATATAAATTCAAATTAGGTTCTTTCATGTTCGCAGAGCCTAAATAAGATTTTACTACGCCTACAATATGTTGAACCAACGCCTCGTCAGATTGTTGCGCTGCATTTATTGTTAGTGTCATTTTAGATCATCCCCATAAATTAATTAATATTTAGTATGCTTTGAAGCTATCTTTCGCATTCTTCGCAAACAAAATAGCCCATATAAAAACCATCATGGGCGCTATGATACCAAAGTTTCTAAATAATGTAAATATTGGACCAATGATATTCATGATATTTTTTAAACCACCAAAAACACCCCATGATCTGTTAATAATTTATCTCTAAAAGCCCTGCGGGACGTAGGCATCTGAATGATCAACCACCCTTATTTCTCAACAGAAAAACTCTCCCCACACCCGCATTGTCCAGTCTGATTGGGATTCTGAAACACGAATTTGGCGTGGACGCCTTGTTTCACATAGTCTACCGTGATCCCTTTCAAATAAGGATAACTTGCCTTTTCAACACAAACCACTCTATTTGCAGCAAGTGGAAAGACCAAATCATCGCTTTGAGGGGTGTTCACATAATCCATCACATAAGCAAACCCCGAACAACCGGTTTTCTTCACGGATAAGCGCAGATTTTGATAATGATGCTGATCAAGATATGCCAAAACCCGCTGTTGTGCAGCAGGCGTTAAAGCTACCCCAAGCTCCGAACTTTGTGCGTACTGAACTGATGCAGACATAAGCTTCTCACTGTAACTTTTAATCGTCATTAGGACGTAACCAATACAATAATAACTTTTTTTCTCCATATTGTCATCATACAGTTTTCATCACAGCTAGATTTGATACTAAATTTGTTGTGTGCACATCACTGACGTATACTTCTTTTTTTTTATCAGAGGATGATAACGTATGTCTCTACCCTATATTTTAGTGCTCTATTATTCTAAAACTGGCTCTGTGGCACAATTGGCTCAGTACATCGCGCGTGGCATTGCCTTTGTGCCAGGCATAGAAGCACGGGTTCGCACTGTCCCCCCCGTCTCGCCTACCTGTGAAGCCGTTGCCCCAAGTGTTCCTGACTCTGGCGCTGTGTATGCCAGCCTGGATGATCTACGCCAATGCGCAGGCCTCGCTTTAGGTAGCCCTACGCGATTTGGCGCCATGGCCGCCCCTATGAAATATTTTCTCGATGGAACCTCTGAACTATGGTTATCAGGTGACCTGGTCAATAAACCGGCTTGTGTCTTTTCTTCCTCAACCAGCATGCATGGCGGTCAAGAAACAACCTTAGTCAGTATGATGATGCCCTTGTTTCACCATGGCATGCTGCTCATGGGTTTACCTTATACCGAAGCTGAACTCAATCACACCATCTCAGGCGGCACACCCTACGGACCAACACATGTTGCGGCAGATCTCCCCGCTGGTGAATTGAGCCAAGAAGAAATCATTTTGGCGAAGAAAATGGGGGAACGCTTAGCGAAGGCCGCCTTAAAATTGAGAGCGCCATGATGAAGGTCATCAGTTTTAACGCCAATGGCATCCGAGCTGCCGCGCGTAAAGGCTTTTATACTTGGCTCGAGCAAGAGCAAGCGGATATCGTTTGTATTCAAGAAACCAAAGCACAGCGCGAACAATTGATCTCTGGCGCAGAATTCTTTCCGCAAGGCTACCATTGTGACTACTTTGATGCCGAGAAAAAAGGCTACAGTGGTGTCGCAATCTATGCACGCAAACCACCTATCGCCACGCAAAAAGGCTTCGGTTGTACTTATTGCGATACGGAAGGACGTTACCTACAATTTGATTATGCGAATTTGGCTGTCGTATCACTCTATTTGCCCTCAGGCAGCAGTTCTCCCGAGCGCCAAGCCGTCAAATGTCAGGTTTTAGATAGTTTTATGCAACAGTTGCACACACTCAAAGCAACAGGAAAAGAATTGATCATCTGTGGTGATTATAATATTGCTCACCACAATATCGATCTTAAAAATTGGCGCGGTAATCAGAAAAGCTCTGGTTTTCTACCGGAAGAGCGCGCTTGGTTAGATCAACTATTTGGTCCTGTAGGCTTGGTAGATGCGTTTCGCGTTTTGAATCAAGAGCCCGAACAATACACCTGGTGGTCCCTGCGGCAACGTTCTTGGGAAAAAAATGTTGGGTGGCGAATTGATTATCAAGTTATCACGCCTGGGTTGGTGTCACAATTACAAAGCGTCGGCATTTACCGCGGCCAAGCATTTTCGGATCATGCACCACTCATCATGAATTATGAGGTGACATTATGACAAAAAAGACCCTTACCATTGCTAGTTGGAATGTTAACTCGTTGCCAGTGCGCGCCCCACAGGTACTGCAGTGGTTTACGGAAAAATCAATTGATGTCTTGGCCGTACAAGAAACCAAAGTGCCCGATGAGAAATTCCCTACACAAGCCTTTATCGATTTGGGCCTACATATCGCTTTTTCTGGTCAAAAAACTTATAACGGCGTGGCGATTATTTCTCGCTACCCCCTGACGGATGTTTTTATAGAAGAGGACCAAGTGTTAGAACGCCGAATCATTGCTGCTACGGTTGAAGGCATTCGGCTCATCGACTTGTATGTGCCCAACGGCAGCCATCTGACCTCGGACAAATATACGTATAAATTGGCTTGGTTAAAACAAGTCACAACGTTCATCGCCGATGAGCTCACGCGCTATCCTAAATTAGCAGTCGTGGGAGACTTTAATATTGCACCACAAGATTTAGATGTCCATGATCCACAGGAATGGCTGGATTGCGTCCTCTGCAGCCCTGAAGAGCGTGCTGCTTTGGCAAACATCCAAGACTTAGGATTGCAGGATAGCTTTCGGCACATCTATCCAGAGTTGGCAGCCTATTCTTGGTGGGATTATCGTGCGGCCAGCTTTCGGCGCAACCGGGGTTTACGGATTGATCTCGTTCTATTGAGTGATGCCCTACAAGCCTGTTGCCAAGACGCAGGCATTGATAAAACCCCACGTCAATCCGAACGCCCATCAGACCATGCGCCAGTTTGGGCGACAGTGGGTTTGGCCTGACAGACATTGCTCATGCTACCGTCATTGCGATGACGGTTACAGAAATTCAAGCCACAACCGCCAGAGAACGGAAAATCAAAATGAACAACAACTTGATCTCTACCCTAATTTTTGTTATCTTCTCCCGTTAATTTAGTGGGTTGGATCCAACCTGCGTGACATTGATTGAGAGTTAAGATTATGAAAGCTGAAATTCATCCTGATTATAAAGACATCAAAGTTACTTGTAGCTGTGGGCATACGTTTCAAACACGCTCTACTTTGTGTGTAGATTTAACAATTGAAGTCTGTTCTCAGTGCCATCCGTTTTACTCTGGCACGCTAAAAGTAGTAGACTCTGGCGGTCGTGTTGCGCGCTTTAACGATCGTTATGTAAAAAGAATCAAAGCAGCAGAAGACGACGCCAAAGAATAAGCACACGTCTTCTATATAAACACTAGGATGCCATGTCATGAGCGATGATCTGTTAAAACAACGTGCTTTGCACTACCACGAATTCCCAATACCCGGGAAATTGGGTGTTTATGTTACCAAGCCAACGAATTCCCAGGATGATTTGTCCTTGGCTTACACGCCTGGTGTAGCAGAACCTGTTTTAGAAATTGCCAACAACCCAGAAAATGCGTATCGCTATACGGCCAAAGGCAATTTGATTGCCGTCATGACGAATGGTACAGCAATACTAGGTCTAGGTAACAAAGGTCCTTTGGCATCCAAACCTGTCATGGAAGGCAAAGCAGTCTTGTTTAAACGCTTTGCCGGCATTGATGTATTTGATATTGAAATCGATGCAAATGACCCACAAGATTTCATTATGACAGCCAAAAATATCGCTCCCACATTTGGTGGCATCAATCTTGAAGACATCAAAGCACCAGAGTGTTTTGAAATAGAACAAGCATTGATTGAACAATTAGATATTCCCGTATTCCATGACGACCAACACGGCACAGCAATCGTCGTCGCCGCAGGCTTATTAAATGCATTGGAACTGCAAAAAAAGCAGTTGAAGGACATCCAAATCGTGTGCGTGGGTGCCGGTGCTGCCGGTATTGCTTCGATGCGCCTGTTGGTGGCATTAGGCGCCGATAAAGAAAAAATGCTCTTATTGGATACCGAAGGTGTCATTCATACTGGGCGCAGCAATCTCAATCCTTATAAATTTGCGTTCGCGCGCAACACAGATAAGCGAACCCTTGCTGACGCAATGGAAGGCGCTGATGTATTCATTGGCGTTGCCAAACCAAATCTATTGGATGCCTCGCTCCTCACACTCATGGCACCACGTCCTATCGTATTCGCACTGTCTAACCCAACGCCTGAAATTATGCCCCATTTGGCATTGCAAGTTCGGCAAGATCTGATCATTGCCACCGGTCGCTCTGATTTCCCTAATCAAGTGAATAATGTACTATGTTTTCCATACATTTTCAGAGGTGCACTGGATGTGCGTGCCAGCTGTATCAATCAAACGATGCAAATCGCGGCGGTGGAAGCTATTCGCCAATTGGTACATGAACCTGCACCACAAGAAGTCAAAGATAATTACCCTCAAGTCAAAGACTGGACGTTTGGCCCCAATTATATATTGCCCAAACCCATCGACCCCAGACTATTAGAAAGAGTCCCTGCACGTGTAGCAAAAGCTGCTATTGCAAGCGGCGTCAATCGCATTAGTGCATGCCAGAATCCAGTAACGGATAATATTTAGTTATTTCGAGCACGATCCTTATTATTTATCATGATGCTTATTGATACTAATTTAAGGTATGATGATTCTATAGGTCAAAACTAAGGAGCTTATTTTGTCTAAATCGCAAATAACCATGACTGCCTGGTTAGTCTGTTTGTTAGGTGCCGTTTTTTACGCTTATGAATATTTGCTCCGGATCTCTCCTAGCGCTATGGAAGCGGCGTTACGTAATCATTTTTCTTTGAGTGCCACGGGCTTTGGTTTGATGTCCTCGGTCTACTACTATGCTTACGTCCCGATGCAATTACCAGTGGGCGTGCTCATGGATCGCTTTGGTCCGCGCCGCCTTCTGACTTTTGCCTGCTTCCTCTGCGTGATTGGAACACTCATGTTCTGTCAAACTGACAATTACCATATCGCCATCATAGGCCGTTTTTTAGTAGGTGGTGGCTCGGCTTTTGCATTCGTAGGCGTTTTAAAACTGGCAACCATCTGGTTACCGGAAAATCGCTTAGCATTGGTTGCAGGCTTAACCTCCGCTTTGGGGACCATTGGAGCCATGTTAGGCGACAATATGATCTCAATCGTAGTCAGCCATGTGGGTTGGCAAAAAACGGATACGTATACCGCAATATTTGGAGTCATCTTAACAGGCGTCCTATGGTTTGGGATCCACGATCACCGCCGCGATTTAAAGAGTGGTGGTACGATTAATAGCTTCAAACGCAATTTGATTGATTTGAAGATCATTTTGCGCGACAAACAAATTTGGTTGAATGGCTTCTTTGGTTGTTTGGTGTACTTGCCAACGACGGTTTTTGCAGAGTTATGGGGTATTCCCTATTTATCACATGCGCATGCCATGACGGATACACAAGCCGGGCTTGCCAATTCCTTAATGTTTTTCGGATTTATGGTGGGTGCACCGACCATGGGCTATATTTCAGACAGCTTGAAATGTCGTAAAAAACCTATGGTGGTTGGCGCAATCGGGGCTGCTATCATGATGATGCTGATTCTCTACTACCCCAATCTTTCGCATCTCAGCATTTACATTTTAATCTTTGTTTTGGGCCTGTTCTATAGCGCGCAAACCATTGTGTTTGCCGTAGGTCGCGAATTAGCCCCTAATGAAGCAGCGGGGACAGCCATTGCCGCAACCAATATGTTGGTCATGCTGGGCGCCATGTTGCTCCAACCGCTGATCGGTCGCTTGTTAGATTGGAGCGTATGGTTGCAATATTCTAGCGAAAAGGTGCTGTCTCACATCCCGTTCCATCATGTGACCGAATACGGTCCAGAAGATTATCGTTTAGCGATGTCGATTATTCCTATTGGTATCATCGCTGCGGCAATTTTAACTATTTTTATCCGAGAAACGCATGCCCAAGCGCACGACTAAACCACAAAACCTTTACCTCCTAGGTAGCATTATTTGCACCATTGGCGCAATGTTTTATTGTTATGAGTTTATTCTTCGCATCATTCCGGGCATTTTACAAGATGAGCTCCGCGCAGCTTTTGGTAATCTTTCTGCTACCGCTTTTGGACAAATTGCCGCCTTGTATTATTTTGCGTATTCTCCGATGCAATTACCGGTTGGCATCTTAATGGATCGCTTCGGACCACGCTATTTGCTGTCTTTGGCCTGCTTATGTTGTACGCTTGGTTCACTCCTATTCAGCTCGCATGTTCTATTCTTAGCGGGTTTGGGGCGCTTACTCGTTGGATTTGGTTCCTCATTTGCCTTTGTGGGCGTTTTATCTGCGGCAACTAATTGGTTACCCGTACGCTATTTTTCTTTGGTCGCCGGATTAATGACCACCTTAGGCATGCTGGGCTTGGTGTATGGAGAAATTCAGATCACGCATTTGGCTCATAAGATGGGTTTGCATACGGTGTTGCGCATGTCCGTGCTTCTCGGTCTCATTCTTACTATTTTTATTTATGCTATCGTCCGTGATGCCCCAGGCAAACTCAAACATCACCCTATGCCCTATCGAGACTTTTTTTTGCAAGTATGGCAAGTCCTCAAGTCAAAACAAATCTGGGTAATTGCCATGATTGGGACATGCTTGTATACCTCTTTATCCGTGTTTGGAGAATTATGGGGCAAATCATTTCTAGAACAAGCGTTCCATTTGAGTAAAATAGAAGCGGCAAAAACCATGTCCATGCTCTTTTTAGGCTGGGCGGTGGGCGCGCCGCTTACTGGCTATATCTCAGACACCAGTGGTAAACGCATCATCCCTTTAACGATCGGCGCTCTGGGTTCTCTAGTATTTATCTCTATCATTTTATTTGATCAACATTTATCGTATTGGGTATTAAATACAATGGTATTTTTATACGGATTATTCAGTTCGTCTGAAATCATTGTCTTTATTATGGCTAAAGAATACAGCCCTACTCAGCAATTATCTGGTACCATCTTTGCTGTGACCAATATGATTGTATCGTTCGGCGGTGTTCTGTTCCAACCATTGGTGGGACAGTTATTAGACTGGTCTGCGGGGGATACCTCTCAGCAACTGCGAGTATACTCCACCGAAAATTATCAAACAGGCCTGATGATTCTGCCTCTTTCCATGCTCATGGTTGTGGTCTTAGCTTGGTATATCAATCGTAGCTCGAGTAAAGTATAGGTGTGTTTTAATAAAGAACATGACAGCATCGCTCCACTTTCGTTCACTTGTTTAACTTGATATGCCAAATACAATTATAGATAACCCCATCGACATCCGTGTCCAAATTTCTAAAGTCTCAGAAGGGTCTTGGAGAGTAGAACCAGCGTTAATCGCATTCGCTACTCCGAAGAAACCAAGCCCCAAAAACATTATATTTCTCCTCGATAACAGTGGCAGCATGACAGGCGATGGGCGTTTAGAAAAAGTAAAAACAGCGGTGTCAAATTTGCTAGATAAGCTAACCGAAATTGATACCTTCAGTATCGTAAGCTTTAATGACGAAGCGCACGTTTGTGTGCAATGCCAACACGCCTCTTCAAAAAACATCCCCAAAGCCAAATCACAAATTAAACTGATACAGGCTGCGAATAATACGAATTTTAAAGCAGCCTTCACAGCGATCAAATCTCCAGAGATGATTCCACCAGCAAGTCATACGACCGTTATTTTTTTAACAGATGGCCAAGACAGTTATGGTTGCACGGCGCAAAGTTTAGCAGATGTATTTCCTAACAAAAAACTGCCACGCGTCATCCCTATCGGTGTTTGTTTGGCACATAACAATACATTCTTGGATACACTGGCTACCTTCAGTCATCACGAAGGCCGGGCAATTTATATCAATGATGATAACCCAAGTACCTACCAAAACGCATTTGATAAAGCGTTTCAACAAGCAACGGAACAATCCCACAAACCCGCGCGATTGGAAATGACCATTCAAGCAAAGGATAAGGCTAATCAAACGACATTAGACACTTCAAGAACATTACACAATGTTCATTATGACGGCTCTTCCGCAACGAGTACCGCCCTCTATTTCGACTCCCCAACACCACCTCACCATTTGAAATTACGATTTCATTGCGACAACAGATCATTGCAAACCGAACGTAAGCTTACCCCCTCTGAGTGCCGCTCAATACAACAAGCTCGCCCTCTTACTATCCATATGCATGCCTTCAAATGGAAAGATAATCGCCGATCCAGCTGGATTTTAGCGCTCTTATCCGTCACGATCGGCGCGATCGTACTCGCAAGCGTTGCCTTATTGATACTTTCTGCGCCCCCAATCAATCTATGGCTCTGGCCGACATTGGCTACCTGTGCGTTGGCAAGTGTTGTAGGGCTATCTTTGATCGCCACTGGTGTGATTGCGCTTGCTAGAAAAACATTTTTTTTGCCAACAAAAACTTCTGCAGAAGCTGAAAAAGAACGCACGCAGCAACCTTCTGTTGATCAACAAGGGTTCTTTTCAACGCGACCCAGGGCAAAAATGTTAGCAAGCATCACGCTCGCGGCAGGTGGCGCTGCAGGAGGATATATTGCTAGCACAACCACTGCTGCTGCAAATGCCGTGGTCGCTACGGGGATTAGTCCGGTGTTGTTTTCCCTAGGGTGCGCTGCGGCTGGTGCAATTGCGCTGCTCTTACTTGCTTACGGTTGCATGCTAGTTTATAAAGCGTGTTCACGCGCACAACCCTCCCCGCAGCCCCAATGTTAATTAGGGATTTATTTAGGGCGAAAAATGGCTAATAATTCTTGAACGGGTACCCTTTGATTACTTTTACAATTGATCATGCGACGTACTGGAAAAGACGTGATATCAGCAGCATGGTAATGCTGGCGTGTCCAGGGCGTATCGTGATTAGAAATAATAACCGTTACGCCGCGTTGTACCGCATCTAAAGCACAATCGACCAATGCAAACTGCTCCTTTTCTGTAAATTTTTTGGCGGTATAGGACGAAAAATTAGAACTCTGTAGCAATGGCACGTAAGGAGGATCGCAATAGATCACATCCTCAGGTTGGGCCAATGTAAACGTTTTCCGAAAATCGGCATGGATCAACGCCACCTGCTGGCTTTTTTGATAAAATTTCAACATTTCCTGATATGGAAAATAAGGCTTCATATAACGGCCAAATGGAACATTATAGTACCCGCTGGCATTATAGCGACATAGCCCGTTATAACCATGTCGATTCAAGTATAGGAATATGGCTGCTTTGCGTCGTGACGGCCGCATCTGGTTAAATTGTTGGCGAAATTGATAGTAGTCATCAGGGTTGTTATATTGCCCTTTGAACCATTTCTGACAATACTCAATGAACACCTGGCCTTCTTTTTGAATACATTGATACAAGCGCACCAAATCCGCATTATCTTCAGCCAACATATTGTCTGAGTACTCTGTATTCATAAACACAACAGCTGAGCCTGCAAAAGGCTCTATCAAACGGGAACCTTTGGGTAATACATTCAGAATTGGCTCTAAGCAATGATATTTATTCCCTGCCCATTTCAAAAATGGTCTGCACTTCACCATAGTACCTACTCGCTATCCTTATTTACGCGATGCTCGACTTTTAATGACGCTACATCCCGCGACTTGTTCGCGAGATCCAGAGATCTAGGTACTTTGCTGGATACCGCGGACAAGCCGCGTCACGTCGGCCCAGAAGAAAAAGTTGACCATCGTGTTTACTTATCTATTTGATTCAGTGACTGTAGCATCGTTTTAAAAATCTTAGGTGGTGCGGCAATAATATTTCCTTCATCCAAAGTACATTCGCCCCCTTGTAAATTACCCACCAAGCCTCCGGCTTCCTGGACCAATAATAGCCCAGCAGCAATATCCCAAGACTTCATATCCAAACCCCAAAACCCATCTAAACGACCACAAGCAACGTAAGCCAAATCTAAAGCAGCAGAACCTGTTACTCGCGTCGCACTGCATTGTCCTACAAATTTCTGGTATCCGCGCATATACCGTTCCAGCAATTCCGGATAACGAATGGGCAACCCAGCGCTCAACATGGCCTTCGTAATTTGGGTTTCCTTGGAAACTCGAATCCGTCGATCATTCAAACGTGCTCCGCGGCCACGGCTCGCTGCAAAGCATTCATGGCGTAACGGATCGTAAACCACGGCATGCTCAATCCGTGATTTTACCCGCAATGCAATGGAAACGGCGTAAAAAGGAAAGCCATGAATAAAATTCTTAGTCCCGTCTAAGGGGTCTATGATCCATACTGATTCTGCATCTTCTTGGTAAGAACCACTTTCCTCAGCGATAATACCATGATCAGGATAAGCCTTAAGGATCGTGGCGATAATGGCTTGTTCTGCTTTAACATCCACTTCACAGAAATAATCGCCTTCGCCTTTTGCCATCAATGGCATATGATCAACGTGCTCAACATGCCGCAAAATCACATCACCGGCCTGGCGCGCGGCACTAATCGCAATATTTAATTGTGGTTGCATGAATTCGCCTAGTCTATAAAACAATCCAGATTCTACCACAAACCTATTTTAAATCACATTGTAACTGCTCAAAGGGTGATGTCGACGCTTGGAGAACGGTCAGATTTGAGTGCAGATTGAACGAAAACGGCCGTTCCCCGCTACGGAGTAAGTCACTACATCACATTAAAGAAGGCTGTATTCACACCACCACATACCACCACAACGATGGTTTGGTACGGCTGGATGATAGGATGATTGGCATACACGACCGACAAAGCTGCGCCAGCAGAAAGCTCGACCAGGATCCGCTTGTCCATTGCAAACGCACGCGCCCCGGCTTCTGCGTCATCATCACTGACAACCGCTACTTTGATATCATGTTCTTGCGTCCACTCAAATAAATGTGCTGCGACGCGTTTCACACCCAAACTGGTCGCACGAGTGGTCACAGCCTCCAAAGTCACCATCTGCTTGGCTTGGATAGAACGATACAATGCATCCGCTCCTTGCGTTTCTACTGCGATCAAAGGCATATCCGTCCAACCATGATGATGCATGCCTTCCAACAAGCCACAAGCCAAACCACCGCCCCCAACTGCAGCCACAATCGCATCAGGTCGCACACCCGCTTGTACCAATTCATCAATAATCGTAGCGTGCCCCGCCCATATCATGGGCTGATCAAAGGGCGGGATATAAGCAGCATGATGCGTTTCGATATAAGTCAAAGCCGCAGCATGCGCGCTATCCCAATCCTTGCCAGCTACCACCACATTAGCGCCATAAGTTTTCAATTCGTCCACAAATAATTGATGGCTGGTCTCAGGAATAAAAACCGTTGTTGGCATACCCAATACCATGCCACAATAAGCCACCGAAATGCCCGCATTACCGCCTGAAGACGCCACCAATTGTTCAAATCCATCCGCAGCGTAACACTGACATAAACGGCCAATCCCCCGTAATTTGAACGATGACGAAGGTTGTAATGCTTCGATTTTCAGATACACCGATTTGCCAGTAAGCAATTGCAAGCGGCGTGAATGCAGTAAAGGTGTCACAATATGTAGCGGCTGATCTGTCATAGCGATATCCTTATCCTTCCAATGCACCAATATCAATTGTTTTAATAGTATAAGTCTGCTCTCTCTGATCTCGTAAGATAGTGACCGTGATACTAACGCCCACCTTCGTTTCAGACAAAATATGATACAGCGCATCATAATCATCCACAGGATGACCATTGATGGCAACAATCACATCTCCCATGTGAATGCGTCCAACATAATCACGTAAAGTAGGTCGCAGGTGGATCTTATATGCCGGCGTCCTCGGTAACACTTCAGCAATCAAAACCCCATGGGTCACACCCAACTGCCGCGCCACATTTGGCACCACAGGTAGCACACCGATACCTGCCATCACGACACGACCATTCTGGATTAACTGACTCACGACTCTTACAATTTGATCAGCCGGAATTGCAAATCCCACGCCAGCTGAAGAGCCTGATTTAGAAAAAATAACCGTATTCAAGCCAATCAAACGGCCCGAACTATCCAACAAGGGTCCCCCTGAATTACCTGGATTAATCGGCGCATCTGTTTGCACCATATCTCGAATGGTCACGCCGCCAACACTTAACATTTCACGGCCTAGTGCTGAAATCACACCCACCGTCAAACTATGATCAAAACCAAAGGGATTACCAATTGCAATTGCTTTTTGCCCAACCAAAAGTTCATGCGTTGGAGCAATGTCTAATGGTTGAAAATCACTTAAATACTTCAATAACACTGGCGATCGAATCTGAAGGACTGCTAGATCCCAGCGCGGCTCTTCTCCGACAACTTTGACTGGTACCGTTTGGCCATGGATCGTAACAGCCAAGGCGTCCGCGCCTTGAATCACATGAAAATTTGTCACAATATGTCCGGCCTTATCCCAAATAATCCCAGAACCCGTGCCTGCAGGCACAACATGCAACAAATGATTAGGATAGGATCCCACTTTTGACATCCGATGCACATAGACCACAGCCGGAGACGTTTTCTGAAAAACCTCTATATTATTGCGCTCATCCGGTAACAATTTCTCGAGCTCTATGGCTTGAGCTTGCCCCAAACATAGCATCCCTATCATGATCAAAAGTGGAATAACATATCTACGCATAATGCCTCCAAAGGTATCTCTATAAAATACCAAATCATCCGCTAAAATGGTATCCCGAATAATATACCTTTCACGAATGAATTTTAGGTTTTGATGCTATCGCTTTTGGCGAGCTATGCTACGATTAAAAACTCGCAATAGAAATAGCTATTACTCCTTTTTAATCGTAGCATAGCCCCAAAAATCAAATCGCCTAAAATCCTTAAAATTGATCCGTAAAAGGTATAAATATGATATAATATAACCAAATCATCGTTTTTTAGGACAGAAGGATGTCAAACACAGATTACGAATATGGTTTACGACGCCAAGTCACATTAACAGCTGAGCAACGGTTAAAAATAGCATTAGACCGGATCAGCCAACACCTCAAAAAAACCCAAACTCAGCAAAAAGAAACGAACGGTGGCACTACGCAGCAGCTTGCCTTAAAGCTGACTCCAATGAGTCAAACCGCCCATAAAAATCCTATTAATAAAGAGGCCGTTTTACGACTGTCCCAACATTTTCGTAATACTCATTTACCAAATGTCTTGGTTGCGGCCTTACAAATGCCGGGGCCCAAAGGTAGTACTGAACAAGAAAAAAAACTACAAGCAGCTTGCGACACTTTCAAAAAACGCTGGCAACTGCGACGACAACAGCTGAAGCACGATGCAGCAGAACAAGAATATGAGCATGAGCATCATCTGAGTCCATAGTGCGGACGCAGGTCCCCTTATCCGCCCTGTCGGGTCTCATTTTTTCTTCTTGCGTGTCGGCTTGCTGCTGACAAAAAATAGGAGACAAGCACCCATGCAAATCGTGCTATCCGCTATATTGAATACTGGGAAAGAATGACTTTTATAGTACACCTGGATAAAATCAACCACATAACCCAAACGAACGCGATCAATCACGTTACCTATCGCGCCACTTAGAATGCAGGACAATGCGAGTAATTCCAATTTATCTTTTGCTTTACATAATGCCATCCACACCACCAAACCCATGCTCATCACAACACCAAATACGGTGAATACATAGGGATGCCACCATACAGCACTTTGATTCAGAAAACCAAATGCCGAGCCTGAATTATACGTCAGGGTCCAATGTAACCCCGAGAAAACGCTTACTGGGCGATACATTGTCAGTGCTTGAACTGCAATATATTTACTACCTTGATCTAAGGCAATGAGCAAAGCCGTCACGCCATACCAAATCCAATTTTTCATACTCACACTCCCAAAAAATAAGCTTTTGCTGCTGCCACATCAGCATGAATTTGCGCAATTAATGTCTCTTTGGAAGAAAATTTCTGCTCATCACGGAGTTTATGTAAGAAAAAGACTTCTAAATGTTGACCATATAACGAACCAGAAAAATCAAAAAGATGAATTTCAAGAAGATTTTTTAATCCATCTAACGTGGGCCGACACCCCATATTCGCAACACCTTGATACGTTTTTTCATTTTGCAGCACAACACGCACAGAAAAAACGCCATGTAATGGCAAGGGCTTATGCAGCAATCGTATATTGGCGGTGGGGATCCCCCATTGGCGTGCTTGTGCATCCCCATAAATCACTCGCCCACACATACTAAAGGGACGCCCTAACAAACGTTCAGCCTCATTCAAGTCATCTGCTTGTAAGGCCTGTCGCACTAATGTCGAACTCACTTTACAGTCATCTAAAAGCACATCGGGATACACATGAACTTGCGCTTGGTAAGAGAGCGCCATGCTTTGCAGCAGTACAGAGTCACCTAATCGATCACAGCCGAAGCGAAAATCGCCCCCCACAAATAAATGTTTCACGTTTAACTGCGAAAAAATAACCAATTGCGCGAACTCAACAGCACTCATCTGTGCAATACGCTGACCAAAACGCAAGCAGCAGACGTAATCAACGCCCAATTGTTTAAAAATTTGCAATTTTTTACGCAGAGGTGTGATACGTGGCGGAGCGTTTTCTTTTAAAAAAAACTCGCGGGTTTGTGGTTCAAATACGATCACCAGCATGGATAAACCGGTTTGCTCAGCCAGATCCTTGACTGCTTTGAACAAGGCCTGATGACCTCGGTGTACGCCATCAAAATTACCAATTACTGCAGCAGTCCCCTTCTGTAAAGAGGGATCCACCACACTATGACGTATGAATTTCATGTAAACACTCACTCCGTATCAAAGAACAGACACATTCCATAAGCTTATGGCATGGGAGCAAGTTTCAAATAGCCTGAAACCATAGTGTTCTCCACATTTTTTGTACGAAGCACGAAAAACCCCTGCTTCTATAAGATCCCCTCATCCGCCCTATCGGGCACCTTCTCCCTCACTGCCATTCAGTTAAGGTAGCTTTATTGATGAGAACTGCGTCATACATCGTGACGTAGCCTGGATGCAGCGCAGCAAAATCCGGGGTCAGTGCCACCGACTTCCTGGATTCCGCTGCGCTGCATCCAGGCTACCATGACCTTCTCCCTGAGGGAGAAGGTGCCCGAAGGCCGGATGAAGACAGAACTAATGAGCGTCCTAAAAAATGTGAGCCGTTATAGGTAAAACACGTAACCCAGGCTATGCCACATTGCCTCTCACAATCATAATATCACATTCCGCACCATGCAAAATTGCTTCAGCTGTCGAACCCAATAACAAAGCTAAACCATGTTTGCCATGACTACCCGTCACGATCAACTCGATTTTATGTTCTTGCGCCACACGCAGCACTTCATTTTTAATCGATCCGAATTCTAGTAATTGATGTTTCGCATCTACATCCAATTTTTCAGCCAAAGCTGACAGCTCTTTCTCTGCTTGCTCTCGAATAGAAACTTCTACTTCTGCAAAACCAGCAAAGCCAGGATAAGCATATGCCGGAATCGGCTCAACCACATGCACTAAAAACAATTTCGCACCAAATTCGTCGGCAATTTTTTTAGCTTTATGCGCGGCTTTTACACCAATTTCATCAAAATCTGTTGCCAACAATATCCGCTTATACATCACTCTCTCCTTGATAACAATCTCCCACCCTACGCAGCCTAGCAGAATTTAAAGCATATGACAATCTGACTAAACGCCCAATATCTTATCTCCATTCAACCAAACATAACAGTTAAAATCATGACGACCCTGATGAGCAGCGCGTAATGCCAAAAACTCTTTTGGCAAATCTCGTGCTTTTTTGAGGATCTGCGTTTCATGTTCCGGATTATAAAGAGATAATATGTTCGCTTGCCAAGCAGTCGAAGGTGCTCGTTGCGGAAGCTGTACGGCTAAATGTGGCAAAATTGGCGCAGGCAGACCAAACCAATGATAGATTTTTTGACTGACCTCCTGTAACGCCCTGCGCTTTGCTTCAATGCTATGTCCAGCAATATGCGGGGTACACAATGTCGCATACTCAATCACCTCGGCTCGAATATTGGGCTCCCCTACATACACATCTGTACAGTAGCGCAACGGTTGTGTACAAGCTAACAATGCCGATTCATCTACAATACCTCCGCGCGCTGCATTGATAATCACCGTACCAGGTTTGAGCTGAGACAAAAACGTCGCATCCAACAAATGTCTACTCGCATAGGGCACCTGATCATGTAAATTCGCGTGCACGCATAAGAGATCACAAACCAATAAGGCATTCAGGTCACATGTCGAGAATTGCGTATCCTGCATGGCACGCAACGGATCATAGCCATGAACCTGAAAGTCAAGTTCTTGTAACCTTGTCGTCACAGTCGTACCCACCGCGCCCATGCCTATCACGCCGGCTTGTTGGCCACCAAACCCCTGTTGCTGAAGAGATGCCAAACATGCCACAACATAATCGGCAACAGCCGATGCATTCGTTCCTTTCGCATCTATCACATGAATTTTGCGCTGAGCGACATATCCCGCAGAAATATGGTCCGTACCAGAACTGACGGTTGCGACACAAGCGATCCGACTTTCAGCCAGTAAATCAGCATCTACTTTTAAAGTAGATCGACAGAGCAAAACGTCTTGATCAGAAATCTGCTCACGCAAATCACGCGCATCAACAAAACGAGTCACTTGAAAAGAAGTAGGAAACAAATGGGATAAATCCGGTAAACTGGCATCAGCTATCATTTTGATCATGCGTTGGCATCCAATGCTCTAGCATGCCCAAATTTTTTAGGCACAAACAAGACCGTATCCAATAATGGTTTGATAAATATAACCGGTTCGGTTGGCATACCCAGCAGCAGATCTGCGCGTCTTAAATCTACCACAGAAACAGCATAATGCTTGGCAGCAAGATGCATATTCGGAATCTGAGAAGGTTGGATCGATACACTAGCCGTAGGTGGCAAATCGGATAGGTCGGTCTTCGTCAAGCTGTGATCACCTATCCAAACGATGGCAATCACCCCGAGAACACCTACCCAACGCGTAAACCTAGGTTTCACCATAAATATACTTAATGATATTGTTGGCAACTGCTTTGACCGTCAGTTTATCCGTATCAAAACTCATATCTGATAATTCTTCATACAAAGGCTCACACTCAACCCTTAATGATTCTAAACGCTGTTCTAAATCTTTGGTCTGCAACATAGGGCGTTTGGTGCTATCACGCTTGGTACGTTCAAATTGTTGTTGTAAGGATGTTTTTAAATAGATAACCGTACCGCGCCCTGCGAGCGCATTCCGATTTTCAGGCGTCATGATAACACCACCCCCTGTCGCTAACACGATGTTCGTTTTTTGTGTCAGCTCTTCAATAACTTTTTGTTCGCGACGTCGATAGCCTTCTTCGCCTTCTACATCATAAATCCAAGCAATATCCGCGCCACTTCGCTCTTCAATAACTTCATCGGAATCATAGAATTCAAGCTTAAGCTCCTTTGCCAAAGTACGACCAATTGTGCTTTTCCCTGCGCCCATCGGTCCAATCAAAAAAATATTACGTACTTTAACGATACTCATTTAAATTACTTACTCCATAAAAATATACTGTTTAACAAAAGCCATACACCCATCATATCTATTGAGATAAAAAGAGTATACATCATATTACAGCCCACGTTAAGAACTTACGTCAAGTCACAATTCGTGGCGTGATAAAAATCAACAAGGTCTCATGGCGAATCCGCATGTGCTGGCGTTGAAATAAAGCGCCCACCCAAGGTAAATCTCCTAAAAAAGGGATTTGATCGACCTGGCGATTCTGATCTTGTTGATAAATACCCCCCAGCACAACGGTTTGGCCATGTTTGACCAAAATATGGGTTTCAATCGATTTGGTTGCGATAATGGGGACACCCTGGACACGCTTACCAGAATCAGCATCTTGATTGATCATCAAGGACATCATCAACTCTAATTTTGCAGTGATCTGCGGCACGACTTGCAAACGCAACACCGCTTTTTTAAAAGCCACAGAGGTATTACCATTCATAGAAAATTCTTGATAAGGAATATCTTCTCCCGCTTCAATGACTGCTGCAATTTGATTACTGGCGATTAATCTAGGACTGGCAATCACTTTCGCTTTGCCTTGACTTTCTAATGCAGATAATTCGGTATCCAATAACCGTTGCGTGATGGAAATTGCCTGCGTAAATCCAAAGGTTGCGGCAGCAGACTCAAGCGTCCTAGCCGACAGATCCAAACCAGCACGCCCTCCTGGCGCAGGAGCGCCCCCCTCAGATGGTTGTTGAACCGGGGCAATCAAGCCCAAACGTACGCCAAGATCACGCGCGGCCTCTTGATTCATATTGACTAACCTTGCTTCAATGACAATTTGCTGGGCTGGTGTATCAAAATAATGTGCAAATTTTTGCAATTTATGGATATGTTCCGCCGTGTCTTCTAGCCATAGAATATTGGTCCGTTGATCAACGGCAATATGTCCATGCCGGGACAACAACGCATTGGTTTTGTCTTTCATCATCGCGGCTAAGTCCACAGCTTTAGCGTAATGAATCGGCAAGATCTGCGTCTGTAACATCAAGGCCTGCTTATGTGGCGGAAGACTGGGTTGCGCATTCTGATCTGGTGAAGCGTGCGCTTGCTGCAACGCCAATAATTGGTGACGATGTAAGGCTCGTAAATGTAAGATCTCTTGCTGCAAGGCCTGATTTCTTTGAATATGAGTCTGTAAACGTTGTTGTGCATGCTGCCAATACCACAGTGCCAGCAACACAAAGCAACCGAATACGGTCGCAGAGATCACTGCCATACGGATGAGCTTATTGCGATATAATCCTTCCCGCCAAGGGAGTAAATTCAGTTCGACCATCCTAGAAAACCCTCAAACTCTTTTGGCCAAACCACAAGCCGTCAAATACAATGGCGCTTCATGTTGTAATTGTTGCAGATCACAGCCCTCTGCAACCCGCATCTGCGTAAAAGGATCTACGCGATAAACCAATAAGTCACATTGCTGCTGTAACCAATCCTGCAAATCGGGTTGTCTTAAAACGCCGCCTCCACTTAAGAGAAGGTGTGACACAGGCTCTCTCTGTGGATATTCGGCGGATAAGAAATGGCAGGCCCGTTGATACATCTGTAAAATGCCTACTTGATACATGTCTTCATGCAGACCTGATGGCAAAGCCAGTACGCCGAATTCTTCCGCATGCATAAACAGCAAACTGTCTTGCCTAAAAAAAAAGACTTTGAAAAAACGAGCGCCTAAATCTAAAATCGCAGTGATACCAGACCGCTTGGTCTGAGGTAATAGGAATGGCAACATTCTTTGCAATGCCAAAGATTCGATATCCACCACCGTCACAGCCAAGCCAATCTGACGCGCAGCCGCCACTCGGTCCCGCACATACTGCGCACGTGCTGCCATGATGAGTAAAGGATATATGCCAGGTTGAACAGCATGGCCTAAACGTTTGAAGTCGTAATAAAGTTCTTCCAGCGCGTCTGGCATACATTGCGTCAGTTCCGACAATGCCAATTCCTCAAGATCCTGATCCGCTAAGCGCTCACTCACTTGAATCGTCCGAGTGATCGTGCAAGCATCCGGCACAGCTATCACGGCTTGCAATGCCACATCGGTTCGCGATGAGATATCTAATTTGAACAATAAGGTTTGAATCGCTTGCGCCAAAGCTGGAATATCCTGTACCACATGCCCGGCCATGACTTGTTCCGGCAATATCTCTTGCCCAAAGGTCTGAACGCAGAAATCATCACCGCTTCTGGTTAATTCTAAAAGTTTGACAGCAGAGGAACTAATATCTAAACCCAGGACTCTGGTTTTACGCGAAGAAAAAAGAGATTGTGTCCAGCTCATAATACCCTCCGTGACGCTGACGCAACAATTCGTGGAGAACTGTACGTGTGTTGGACTGAAGTGGATTTCCCTCCCACTCATTTGCGGCGCATGGTAACAGAGCTTAAAAGAAACGTCAAAGGTCAGGGCAACCTAAATTGATCGGCAAAAAAGTGATCAATGCTGGTTCGTCCGTTAATCGGTCTCTTTTTAGCTAAAATAAAACAAAAACGGTCAGTTTCAAGTTGAATTTATCATTTTTACTCATATTCCTGAAAAATAAATAAAAAATATGCTCTCA
>CAMCUM010000028.1 GCA_945878975.1 Legionella genomosp. 1
TGGAACTCTTATGTGGTACATCACATAATAATTCATATGTTGCGCCGTCAGTTATGTGTTGTTGATCCATCAATGTCCTCATATTTAGTTAATCGTCCCATCTTCAAGACCACATAATATTATCATTATTTAGGTCTATCCTGAAAAGGTTAATAACTTACAGGAGACCTCATCATGTTTGATCAATTATTTAAACGTCCTTATTACGTCAACAGGCATATTAATGCGCCATTTTTAGAAGAGCGTATAGATTATATTCAGATGCATGTTGATAGAGGTTGTGCAATGCAAACTCTTTGTGACGTTGCGCAGTATTTGCTAAGAATCATTGAGCTTTTAAATTTGGAATCAAATAGTTCTATAAGTCTTGAAGAAATCGAGCAAGCAGCAAATCAATGGGCCAGTTATCAATCAAAACACCCTCAAAAACGGATGCCTTTTTCAACAAATGCAAAAGAGCGTTTTAGTTATCACGCCATTAAATGGTTGAAAATGATTAATAAATTAGTATTGCCGGAAGGAAGCTCTCCGCTATTATTGAAAATTTTTGAACGAGGTGCAGCCATTAAGCGCCATGCTAATGCTCCTCTGTTAAAAGAACGTCTTTTATACTTGCAGTATTGGGCAGAAAATGGCGCAGTAGAAAATAGTCTCAGAAGAATCGGGCAATATTTATTGGTTGTAATGGAATATCTTGATTTTTATCAACTCAGAATTGTAACTCAAAATGAAATCCGGGAAGCAGCTGATCGCTGGGCAAGAAATGAAAGCATTCAAAAAAGAAAAGAGGATTGTTCAAAGTTTGCCAAAGCTCGCTTTCTCGGTGATGCTTCGCGTTGGCTTGAAATGCTTGGTTGCTTGGAAAAACCAATTAAAACCTCCTTACCATTCGAAGAGTATATTATGCAATATATTCAATATATGCGCAATGAACAAGGGTTATCTGAAAATACAATCAAGACCAGGTTTTTTCAGTTAAAAGACTTTCTTATTAATATCGAGGAACAACAAACAAGTTTTATCGATGTAACACCATTACTGATAGATAACATACTGATAAAAAAACATAGCATTGATGGTTATTGTAGAAGATCTGTTCAAGGCTATGCCACCGTAATCCGATCGTTTTTAAGATATGCGGAAAATAAAAATTGGTGTCAGAAAAATCTAGCAAATTCTATTAAGGCACCACGTGTATATAAATATGAATCATTACCCTATTCACCCGACTGGGATGATGTGAAAAAGTTATTAATGAATAACAACAATGATCATCCAACAGCAATCAGAGATTTTGCAATATTAATGCTGTTGTCTGTATATGGCATGAGATGCAGTGAGGTCAAGCATTTATGTTTAGATGATTTGGATTGGGAAAATGAGTTGTTATATTTAAAACGCGCCAAACGTTCTAAGCCTCAAGTATTTCCTTTATCTAAACCAGTTGGCAACGCTATTTTAAATTACTTAAAACGCGTTAGACCCAATAATTGCTTACTAAGAGAAGTATTTTTATGCAGGCGAGCACCATATCGAATACTAAGTAGTAGCGCTATTTATCAGATTGTAAGCAAGAACCTTAAACCGCTGAATCTCAATATAAAACATCATGGTCCTCACGCATTACGGCACGCATGCGCAACACACTTAATTAATGAAGGTATATCACTAAAGGAAATCAGCGATCATCTTGGTCATCGAGGTTTAGAAACAACTCGAATTTATACCAAAGTCGACCTGAATAATTTAAGAAAAATAACTGAGTTTAATATTGGAGACCTGTTATGAAATTACATGCGTTGGTGACACAATATATTATCTACAGAAAATCACTTGGTGAGAAATTTCGTACAAATGAAATTTATTTAAAATCATTTGTAAAAGCATTAGGGCCTGATAGAGAAATACAGAAAATATCTGAAGATAACGTGACTCTATTCCTCTACGGAGCTAAAAGCGGCAAAATTACATCTGCTTGGTTTATCAAGCATACGGCCGTGCTGGGTTTTTATCAGTATGCTTTTACGCGGGGTTATGTGGATCAAATACCATTACCCAAAGTACTACCTAAACGACCGCCTCCGTTTATACCTTACATTTATTCAAAAGAAGAACTGCGTCGATTATTAGATGCTGCTCTGTGCTATCAAAAAAACAAAAGTTATGTTGACCCTTATATGATTAGAACTATTTTGTTATTGCTATACAGCACAGGGCTACGAGTGCACGAAGCATTATCTTTAAGGCTTATAGACATTGAATTAGAGCAAAATCTTGTCACAGTGAGAAATTCTAAGTTTTATACATCGCGTCTTATTCCAATTAGCGATCAGTTAAAACAAGTTCTTACTCAATATCTGATATGGAGAGCTAAATATAAATCTAGTGTAGATCTTGATGCACCATTATTTTCTGGAAAGCATAATTTACCTTTTAACACTTCGACTATGCAAAACATATTCCAGCGAGTTCGAAAAAAAGCAGGCATTACCAGACCAGACCAAGCAACTTATCTTCCAAGGTTACATGATTTACGACATACGTTTGCCGTTCATCATCTGGTTAGTTGGTACCAAGAGAACAAAGATGTCACAAAACTCCTACCAATATTATCGACCTATATGGGACATAGCCATTTAGCTCATACAACAGTTTATTTATCCATGACAGCCGATTTATTAAACGAAGCAAATATACGTTTTGAACAATATGCCATAGGAGAGCAATTATGAATACAACAAATTTTTTAAGCTCGTGGATTAAACGATTCTTGCTGGAATATCTTATTAGTGTACGTAATCTTTCTCGTAATACACAGCACAGCTACCGAGATACTTTTAAATTAATGTTGCCATTTTTATCTGATCACACTAAAAAAAGCATTGATCGTCTTAAAATAGACGATATAACTCCGGAAATAATCAAAGAGTTCTTACTAAATTTAGAATCTCAACGTAAGTGCAGTGTAGCCACTCGTAATCAGCGCTTAGCTGCTATTCATGCTTTTGCGTACTTTATCGGTTTAAATTGTCCTGAATATGTTGAATGGTGTCGGCAGTTACGGATGATTCCATTCAAAAAATCGAAACCGACTTTAATTACCTACCTAGATAAACCAGAAATGGACGCTTTGTTAACCGCGCCAGACCAAGCATTCAGCCAAGGAAGACGTGATTATGCGCTTTTACTATTTTTGTATAACACAGGTGCCAGAGCAGATGAGGTTGCACAATTAATCATCAGTGATTTAGATGTCGCGCATGCTCAAAAACGTGATATTTCTATCGTAACCATCCGCGGGAAAGGTAATAAGCTACGCCGATGCCCATTATGGCAAAAAACTGTTAGTGCGCTACAAGAATTTATTGTGGCACGAGATGCTTCAGAACATGTTTTTATGAATCGCTGTAGCCAACCATTAACTCGATTTGGTATCCATTCGATGGTAAAACGATATGCACAAAAAGTCTTGCCAAAGTTTCATTCCATTAAGCAAAAGCGTGTAAGCCCACATACTATACGCCATACAACAGCTACTCATTTATTACAGGCAGGCGTCGATATCAATACAATCAGAGCCTGGCTTGGCCATGTTTCTATTAATACCACCAACATTTATGCCGAGATTGATCTTGAAATGAAATCCAAGGCATTAGCATGTTGTGAAATTCCAAATGATCCAGTAAAAAAACATTGGCGAGACGATCAAGACTTAATGAAATTTTTAAATTCCATTTGATCTATATGGTGTTGCTTCAGGAAGGTACATATTTTTATAACCTTCCTGAAATCTTTATCCATTGATATCACATCATATTTGCGGTTTGAGATGGTGCATTTTGCAGTTGTTCTTCAATATACTGCTCAATTTGATTTCTTATGGTTACATCTTCTTGTATACCCTCTAAATTTAAAAAATCTCTATTCAGCGGGTTATTTTGAACTTGGCTTAAATGTGCTTGAATCCATGATCTTTCGAATCGATGTTCAGGGTGAGCCATCACAAAAACAGGATCTGTCATTATTTCTAAAGATAATGGACATACAAATTGAGGTGGAATATCTAAAGTAAGATGACTGATTCTATTATGATTCGCACCAGACACAAGTTGAGGAATAGGTGGTAAATTTTCTGGTTGTCGAGGGACGAAGTGTATCGGAGGTAAAATATCATTGATGCGTGCCATTTCTTGTCTTGCTTCTGGGCTTGTATTCCAAATTTTGATCGCATGAATTAACAAAACAAAGGGAGAAAGTACAATTGTTAGAATGATGCCGATTAATAATCTGATTATTTCAAATGGTAATCCAACAACCGCCGCTAAAAGCTTTGAAAAGCCATTATTTCTGTTTTCAGGTAAAAATGCGTCAGCGATTAATTTACGGGCTATTAATGGAAAAATTAAAAAATCCAATACTCCTTTTGAACCGCCGCGCGCAGTAATACGTCCCCTTAAATAGATATCATAATGGCAACCAACAATTGTTGCGTAGGTACTACGTAATGCTGATATTAAATAATAATCGTTCCGAAATGCATTATAGATCCCTTGTGTCACAGAAACATCCAGCATTTCATGATCTTGACAAGGATGATTACCAGCTAGGCAATAAGTTATACCAGAATTTTCTGATACTGGGTTTAAAGCCCGAAAAAATGATAATGCCATGATAGCTATTTTCCTAAATAAAAGAGAGTGTATTTTATCAAAACACCCTGTTTTTGTCAAAATTAAGGTCAACATGAGTTTTATATATGATCTTTTGTTGTTGTCATTTTTAGAATTTCTCTGATATTTTTAGAGATATTATGTTACATAAAAAATAATTGATTGACTAAGATAGTGAGCTTCTATGCTCAACAACACATAACTGACGGCGCAACATATGAGATGAAACGCATCCCCATGTTTTTTTGAATGGTCGCGATACTGATTGCGCAGTGGATTCAAATCTCTGTGCTGTAGAAAGACTATTTTGGGATGCCTATCGATTCGAAGGTGATTATTTACAAAATAAGTCTTGTTATGCACCTAGCCTTCCTGGGCAATCTAATAAGAATATCGCTAAGAATTTTTTCGCAGAGCGGCTGCATTGTTTGTCTTTTACAGTAGAAATGCCAGATAAAGAGATAGTCGTCGAGAAAAAGCGTCATGCGGAACCGATAATGAGAGACTGGACATCAGATGATTGCAAGCAATTTGGAGCACATTTGATTCCTGCTTTGCTAAAAGTGATGCCTAGATTATCCACTAAAAAATTGCAAAGTCAGGCAATGATGCCGTCTTCTATAGCAGGCATACAAAAGATGGAAGCGCTACCTATTACGCTCAGTATCATCCCGAGTATTGTTCTGCTGCTTATCACACTATATCGGCATTTTTTGTATTAAAAAAAGTAGGTTGGGTATTGATCCCAATTATAAACACGCTCTACTTTAAATGAGATTTGTGTTCAGGTTTAGGATGGTTATCTGAATGAGCTGTTCTGTTAGAAATAATCGTTTTGAAAAGTTGAAACACATTGTCTAATTTAATACTTGGCCACCGTGGTTGGTCAATAATATTGTTCTGTTGCAAGTTTGTAACGGCTCGTGATAATTTGCGAATAAATGCTTCGCCGTGCAAAGATTCTAAATTTTGACGGAGTTTGACGAAGAGATTGAGCTTGGCTTCTGCTCCCCATAATGGGGCGCGACCATAAGGATCGTCTGTTTCGAGATACTTAATATGCGACTCAATTAATTCTCTGAATTGTTTTTCATATTTTTGATCGAAGACTTCTATTTGATTCCGATAGTATTTTTCTAAATTGGGATTGCTACAGTATTTTTTGATAAGAACCTGTTTTGTATGATCATGTTCGATAATCATCCCATTTAGGCTATCTAGAAGACTGCGAGTTTTTCCCATAATCATACCTGAATGTTAGTGATTAGTATTTGTAGTATAGGTCATTATAAAAATTGTGCTGGCTTGCGTTGTAAATTAAGTGATGTTCACCAGAATAAGCGATGCGTACCTCTGATCTGTCATTCCATTGTAGACAGAGTGAAACTTTCCTTTGAGACACATGAATTAGAACATTTCTATAGAAAAATGAGTCAGTAATTATTATCAGATAATCTAAAAAGAGTGCGGACTGCTTGTCACGACTATATTGTTTCTCTGGAACATGGTGAGGGTCAAAGTAACGCTCATAGACCCTCTTAATCCAAAAATATTGCCTGAAGATCATTGGTAAATCGCCGGCCTAATGATGTGATTTGCCAAGATTCAGGAAACAGCCTTATAAAACCCAAATCGCCTGCTATCGCGATCTTGGGCTGTAGACAGTCAATCGATAAACCCGTTCTTTGCGAGAATAATGCATAAGGAATGGCTTGTTCCAATCGTGTGGTATTCAGCATAAATTCAAAAATCAACGCCGAATGGCTGATCGCAGTTTGCTGGGTTAAAAAAGACTTATGTGGATCTAAATAATCTTTGGGTTGGCGATATTTTTGCGTGCGAAAAATATTTTCCGGCGCTGATAGCGTTAATTTACCATGCGCACCAGCCCCAATGCCGTAATAATCACCAAATAACCAATAATTGAGATTGTGCCGGGCCATCTGGTCGTTACGGCAGAATGCTGAAATTTCATAGCGTGCCATATGGTTTGCCGTTAGCAGATCCAGTCCCGCTTCTTCCATGCCTGCAATGCCATCTTCATGAGGAAGGGTTGGTTGGGTTTTATGAAATATTGTATTGGGTTCGATGGTTAATTGGTACCAGGATAAATGACTGGGTTGATAAGCCAATGCTTGGCGTAAATCTTCTAATGCTTGTGTCACCGTTTGCTCTGGTAAGCCATACATGAGATCGAGATTAAATCGGGTATAACCAGCTTGGAGCACTTGCTCTATGGCGTTATGCGCTTGTTTGGCATCATGGATCCGACCTAAACGTTGGAGGTGTGGGGGATGGAAACTCTGAATGCCTAGCGATAAACGGTTGATGCCTACCGCTAGGTATTCGGAAAACTTACCATGTTCAATGGTGCCAGGGTTGGCTTCCAAAGTGATTTCAATGTCTTCTTCGAAAGGAATCAGCGCCTGGATATGTTGGAACAAACGCATATACGCCTGTGCGGACAACAAACTCGGGGTGCCTCCCCCAATAAAGATGCTATGCAGCGGTTTTTTCTGGGGATAATGGCGTAGATCTTGTTCGAAGTCGGCAATTAATGCATCAATATAAGCTTCTTCAGGCAATTGTTCCGGACTTTTATGGGAATTAAAATCGCAATAAGGGCATTTGCGAATGCACCAAGGAATATGAATGTACAAGGAAAGCGGTATCATAACGGGGAATGATACGGATTTTTAATGATTTATGCTATAGTAATTATTTGCAATACTTCGCGCGAAGTGTCTATGAGAGGATGAAAAATGAGTGAGAGAGTGCGGGTTGTCGTTTCAGGTGCTGCTGGGCAAATTGGTTATGCTTTGTTATTTCGGATTGCTTCCGGTCAAATGTTTGGAGATCGAGCTGTCGAGTTGCATTTGTTAGAATTAGAACAAGCATTACCAACACTGCAAGGTGTTGCGATGGAGTTGGATGATTGTGCGTTTCCACTTTTAAAGAAAATTGTGTGTACGTCTGATTTGAATCAAGCCATGGATGGGGTGAATTGGGCTTTATTAGTGGGATCGGTCCCTCGCAAACAAGGAATGGAGCGCTCCGAGTTATTGAATATTAATGGCGGCGTTTTTATTAAGCAAGGTAAAGCGCTGAATGAGCGAGCTGCCAAAGATGTGCGTATATTTGTAGTGGGGAATCCTTGTAATACTAATTGCTTGATTGCAAAACACCATGCTAAAGATATTCCTGCAGATCGCTTTTATTCTATGACTTTGTTAGATGAATTACGTGCCAGAACCCAATTAGCCAGAAAAGCGAATGTAGATGTGACCGCTGTGACAGAGATGACCGTTTGGGGTAACCATTCGTCAACTCAGTTTCCTGACTTTTATCATGCCAAAATTAATGGTCAATTTGCTTCAGACGTGATCAAAGATGACGCTTGGTTGAAAGATACCTTTGTGCCAACCGTGCAACAACGCGGAGCTGCGGTCATTAAGGCGCGGGGGGCTTCTTCGGCTGCGTCGGCTGCGAATGCTATTGTCGGCTCTATCAACCATCTTTTGACGGATACCCCGCCAGGCGAATCATTTTCTATTGGCCATAGCTCCATAGGTCTGTACGATGTGGATCCAGACCTGATGTTTTCTTTCCCAACCCGTGTTGAAAAAGGTGTTCCACGCATTGTGGAAGGCATATCATTCAATCCGTATAGCCAAGAAAAATTCAATGCCACTTTGGCAGAATTACGTGCAGAGCGCGATGCGGTGAAAAGTTTGGGATTATTAGATTAGTTTTTTCGTTTCTGAACGGTCGCGTCTCAGTTACAGAGCCGCGACCGTTCACCTACCAGTCTAATGACGCACGGGGTGGATTGAGTCTCTCATCTTGGCGTGTTTCTTCAGTCAATCTCATTAAACTTAGTTCTAATTTGGCGAAGGCTTGTGTGGCAATAGCGGTGCTCATCTCGGATAAATCCGTGTCGTTTGCATAAGACCAATGATTAATAATAGATTGCGTCAAGGTATCAAATTCCGCCAGCGTTTCTGTGCTCACGGTTTTATCGAAACAAATCTTATAGGATTCTATAAGCGTATTAATAACATGCTTCGTTGTCGTATGTAGGGTCTCTCTATCTGTACCCAGAATCGGTTCAATGTCGAATTTTGCTCGAAATTTTTTGATAATTGCGTCGAATTTTATAGAGAATTCTGCAAGAAATTCAGCACTTACTTCGTTCTCGCTTGAGAATGATACGTCTGCGCTGGCATTGCTAGACATTTCAGAAAAAGGGGATACTTGGTCGCGGTTAACACTTGCACTTTCAGTTGAGGTATGGTCGGAGTCCTGTGATGCTGTCCTTATCATCTTGGGCGAGTTTGGCACGCTATCGCTAGATAGGTTTTCTGGTTGCGCATTCAGTGCTTGTGTGTCCTCATTGAGGAATCGTTCGAGATCTTCATCAGCATCTTCGTCGTCGAGCAAGCCACTGTCTGGGATATAGTCTGCGGACTTTTGGTTATAACGGTTAATTTCCTCATCGAGCTCATTTCCAATCTGACTTACGTATTCTTCTAATGGTAAGTAACTGTCAGAAGAGGTCAGATCTTGAGGGTCCACAAAAGCGTCAATCACGGATTGTATTGACCAATGGCGTAAATAATTGGGGTCTGCTTCGAGCTGAGTGACCAAATTTTTAATGTACAAAGCTAATTTTTTCGGGCCTTCGGTCATGTCGTCATAAGCGATGAAAACGATGCTGACTATCTCATCAATGATTTCTTGTTTTTCAGGATCAATATGGGAGGTTTTTGAGCGTAATAATTCGGAAAATGCTTGGGTATACTTATGATACTCTGGTTTGTCAGGATGAAACTCATTTTGTGCTTGGTTCGCATAGGTACAAATGTCTTGTATTTTTTCAGATAGAGATTGCATAGGATGAGATCATCAATAGGACCATATACTATTTATAGGCTGTGCGATCAATTAAGTAAAGACGGAGATTTTTTTTTTTGAAAGACCATGAGGCCCCAGTCGCTTTCCAATTCGGTGCAGAGCAAATCAAAATGTGAGCGATAGGCTTCTTGTAATATAGGGATTTGATTCGCCAATATTCCGGATAACGTCAAAATGCCGTTGCTGTTGAGTAAATGATGAAAAGACAGTTTGAGATCTAGTAATGGCGTTAATAATATATTGGCGATGATGAGATCGACGGGGGTGTTCAGTTCGTTCGGATATCCCATGGTCAAACTCTGACTGAGGATGTGATTGGTTGCCGCATTGTTTGCGGTGGCCGTTAATGCTTGTTCATCAATGTCTACCGCATAGACATGGCTGGCCCCCAATTTTAAGGCAGCAATGCTCAAGATTCCAGAACCGCAACCATAATCAATTAATGTTTTGTCTTTTAGTTCGGCTTGTTCTAACCAAGTTAAGCACAAAGCAGTGGTTGCGTGTGACCCGGTACCAAAAGCCAAACCCGGATCAAGTATCAGATTGACTGCATCTGGGTTTGGTGGGGTATGCCAAGAAGGGCAAACCCATAGGTGCTTGCCAAAGCATTGCGGTTTAAAATCATTGAGACAAGTTCGTTCCCAATCTTGTTCCGCTACGAGCGCCACGGAACATTGCGCGACAGGGTATTGCGTTGTAATGAGATCCGTAATACTTGAGATATCTGTGTCGGGTGAATAGAGTGCTTGTATGACAACATGCGGCCATAAGGGTACGGTGCCGAGCTCCGGTTCTAAAATGGCATCATCGAATTGATCGGTCAAGGTGACAGATAATGCCCCATACCATTCTAATAAATCAGATATGGGATCGACCTCTGCTTGGGTACAAGTGATGGTAATCTGTTGCATTTTATTCTTTGAGTAATGTTTCAAGATAATGAATATTCGTGCCACCTTCTATGAAATCATGATTATGCAAAATACGTTGATGAAGGGGCAGATTGGTTTTGATGCCATCGATGATGATTTCATCCAAAGCAGAACGCATACGCGCAAAAGCTTGAGCGCGATCCTCTCCATAAGCAATTAATTTCCCGATCATCGAGTCATAATTCGGCGGTACTGTGTAGGAACTATATAAATGTGAGTCAAAGCGAATGCCGGGGCCACCTGGTTGATGCAAGAGCTTTACTTTACCAGGGCAAGGCATAAAGGTTTGGGGATCTTCGGCATTGATACGACATTCTAATGCGTGTCCACGAAAATGAATATCGCTCTGCTTTAAGCTGAGCGGCATATCGCTGGCAATTTTAATTTGTTCTTTTACCAAATCAATGCCGGTAATCATTTCAGTCACCGGGTGTTCGACTTGGATTCTAGTATTCATTTCAATGAAATAAAAACAGCCATCTTGATATAAAAATTCAAATGTTCCTGCACCACGATATTTGAGTTCACAACATGCTTTGACTGCAATCGCGCCCATCTTGTTGCGCATTTTTTCGGTGATGCCGGGTGCTGGGGCTTCTTCAAGGACTTTTTGGTGGCGACGTTGCATCGAGCAATCCCGCTCGCCTAAATGAATAGCATGCCCTTTTCCATCTCCTAATACTTGAAATTCAATGTGTCGAGGATTTTCTAAGAATTTCTCCATGTACACCATGGCGTTAGAAAAAGCCGCTTTGGCTTCACTCCGAGTCAAAGCAATCGCATTCAATAGATGTGCTTCGCTATGCACAACACGCATGCCACGACCACCGCCGCCACCTGCAGCTTTGATGATGATGGGATAACCAATTTTCTTCGCTATCGATAAATTTAATAAATTATCTTCAGTCAGAGGGCCATCAGAACCCGGGACACAAGGAACGCCTGCTTTTTTCATGGCAGCAATAGCTGAAACTTTATCTCCCATCAAACGAATGGTATCACCGCGTGGGCCGATAAAGCGGAATCCACTTTGCTCAACAATGTCAGCAAAGTCGGCGTTTTCGGATAAAAATCCATAACCAGGATGAATGGCCACAGCATCTGTGATTTCTGCTGCAGAAATGATGGCTGGAATGTTGAGATAACTTTTTTGCGCGGGCGCAGGTCCAATACATACGGTTTCATCAGCCAAACGAACATGCAATAAATCTTTGTCTACCTCAGAATGAACGGCAACAGTTTTGATGCCAAGCTCTTTGCAAGCTCGCAAAATACGTAAGGCAATTTCACCACGGTTGGCAATAACAATTTTAGAGAGCACGCATTTCCCCTTATTCAATCGTAAATAAGGGTTGGCCGAATTCTACTGGCGCGCCGTTAAGAACATGAACTGCAGTAATAGTTCCTGATTTTTCTGCTTCGATTTCATTAAACATTTTCATGGCCTCAATGATACATAAAGTATCTCCCGTTTTAACGGTTTGGCCTACTTTGACGAAAGTCGGAGCATCTGGTGAGGGTGCATTATAGAAAGTACCTACCATAGGAGATAAGATAGCACCTACATGCGATCCGGTGGGTGCTTCATGTTGCGCTGCTGGTGGGAGCTGTTGTGGTTCCGGGGCAGCAGCAGATGCTTGGACATATGCGGGTGCATGGTGATGAGGCGCAGGAGCGTGCGTAGCATGAGATTGGCGGCTTAAGCGTAGGGTTTCTTCGCCTTCTTTGAATTCTATATCAGTGAACCCTAGATCCACTAGCCATTTAATGAAAGGTTTTTTGTCACGAATATCCATCGATAACTCTCTCTTCGATAGTACAATAATTTGGCGATCTTGCCTGAATTTTTGAACAATGTCTAGGGTTGGGATTTAGGTATGTTATCAATTTCAAATATACGCTACAATTTTTTTATAAAGGATGAGCCTATAGGAATATAACGTTGCTTTCGCAAAGAACAATATGGAAAAGCATGGAGAAACATGCGCAATCAATGTGCTCTCGGTCGTCATCACAAGTTTGTATGTCTGCGGTGCTTAAAACAGATGCCATCACGCTAGATTATAGCCATCAAATGGTAGATGAAATGGCGATAGACTTATTGGGTAAATTGGCGCGCGAATGCCAAATACCTGAGTTGGTTGCACAATTAATGACGGGAGGTCCAGTGAACCATGCGGCGCCTGCATTACACACCGCATTACGTAGCTTTGATCCGACGCCTCTATGGGTTGCACATGCAGATATTAAGCTTGCGATTGCTGAGGTGCGAGAGCAGATGCAGTGGGTAAGCGAGCAAATTCGTAAGGGATATTGGTTGGGTGACTCAGGTAGGCCGATTACCGATGTGGTGAATTTGGGTATTGGTGGGTCGATGTTAGGTCCGCAATTTTGTATAGATGCTTTGGCGGATTACTGTACGCCTACCTTGGGTTTTCATTTTATTTCTGATTTTGATCATGCTGCTTGCCAGCGCGTGCTGCGTCGATTGGATCCAGAAACGACTCTTTTTATTGTTTCTTCTAAGTCTTTTACTACGACCGAAACATTGTGGAATGCAAAAAAGGTGTTGGAATGGGGTGGGTACGCAGGATTTTCTACGCAGCATTTTATAGCGGTCACAGCTTGTGTAGAGCAGGCACGTACCCTAGGATTCCAGCAAGTTTTACCCATTTGGACTTGGGTTGGCGGCCGTTTTTCTGTCTGCTCCGCTATTAATTTGATTACTTGTATTGCAATAGGTTATGAACAGTTTTTAGGGTTTCTGCGTGGCGCTGAAGCCATGGATGAGCATTTTCTTACCACTGATGTCCGACATAATTTACCTATGATGTTGGCATTGCTCGGTATTTGGAACAATAATAATTTAAAAATTCATACGATGTTGGTTTTGACTTATGCTCAATCTTTACAAGGGTTTGTACCTTATTTGCAGCAATTGGAAATGGAAAGCAATGGCAAATCCATTGATAAGCAAGGCCGAGAAGTCAATTATGCGACAGTCCCAGTCATTTGGGGGGGATCAGGTAATCAGGCCCAGCATAGTTATTTTCAGTTGTTATCGGACGGTACGCATCGCCTGTGCATCGATCTCATCAGTTTGACTTCGTTAGATAATCAGGTGGTAGAACAACACAAAGAAGCACTTTTTTGGGATGAGAAAGAAGAGGCTTATCCTAATAGTTTTATCCCTTGTAATCATATTCAATTAGTGGATAATTCCCCCTACGCGCTTGGCTCATTGATTGCTTTATATGAGCATAAAGTGTTTGTGCAGGCGATGATTTGGAATATTAATCCGTTTGATCAACCTGGCGTAGAGAAGATGAAAGCCAAAATGAAACAAGGAGCGTCACATAGAGCATCTATGACTTTATGATGAGGAACGTTATCCTGAGCCTGGCACCGAGCTATTTTTAGGAGATCCCTCATGGTGTTTGGGATGACGTGAGACAATGAATGTGATCTTAATTCGGTAGGATAGAGATGAAAGTAGTAATATTAGCGGGTGGTTATGGAACGCGTTTGAGTGAAGAAACTGATTTACGCCCCAAACCGATGGTTGAAATTGGGGGAAAGCCCATTTTATGGCACATCATGAAATTGTATGCCGCTCATGGTCTCACGGAGTTTGTTGTTTGTTTGGGCTATAAGGGTTATCTCATCAAAGAATATTTTGCTAATTACTTCTTACATACTTCTAATGTAACGTTTGATTTGGCCAATAATAGAATGGATGTTCATCAAAATCATGCGGAACCTTGGTCAGTGACCTTGATTGATACGGGTGAGAAAACGCTGACCGGCGGTCGTTTAAAACGCATCCAACCTTATGTAGGCAATGAAGATTTTTGTTTTACTTATGGAGATGGATTGAGTGATGTGAATATTCGGAAATTGATCGCTTTTCATCAAGAAAAAAAGGTATATGCCACTGTCACCGCGACACAAATGCCGGGCCGATTTGGGTCACTCACCATTGATCAAGATCGTGTCGAGAGTTTTTGTGAAAAACCGCAGGGGGAAGGCGGTTGGATCAGCGGCGGTTTTTTTGTGTTATCCCCGCAAATATTTGATTACATCGAAGGCGATAGTACGACGTGGGAAAAAGGGCCGGTCGAGCGTTTGGCGCGTGAAGGTCAAATGGCAGCGTATTTTCACGATGGCTTTTGGCAACCGATGGATACGCTTTTGCACAAGAAACAATTAGAAGATTTATGGAAACAGGATCAAGCGCCGTGGAAGATATGGCATGAAGCATGATTTACAGCCTTTTTGGCAAGGGAAAAAAGTCTTTCTCACTGGGCATACTGGATTCAAAGGGAGTTGGTTAGCGCTATGGCTCCAGCATTTGGGCGCTGAGGTGTGGGGCTATGCATTGGCGCCGGAAGGCGAGCAAAATTTATTCACACAAGCTGGTGTTGCGCAAGGCATGAACAGCGTCTTCGGAGATATCTGTGATGCTGAGCGGTTGACAACGGTCTTGCAAGATTGCCAACCTGAGATTGTGATCCATATGGCGGCTCAATCGTTGGTGCGCCATTCGTATCAACATCCCGTGGACACTTATCAAACAAATGTGATGGGCACGGTGCATGTTTTAGACGCGGTTCGGCACATTCCTACAGTGCGTGCAGTGGTAAATATTACCTCAGACAAATGTTATGCTAATCGCGAAATGATTTGGGGTTATCGTGAAACGGAACCTATGGGAGGCTTTGACCCCTATAGTTCTAGTAAAGGTTGTGCAGAGCTCGTTACGGATGCTTATCGAAATTCTTTCTTTATGCCTGCGGGGATTGGTTTGGCCTCGGCCAGAGCTGGAAATGTGATCGGCGGGGGTGATTGGGCGGTTGATCGTTTGGTACCCGATGTGATCCGCGCTTGTATTGCAAAACAGAATGTGGTTTTACGTTTTCCGCAAGCGATTCGACCTTGGCAACATGTCTTAGATCCCCTTTGTGGTTATTTGCAATTGGCGCGTTTGTTACATCACGATCCTATTCAGTATTCACAAGGTTGGAATTTTGGCCCTAATCAACAAAAAACCTATCAGGTGGCATGGATCGTAGAGCGTTTGTTACAGGCCTGGGATGGAGGCTCTCGTATTGAGTATATCGAGCAAGAACAAGCGCATGAGGCGCAGTCATTGGTTCTAGATAGCGCGAAAGCGGGGATGTTTTTGCATTGGTCTCCCCATTGGAGCATTACGGATGCTTTACAAAAAATCGTTGCATGGCATCAACATGCTTTGATAGCAGAAGATATGAGAGCCTTTACTTTGCAACAAATTGATGAGTATTTGGAGGAAAGAGCAGTATGTCAACACAATATTTGAGTGTTCCTTACGGTAGGACCGTGCATGGCGAAGAAGAAATTGCTGCGGTGGTCAATGTTTTGAGAACGTCTACCCAGATGGGGAAGCACGTGCGAGAAATGGAAGAAAAAGTGGCTGCTTCGTTTCAAAAAAAATATGGCATTATGGTTAATTCTGGATCGTCAGCCAATTACTTGGCGATTGAAATTTTAGATTTGCCAGAAGGCTCTGAAGTGATCACCCCTGTTTTAACGTTTTCAACGACAGTGGCGCCTTTGGTGAGGAATAAATTGATCCCCGTATTCGTGGATGTTGAGCCTGGCACTTACAATATAGATGCCAACAAAGTCGAAGCGATGATTACCAACAAAACCAAAGCGATGATGATCCCGAATTTATTGGGTAATTTGCCTGATTGGAAAAAATTACGTGATTTAGCAGATAAATATCATCTGCAAGTGATCGAAGATTCTGCGGATACGCTGGGTGCCACATTGGATGGTTTGCCTGTTGGGCGCTTTACGGATCTGAGTACGACGAGTTTTTATGGTTCGCATGTGATCAATTGCGCTGGCAATGGGGGCATGTTGTGTGTGAACACATCAGAACTGGATAATCGTGCTAAATTACTTCGCAGTTGGGGACGCAGTTCGTCTTTGTTTGTGGAATCTGAGGCGATTGAAAATCGGTTTCATGTGAAAGTAGATGATATTCCTTACGATGCAAAATTTGTGTTTGAAGCATTGGGGTACAATATTGAGGCGTCTGAAATGGGCGCAGCCTTTGGTTTGGTGCAACTGAGTAAATTAGATCAAAATATCGCAACGCGAGAAAAATGGTTTGCCATACAAGATGCGTTCTTTAAAGCGTACGAAGATTGGTTTATTTTACCGAAGCAATTACCGAATACGCGGACGGGTTGGTTGGCTTATCCTTTGACCATCAAAGCGGCGGCCCCTTTTTCCCGCACACAATTACAAATCTTTTTAGAAAAACGTAATATTCAAACTAGAACGGTCTTTACGGGCAATATTTTGAGGCAACCTGGGTTCAAGGATATTGCATGCCGGCGCAGTGAAGCAGGTTATGAACACACAGATACTGTGATGCGTGGTGGTATTTTGATGGGTTGTCATCATGGTTTGAATGCAGAAATGATGGCGCATATTCACGAGTCATTTACAGTGTTCGCACGCGAAGTGACTGCGACGGCAGTGGTTTAATAAACACTGCCATTGCGAGCGTAGCAAAGCAATCCAGCGACTTTACAGGTCACTAGATTGCTTCGTCGTGACAGGTCTCGCAAAGATGTATTGTACAGAGCGTTACGGAGTAAGCAGTGTTTAGTATTCACAAGGAAGACTTAACCCATATTACACAAGAAGCACAATCCTCCTGGCGTGAACTTGATGCAGCCCGTATTTTTATAACGGGTGGTACCGGTTTTTTTGGTATTTGGTTGTTAGAATCTTTATTTTATGCCAAAGCGCACACTGGCATGCATACCGAAGTCACTGTGTTGTCGCGTGACCCTGCTGCTTTTTTGCAGAAATTCCCACATTTGCGAGCGATGCCGGGTTTGACTTGGCAGCAAGGAGAGGTGCAAGATTTTGTTTTTCCAGAAGGGGTCTTTACTCATGTGATTCATGCAGCAACGCCCGCCTCTGCGGATTTGAATCAAAACCAACCTTTACTTATGTTGGATACCATCACAAAAGGTACGCGCCGGGTGCTGGATTTTACGGTGCAAGCGGGTGTACACACATTGTTATTGACCAGTTCTGGTGCGATATATGGGGCTCAGCCGCCTACTTTGTCGCATATTGGGGAAGATTATTTGGGGATGATGGATCCGTTTCAGCCAGCAGCCGCTTACGGGATTGGTAAATGGATGGCTGAGCATGTGGCCAACACGTATGCACAAAATCACGGATTTTCGCTCAAAATTGCCCGTTGTTTTGCTTTTGTCGGGCCTTATTTGCCATTGGATACCCATTTTGCCATTGGTAATTTTATCCAAAATGCTTTGCGGCAACAACCTATTCATTTGCATGGCGATGGCACGCCGTACCGGTCTTATTTGTATGCAGCGGATTTGATGATTTGGTTATGGCGAATTTTATGTGAAGGGAAAAGGGGATGTGCTTACAATGTGGGATCAGAAGGAGCGATTCCTCTTGCTGATTTAGCGGCTTTGGTCGCCCAACAAGTACAACCCAATGTATCAGTTGTGGTCGCAAAAAAACCTGATCCGCAGGTATTGCCACCACGTTATGTCCCTTCTACCCAACGTGCGCAACAGGAGTTAGCGCTCAAACAGTGGATTGGTTTGGAGGAAGGGATCCAAAGAACACTCAAATGGTGGCAATCATGCAAAAGCAAAAACTAAGTGATTTTATCGCACAATTTTTAGTGGACCAAGGCTTGCAGCATGTGTTCATGCTCACAGGTGGGGGCGCTATGCACCTGAATGACTCATTTGGGCGCCATCCAGGTTTGGAAAAAGTCTATAATCATCATGAGCAAGCCTCTGCGATGGGCGCAGATAGCTATGCGCGGATCAGCCCAATTATTCCTATTGTCAATGTGACCACAGGTCCAGGTGGGATCAACACCTTAAATGGTGTATTTGGAGCTTGGGTGGATTCTTTGCCGATGTTGGTCGTCTCTGGCCAAGTAAAATTTGAGACAACGGTCGATAGTACTCATTTACCTTTACGTCAATTGGGTGATCAAGAATGCCGTATCATTGAAATGGTAAAGGGGATCACGAAATATGCGGTGATGGTCACAGAACCGTTGGAAATCAAATATCATTTACAAAAAGCTTTGTTTTTGGCTAAGACAGGGCGGCCTGGACCTGTTTGGTTGGATATTCCGATGAATGTGCAAGGAAGTATGATTGATCCCGATGCGTTACTGGCTTTTGACCCAGAGCAAGAAGGGCCACATACTGCCGTCCTTAACGCGAATGTTGCTCAAATTTATGAAAAATTGTGTGCGGCGCAACGCCCAGTTATTTTTGCTGGAGCGGGGGTACGCGTGTCTGGTGCGTATGCACCTTTTTTAGAATTGATTGAAACATTGCAAGTACCAACAGTTTGTGGTTGGAATACCTATGATATGGTTGGGAATGATCATCCTTGTTATGCTGGTCGACCTGCATCATTAGGCGATCGCGCAGGTAATTTTACTGTGCAAAATGCTGATCTGTTATTGGTCTTGGGCTCGCGTTTGAACATTCGGCAAATCAGTTATAACTGGGAATCTTTCGCGCGTCATGCACATATCATCATGGTGGATATTGATGCTGCAGAATTAGACAAACCTACTTTGCGGCTTGATCAGAAAGTGCAAGCTGATTTGGCCGAGTTTATTCCGCAATTGTTACAATATGCTCAAACCCAGCCACAGTGTGATCACAGCAAGTGGTTAGATTGGTGTCGTGAGCGCGTCGCGACGTATCCAACGGTGTTGCCTGAATATTGGGACCTCCAAGATAAAGTGAATCCTTATTGTTTTATGCAGCGCTTAAGCGAGCATTTGCCCCAAGGTCAAATTATTGTAAGTGGGGATGGCACTGCCTGTGTGGTCGCGTTTCAAGCGATGATCCTGAAAGCCGGACAAAGACTGTATACCAATTCCGGTTGTGCCTCCATGGGATATGATTTGCCTGGTGCGATTGGAGCGTGTGTGGCTTCTGGACGGCGAGAGATTGTGTGCCTAGCTGGAGATGGGAGTGTCATGCAAAATATTCAAGAATTGGCCACCATTGCTTTCAACCAATACCCGATTAAAATCTTTATTTTAAACAATAACGGCTACCACTCCATTCGCCAAACCCAACAAAACTTTTTTGGCGAACCTTTAGTTGGGGTTGGACCGGATAGTGGTTTGGGCTTTCCAGATTTTGAAAAGGTCGTAACAGGCTTTGGGTTACCTTATATCCGTTGCCAACAGCATACAGAATTGACCGAACGGATCGAAGCCACTTTACGCCATGTTGGACCAGTTGTCTGCGAAGTATTTCTCGATTTACAACAAGTCTTTGCACCGAAACTTTCGTCGCGGCGTTTGGCGGATGGGCGGATGGTGACCAGTCCAATGGAGGATATGGCACCGTTTTTATCTCGTGAGGAATTACAAGAGAATATGTTTGAGGCGATAGAATCCTAATGAAAACATTATTATTGACCGGTGGACGAGGCGAGATCGGACAAGCCATTTTGGCACGCTTTCAGCAAGCTGATTATCAGATTTTAGCACCGACGCGAGCTGAGCTCGATTTAAGTCAGCCGGAGAAGATTGATGCTGTCATTCAGCAAATGGCTGCTGTGGATGCTTTTATTCATTGTGCTGGGATTAATTTCCCCAAGCCGTTTGTTGAGATCCCTTCTGCAGATTTCCATCAGACACTAACAGTGAATGCCCTTGCGTTTTTTCATATGACGCAAGCGCTGGCCAAACACGCCAAACTCAAAAAAAGCGGGCATATTTTGGCGATTTCTTCGATTTATGGTGATATTTCGCGTAAAGGACGGTTTTCGTATACCGCATCAAAATATTGTTTGAATGGTATGGTGAAAAATTTGGCTTTAGAACTGGGTCCACAAGGGATCAAAGTCAATGCTTTGGCCCCAGGTTTTGTGGAAACGACTTTGACGCGGCGGAATAATTCGGAGGCGATCATTGCTCAGATGCAAAAAGCCATTCCTCTCGGCCATTTGGCGGATGTGAGCGATATTGCCAAAGCAGCTTATTTCTTAGCGTCGGAAGATAATCGGTATATCAATGGACAAATTATTATTGCAGATGGTGGTTATACTGCAGGGGGTTTTCAGGAGTGAGTTTTAGAATTGATACGCATGATTTGGCTTTATCAACGGACCTCATGCTTGCACAAGCCTTTACGGTTGCGTCAATTCCCAGGCCGTATCGTGTGACCTTAGATCCATTGAGCGATCCTTGCGCCAGCATTCAAGCCTGTTTGGGCGCAGATCCTAAGAATGTTTTGATCATTGATCAGAATGTATATGCCTTATATGGCGAAAATATTGATTGGCCAGAAACTAGAATATTTCAAATCCCTGCGACAGAAGTATTCAAGGGGATGGAAGGTGTTATGGCATTATATGATTTTCTGCATCAGCATCAGATAACCAAACGCGAAACCTTAGTAGTTGTGGGGGGGGGTATCACACAAGATATCAGTGGGTTTGTTGCAGCCACTTATAAACGAGGTTTGAATTGGGTGTTTTTTCCTACGACTTTATTAGCCATGTCTGATTCTTGTATTGGGGGCAAAGCGGGCGTTAATTATCGGGGTTCTAAAAATCAATTGGCTTTGTTTTCTTCGCCGCAAGAGGTTTTGATCAATACGAGATTCCTCCAAACATTATCTGCGAAAGCGATCCAATCTGGTTTGGGTGAAATTTTAAAATTATGCATCACAGGCGGACAGAGTTACGTCGATTTTTTTCAGAGTTCGTTGCAATCTGGTGCGGTAAAGCAGGTGGATGGTTTGCAGCCATTGATCATGAGTGCCTTGGCTGTGAAGCGTGCTGTGATTGAAGTAGATGAGTTTGAACAAGGTATTCGCAAAGGCTTAAATTATGGCCATACGCTGGGACATGTGATCGAAGCCATGACAGATTACGCCATTCCGCATGGGATTGCAGTAGTGATTGGTATGATGATTGTGAATCACATGAGTTGTGAGCAAGGGCTGTTAGCACAAGCGCAGTGTTTGGCTATCAATACACTCTGTCTGACTTTGATTGATTCAGAAAGTCGCGAACTTTTAAAAACGCTGAATACGCAAGATATGATGACCAGATTACAACAAGACAAAAAAGTATCGGGAGATAAGGTGACGCTGGTTATGCTGCATGCGCCTGGTCATTTGGGATTTGTCGCTGTGAAAATGGATAACCATTTGGAAAAAAAGATAAAATCTATATTTGACAAGTATATATAGTACGTCTAGATCTTTATTAGATATCTTATTATATACAGGACGTAGATGTAGTCTAGAGAACAGCTTGATCAGCTTCAATTTTCTCCTATTGAACCGATTGCATTCCCATTTGGAAATCCAACGGAGCGCTCTCTTTGTAATTTGTATCAAGCCACTGAAGCGCAAGAGAGACAGTGTTGCGAATTAATTGGTACCTTAAATCAAAAAAGATTGCATGAATTTATTCTGGAAGTGAATCGTGACATTACAAAATTCAATCAATTGATTGAACAGTATCATCGCGCAGAGACTCTTGAGCTCAAAACCACTATCCTCCAAGAAATGAATGAGCGACATACAGCTATGGATGCTCGTTATCCGGAAAGTGTTATTCGTCGTTCTGAGGAATATAGAACGCGATTTTATGACGGATTGGCGACAGAAATTCGACGGAATACTGAGCAAATAGCGGCGCTGGATGCTGGAGTGCCTGGTATCAGCTATCCAACTATGACGCTGCTCTGCAATATTTGATACGTCAAGCGGAGATGAGCGGAGATTATTCGATATTTTTTATGGGAAATCATTTTGATCAAAAACCCATTTATTTTGCTATCATGCAAAACAAGACGCGATAGTGGATATGTTGTTAAAGATTCCTAATATGCAGACGATCGGAGATTGGAATAATCGTAATTTGATCCACCATATGGCGCAGTATGGCTCTGCGGCCATGTTACGTAGTTATTGTGCTAGCGTGTCTACAGTTCAGCTAGCAAGGTATATTGATATGGTAGATGTTGATGGCAACCCCCCCTATCTGTTAGCTCGAGATTGTAATGGCTCGAACGAAAGAGCCGATATTATGGATATTTTAGTAGCGCATGGCGCGGTACCGGTTAGGTCATTGACTCCGTTTGGTTAGGGTCTGTTGACAATTCAGAGCCCTATGTCCCGATGCTTGTCCCTGAGCGATCCACGCAAATAGGTCATTGTTTTACCTCCTTTTTATAACGCTACGTTGTTTGAGAGTAGCGTTTCTGGCTCCTTGGAGGTTGATCTTCTCGGCAATTTACGCGACGTAGGTCATTAAAAACGCTCATTGCGTTAAGATATTCCTTCTAGTAACTGTTCCTTTAATAAAATAAATTTATTTGGTCTTGTTCCAATAGGGATAACCCATTACCATATCTTTTTTAGAATGGATATGCGCGATTTTTTGCCTAAAAACAACATGGAGTAAAAATGAACAAACTTGAGTTGCAAATGACTGAATTATTGCAAGATTTGAAGCAAAATTATCATGTCAGTGGCATCAAAGCAGAGTTTGAAGCAGAAGGGACACGGATGGAAGAAGCCATGCGCTTGAAAGATGTGACGTCCTCTGTTCCAGGGTTGGGTTTGAATATTAAAATAGGGGGTTGTGAAGCCCTTAAAGACATGTTTGATGCCATTAGTTTAGGTGCACAACGTATTATTGCCCCGATGGTTGAAACACCCTATGCCTTGCAAAAATTTATTCGCGCTGCACAAGTGGCTTATGGGAATAACCTAGAGCAAGTCGAGATTTTGGTTAATATTGAAACTTTATCTGCTTACCAATGTTTTTCTGAAATGTTGTCAATTCCAGAAATTAAATACTTAAATGGCATTGTCATTGGTCGGGTAGACATGGTAGGTTCGATGGGTATAGGGCGCGCGCAAGTTAATTCGCAACAAGTTTTGGATATCTCATTGGATTTAGCAAAACAAGCGAAAGATCGTGGCTTAAAAGTGGTAGTGGGTGGCGGTGTTTCTGTCGATTCTATTCCATTTTTTGGTGCGTTCCCAGCGGGGCATCTCGACCGTTTTGAAACGCGTAAAATTATATTCTCTTGCCCTGCCGCAATCCAAAATCCAGAAATGGCTTTTATCAAAGCGGTGCAATTTGAAATCATGTGGTTAAAAAACAAAAGAAACTATTACAGTGTGATTGCGCGAGAAGACGAAGATCGGATCAAAATGATGCAGGAACGGTATCATCTTTCATTACAAAAAATGCAACATACCCTTACTGATGCTGATTTAATGTTAACTGAGTGATCGCATCATCATGAGATACAGCGCGCAAAAAACAACGTTTATTCAAAATATAATTCTTCTTTATTTTGTGATATTTAGTATAGGCTTATGTAAACTTAGTTGGGTGTTGTCGAGATACCTCTATCAGCATATGGATTTACATCAGGTTATCAACCATATGTGCGCTTGGAGTGCCTCGTTTCAACATAACAAACTACCGCAATTGTTGTTTTTTGGGATGTCCCTGATCGCCTTGTTTGTTTTTTGGGGGATTTATTTCGGGTTCACATTTGTTCTCAGTACGCATCAATCTGTGGTCAAACAAATCAGGCCGCCTTGGGCTATTGGTTATTTTATTTTTAGCATTGTGATAAATGTAGGGCTTGTGACCATCCCCAAATATATTTTCTTAGATACTTTTGTGTGGTTGTTCAGTCTTTTGGCATTACCCTTTTTTTTGTACAGAGTAAAAATCAAGCACGGTATCACATGGCTTGAAACGAAACTTAATTTGGGCCTTACAGAGATGTGGATGATCGGTGTTATTGTTTCTATCCTATTTTTGTGGGTTTTTTACCCTCTCATTTTTAAGCCAATGAACATTCATGATGAGTTCATGGACATTCCTGAACAAACCATCCTTGATAATGGGAAAATAATAGATAATATTCAATACATTAATCAACGCAGTATAGGCGGAATTCATCATTATGATCCGCGCCAAGATCAGGGTGTCTTGTCTGCTTCCGATATGGAAAAAATATCGATACCAAAACGACCCTTATTGGTTCCTTTTTTGAGTGCTGAAAGTCATCACCTCTTTTTATATGATGATGGGTCCCAATCGTTGTCTTTAAAAGGGAACATGCGCAAAGAGGACTACACTGCTTTGTTAGAAATATATCAAGAGGATCAACCCAGCAAAGATAAAATAAAAATACTATTTACGCAGACAAATAACAAAAATGCTATTGATAAAAAGCGATTATATACTGCAGAAGAACAAGCGTTTATTGCGAAAAATAGTATGGAAATTGAAGAAAAAACAAAGGCCGGATGGTTTTTTTTCCATCACAGCTGGGTCTTAAATCCTGTATTAGCTTTGTCACAAGGCGCTGATATTTCGAAACAAGTTCTCATTTATGGAAGTGGATCGGCGGTTTTTCTGAAACACATTTTAACTGCAATGGGTGGTGTGAGCTTCGACAATTATTTTAAAGTAATCTATGTTTTTTATCCGCTTTATTTTTTTATATTTTTAACCGTGGTATATCAGCTTTTTCGGCGTGCAGACTTTGTTTGTATGGGGGCGGTATTACTGAGCACAAGTATCTTGATGTTAGGCTATCAATTAATATTGCTCGCACCTGGTTATAACCCGATGCGGCATATATTTGATATGGTGATGATTTTCTTTTTTTTCCGTTATTTGCAAAAAAACAGCCTTTTGTATTTATGCATGACTTTGGTAACGGGTTTTATAGCTGTGTTATGGAGTAAAGATTTTGGTCTGTTTTTGGTTTTGGCTTGCTTGGGAACGACGTTTATTAGAAATTTAGTGGTGCAGCGTGCCGCATGGGCGCAATGGTTGATTGCTTTATTGGGCTTAGGTATTACTGGGGTATTGTATTTTTTACCATGGCATGGCGTAAATTATAATTTGTGGTATATGCTGCTTGGGTATGCGTTTCCCAGTACTTCTACTCTCAGAATTAGCATTGTGATATTTGGAATTAGTCTGGTCTATTTATTGCATATCCAGTTTAAAAAAACGGATTCGCCTTATTATTGGCTCGCATGGTGTTTGTTTTTTTATGCGCAATTGCAACTTATTTATTATATTTGGTATCCCTCTTTTCAGCATTTTTTAGTATGTGCACCTACTTTAATTTTGTTGTGTATGACCTGGATCTATTTATTTTGCGCTGTAAAAAAAGAGCGTATTACTGGTATTAGGATTGGTCTGGTATCCATGGTCTTGCTTTTGTATATTCCGAGCCTGACTTTATTTTACAAAGATATGGCTCGTTACAATAAAGTGTTTGCAACGCATGTTGTCCATAATTGGACATTCCAATATGGGGTTTTTCAAACTACGATGGCACCGCAGTTGTTTATAGAGTCTGTGAATTTGATTGATCAGTACGCATCGGGTCCCTCCATGTATCTTATTTCTAAGTATGATGCCATTTTACCAATCTTGGCACATCGATCCCATGCATTACCTGTGGTGAACTTAGCTTTAGATTTACTATCGCACCGGGATATCGATCGATGTATTCAAGCGATTAAAGTGAATCAGCCGACTTATTTGTTTGTGGATTCGGATATTATTAGGGATTTACGTGGAGATGTTTTGCTACCTTCTTCTTATTTAGGCGAGAGAACTTATCAAGAATCTTATGGGCGCGTGCAGGTTATGAAAAATATGCGTCAATTATATTATGGCATTCAAAATGACTATGTGCCGCTACAAAGAGGGTCATTGATCACCGTGTATAAACGTAAATATGATGCAAATTAAAAAAATGCTTGATAAAAAAATGATGCGGTTCCTTGTCGTTGGTGCTTTTAATACCTTAGTAGGATTGAGTCTTTTTCCTATCGCTTATTGGGTATTGATAGCCTATAGAACTCATTATATGGTGATGTTGGTGATTTGCCATGGCGTAGCGGTATTAAATTCGTATACTACCAATAAACTACTTGTCTTTCGTACGCAGGGGAACTGCTCGGCTGAAATAGGGAAGTTTCTATTATTTCAGATGAGTTATTTGTTGGTGACTCTCACTGTCGTGCCTGTCTTGGTTGAATTCAGTCACTTGAATCCAGTGATTGTTCAAATGAGCATGGGGATCTTGTCTATCATGTTCAGTTTTTTTTGGTATAACAAAGTCGTGTTTTCGTCTTAGTAACATAACTCTAGTATATCATGACATCTACTGATAATATTTGCCGCGCTCAAGCATCAGGTCAAGAGCATTTGTATCTATCAATGACTTTGGTGGCGGATGTCATGTGCTTTATGTCGAGAATCCAGCGATCTTACTAAACTTCCGGATCCAGAGGATGAGCAGTGCGACAGGGTAAACTGGGCGTGATAAAGGAGTGGTTATTTTGTTTGCTATGGACTGTGTTTTTATTGTTAGCACCCTATCTTTAAGTTTCTTATTAGGCCTGCCTTTTGTTTATTTTATTCCTTCTTCCTATTTTAAGAATAAATATTGGGTTACTCCTATTTTTGGCTACGGGTTCATTGGATTTTTGGCCACAATTCTTTATAAACACAAAGTCAGCCAAGCGCATTTATTCACGATCTGTTGGGTGACCGTACTTTTAATTTCTAGCATAACGCTTTATAAAAAATTTGATTATTTAAAAGAGCGAATAAAATTTTCAAAAACAGATATTTTAGTGTTATTCCTTTGGTTGTTAGCTTTTTTTGTTATTCTCGCCCCTTATTGGATCGGTGGATTACAGTTTGCTCTTTTTCAAGCTTGGATTTGGGATCAAATTGCCTATGTGGGGGCATCATTAACATTTCAACATAAAACATATTATCAAGCTATGAGGTGTGGCGGGTCTAGTTTTTTGTTAGACCCGGTTTCATTAATGGGCGCCATTGAAATAACTAGAAGACCTACCATCATGATTCTTTTTAGTTTTTTTTCAGAAATTCTTCCGAAAGAAACATACCGATTTGGATATTTATATCAATCATTTTTTGCTGCAAATGGGATCCTTGCTTCTGTTTTTTTAATGCGCAACATATTTAATTGTTCTGTTTTGAGAGCATTATGTGTGGCAACTGGAATATTTTTGGGATTTTGGGGGCAAGTTTATATTGACTTTGGTGCATGGGCAATGACAGCCTTGCATAGAGATCAGCAATTTCAGATTCAGGTAGGAGATAAATACGTTTGAGGTTCGTCATGCGGGTTCAAAAAAACGGAGGTTTGGATGGACTGAGTTTTCAGTCAACGAAGTTCGCATTGTACGCTATTTTTTGGTAAGATAAAGCGGTTCAGTAAATCTTCGTTCAAAATATCGTTTTTCTATTAGTAAAGTGGACTAAAGTGTATGAAAATTGGGTATGCGCGTGTTTCAACTAAAGATCAGTCCTTGTCCATGCAAATTGACGCACTCAAAAAAGTTGGTTGTGATGTCATTCATGAAGAAATCGCCAGTGGAGCAAAAACTGCTCGTCCTGTTCTTGATGAGATTATGCGTAATTTACGCGAAGGCGATACAGTAGTTATTTGGAAATTAGACCGGCTTGGTCGTAATTTGGCTCATCTCATTCAATTAACAAATAAGCTCATTGAAAAGAAAGTAGGTTTGACTAGTTTGAATGATCCGATCGATACAACAACTGCCCAAGGCAGATTAATTTTCGGAATTTTTGCCTCATTAGCCGAATTTGAACGTGAATTGATTCGTGAGAGAACACAGGCTGGATTAAAATCAGCGCGAGCAAGAGGGCGCAAAGGCGGTCGACCTAAAGGCTTAACTCAAACGGCTAAAGATAAATCACTTATTGCAGAAACTTTGTATAAGAGTGGAACTATTCCTGTTCAAAAAATAGCAGATCAATTGGGAATATCTAAAACAACCTTGTATTTATATTTAAGGCATCGAAACGTTGATATAGGTGTAAAGATATAACGTAATTATTTTATTAACTTAGCGGCAGTCATAATTGAATAAAAAACATCCATATATGTTTTAATTTTGATATAATTGTGGTATAATATATCAATTATTCGTTAAGGAGTGTTTTTATGAGTACTAATCTCGAGGAAATTAAAAAAGCCTATCGAAAAAAGGCTCTCAAATGCCATCCTGACAAAACAAGCGCTTTACCAGATAATGTGCGACAGTTAGCTGAAGCAGAATTTAACGAGATAAATTCTGCTCATGTGATTTTAACTGATTCAACACGTCGTCACCAATATGATCAAGATGATACTATCGTTTTTTATAAAGATCAGCCTGAAAAAACTTATACATATCAATCAGGAAGTGGAACATTCACAGAAGATGGTCTCAACGGTCGTGTAAAATTAACAGGCGCTAGCAAAATTGAGCTTGCCATTCATAATGATAATAATCAAACCCTTAAAGCTACGTTTGAGCTTGCAAAAGATAGCCTTGACCCAATGCTACAACGCCTGAATGAACTTGTGGAAACATTAAATAACAAAGCTTTCAAACTGGATAATAGTAATCATCCAGTTGTAATTAATAAGAAATATGAAGTAGTTGCTAATCAAATGACAGAGATGTATTACAAAATTATGTTTCATATGGACACATTACGCGGCACTGTCATCGATTATCCAGATATGCTTGGGGCCCTTCGAGCAAGTCAAGAAATTGTTAATGAAGCTCAGAATGACAGTGAATTTGCCAATCATCGTAGTTTCGGCAGAAACTGCCCAGTTCTACGTGAACTCTGTGTTTGCTTGGATTTAATGGTCAACTTCTTTGCTTTTTTAGATAAAAAAATTGGAAGAACAATATCTGGGGATAAAACTCCTTTTTTTGCAAATATGCAAGAATTTAAATGTGGTATGTTTAAACCAATCCCAACATCTACCGCACGTAAAGTAGATGAATTAAATGAGGATATGGCGTGGTATATTAAAGAAATTGAAGAGGGATATAAACGAGCAATGCCATACGTCTATCGAGGATAAATGACCACACATTAGCAAAGAATAAACAACGATTTATTCTTTGCTTTTGCTATGTTCTCTTGAGCAGAGGCATGTCCTGTAAAATCTTTACCATCTAGTCAGAATTAACATTTTTGGTGGTTATTCCACGAACTTGAAAAACACTTAAAATGGCACGTCTGGAAAGCGGTTTAACGCAGAACGCCCACTTTTGGGGGTTCTTCCACAGGACCCCTTATCAACGGTATGTTTCATGTAGTTTGGCATAAATTCGTTGCATATTAGCGTCTTCATCTTCTCCTTGTACTAATTCAGCAAGGTTGCTTCCTGTGTCGAAAACATAGTAGCTCCTAGTCTTTAAAATAGGCTGATGGTCTTGTAACAGTGCTTTGGGAAAATGAGTTTTATTCCCGATGAGCATGATTTTTTTTGATAATAGTTCTACGACCGCTTTATTGCGGACATCCATTTTCGGTAAAGGAGCGCCCCACATAGTAGTGAGCGTCCAGGTGTTTAACAATCGGCCATCTAGGAACGAATTAACTAAAATATCATCGATTAGATCAATGTAGCGTAATGCTTTGACCGTTTTAATTTGCCGAATCACGGTCACACCTATTAGAAACATTGCAGTTAAGGAAAATAATTCACTGCAAGTAACGATGAGCGTTCCAATACATAGTGCGACGATAATGAGACTTTGATAGGGCAGTTTGAGCGCACGTGAATGGAGTTGACTGAAAGCTGAGATGACTGAGAAATAACCAACGCCGATAATATAAGGATAAAATCCTTCGTTCATAAAATTGAGTAGTGAACCTTGTAATAAGATAGCAATCGCAATAATTTGGCCTGTTTTTTGCCAATCTTGCTGATATTTATCAGTTATAAGCAGCGTGGTGAGTACGATACAGTGAGAAAATATGATGAGTATGACAGGAAAAATAATCTGGTATACGGATGTGTGGAGAGCGAGTTTTATCACTGCTAAGCATGCAGGCAATCCCCAACGCAGTGCAACGACCAGGAGTTCGCGGGTTTCTGGCGCAGTAGCTAGCATATTACCGTGCGTCCCAATCCAATCGGCGCTTGAGGTAAAGCTAATCATATCTGGACCCAAATGATGGTAAAATAAGCCGTCTTGAAAGTTATGCAAATAAAACCATACTACTCCAATCGTAATGATGATCCCAATGGGGATAGCACTCAATTTCCATTGCGGCATGGTCATTTTTTTTCGAAAAATAAAAGCATAAGTTATTGCTAAGCTAATCGAACAAATGAGCAGGCCATTCAACACAACCATGAGCCAGTTATTATTAGATAAAGACGCCGCCAAGGGGTAGACGCAGAGAATAGAAAGTAGTGTGTAACCTGATATGGGAGCTAGCGCAAAAATATAAGAAAGCTACTTTTTATATGGCCTACTTAACCAGCAAGACGGACCGAAGCCTAGTATTAACAATAAAAAATATGTTTTGCAGAACATTAGGGCCTGTTTACAATTCATCCCCGACGCCTACGTGCCGCGGCTTGTCCGCGGCATCCAGGAGATGGTCAAATTACAACTGAGCCAATTTAATTGCTCATTCAATTGATAAATAAGAACAAACTCGTAATATAACGATTCTAACG
>CAMCUM010000029.1 GCA_945878975.1 Legionella genomosp. 1
CCCGTTGCAGTCGCGTGCTTGTTTTGGCATATCAAATAGTCAGTGTAAATATCAAGCATATCCATGCGTTGCTCCTCCATAAAAGCAGGAGCAGAATTTTAATTAATTTCAGTTACGAAACAAGGGGTGTGCGTAAGGTGAGTTATTTATGCGGAAGCTATCAAGAAAGCGGGACCTGATATGTTAAAATTACATGTCCTACAAGATACAGAAAACCAAAGTAGTTTTGAGCTGTTACCAGATAATATCACTATGAAATCAGGTAGTTTGCGAAAGTCATTGGAGTTGGTTGGGACGGCTGGCTCGTGGATAGGCCGGCCAACCAACGCTCATGATAATCTAGACATAGTGCTTGCTAAAATTTCAAAAACAGTTGATTTTGAGTTGGAATATGTAGGTATTTTGCGTACGGATGATCATATTCAATCAGCCATTGAAGCGTTAGGGTATTATGAACCCAATGATACAGAGAAAATAAATGAATTAATTGAAAAAATTCTTGAATTGATTCAAGAAAAATTAGCATCAGAGCAGCAAGCGTTACAGGTGCAATGTTGTCAGTTGACGTTTAGGTTTGCTCAAACTCAAGCATTCTATGCACACAATCATCTGCTCATGCGAACCGGATTAACTCCTTTCACACCGGAGATAAGGTTATCAGATATGTGCGCCAAGCTACACCAACCATTTGCGACACAGCATCGCATTCTTCCCCATGAGCAAAAAAGGCGTCATGCACAATTTAGTATGGAATCCGTGCAGCAAGATTTACGGCAAGCAAGTTCAGATTTTCGTGCAAAATTATTGCATTTCTATCAGACGCAGTACCACGATAAGATGCTGGATGGCATATTAAAATTTGATGAAAATGATTTTAAAACGTATCTTAAAATTTTAGAAAGCATTGATGTGAGTGATTTGCCTGAGGAGATTAAGAATGTACACTCTCAACTTTTAACCGAAGCTCAAGCGGTACAATTGAGAGATCAAAGCCTTTCTAGAGTCGAAAATATTCGTGTTGGAATGAGAGAACTGAGGCTTGCTACCCATTCTGAAGATGATTTGATCAGTAGATTGACGGCAAAAATTACTAAATTGGAAAGTATCGACAATAAAACAAAACAACAAATGAATAAATTAGATTTGCTTCAGAGCATACAAAATGCTCAGAGAGATGATTTGTCGCCACTGAAAAGTATTTTTGAAAACAACAAACGTTATATCATACGGGAAATTGGGGTTGAGACTTTTGTATTATCGTTAGCAATTTTAGATAGAAAAATCAATTCAGTTGCTAACGATAATAGGGATGATGATGTCAGAGTACATCGCTGATGTTTGAATTGTGAGGAGGGTTAAGATGTTTGATAAAGTTGGAAAAATAGAGGCTCTTTCTAAAAAAATGATTGAAAATAATGCAGCAAACATTAATTTATATCAACGGCTACAAGAATGTAGTGCTGTAGAAAAATCGCAAATCATTGCAACGGTGATGGATTTATTAAAAAATCGCCGAACCTCGAGCACTGTTGTACATCTTGATTTGAGAAATAATGATTTAAAAATAGCGGATCTCCAGAGTTTGGCACAGTATGACGGAGAGCGAATTGAAGTGGAGTTGGATTCAAATTATCTTGAGATCGTTTCGGAACAAGATGCGAAAATTTGGGAAGACATTTCAAACAATCCTTATTTAAATTTGGCGTCGGGATGGCATCAGCCAGTTAGGTCTAGTTCACATGAAAAATTCTAGCAAGACATGAGATTTTTTTAATCTCGATACAGTCTTCTAGACAAGTTGTTTTGATGTCCGTGCAGCTCGAAAAATATCAACTATACTGTTTCATATGGTGATTCATAAAAATAAAATACCTATGGAATATTTACGTGAAAAAGGATTTTTTTATGTAGATCAGACAGCCATGCAGCGTGAGTTTCAAATGGCTGAGGCTTATTTTCAACAATACCCTGATGAAGTAGCCATTCGGCGTGATCAATGGCGAAAATTATATCAGACGCATCCACCTAAACATGCTTATCTTAATTTTGGGAAGAAAGTGATTGCTTTGGCAACCAAAGAAAATAGCCGAGATGCGGAGCATCGCTTTGGTTTTGGTGCGGTGAAATATGGGAGCGATCAGAAAGGACATTTGTATGCAGTTAAAATAGAGAAAACCAATAACGAAGCGAAGGCCAATTTGGATCTTGGTTTGATGATAGATCCTAAAATATCTAGAATGTCCGTAACGGGACAAGAAAAAAACTATCATTCTTTACTATATCTTGGCGATTCTCTCGATAAAAAATTGCGCCTTGCCTCGTTATGGAATCTTGATCAGAAAAAGAATATTGCTAGAAAAATTGCTTGGCAACTTCATCTATTACACAACGGAAAATTATCTGATAATGGTATTGAATATGCACATTTTGATATCAATCTTGATAATATTACGATAGATGATCACGGGTGTGTGAGGCTAATTGAGTTTGGTTTTGCCCAATCGGTGAAGGATCCTATTACTGAATTAGTTGGCTCATCGGCTTATTGGCCTGCACTGAATATTAATCAATATCATGCTGCTAAACAAGAACGTAATGAGACGCTGGCAGATCATTATGCGCAAGAAATTTTGCAAACGATGCGAAATTTGGGTCCCATAGGTACAGACATATTTGCTTGTAAACGTAGTTTTTATATGATGGATCCAACCAAGTCCGCAGATGCTTGCTTATTTTCCGATCAAGAGTATCAACAATTGTCTCGCGTTCTCCGCAATGTCATCAAAACAGGCGGGTTGCAGACAGAGTATGACTTTTATACTGCTTTACATCAAAAAAATTCGGCGTTGGATCTTGCTTACGCATTCGCTGCTGAGAAATTGTCATCGGCTTTGCAGCAGCAAATTCAATCTTCAGAAGATCGGGCAGAAATTTGTGAATTGTTTGCGTTACTCGATCAATTAGAAGAATGGGATGGTATGCCAACCCCATATAAGCAAGATTTGGTCATCCGTTATGAAAAAAAGATTGTAGAAGCGCAATCGTTGACAACGTTTATGCACGTGCATCAAGAATTAGAAGAATTGACGCAGTGTTTAGCGTTATTAACTCAAATTGCTACTTATCGCTTCGGTTATACAGATCCTGCCATGCAAGATTTTATCGATGTTTATGCCCGAAAGCTCTATAGTGGACATTTTGTGGATCCCGAGATAAAACAAACCTTACAAACTGCCTTGCAAGCAGTGCAATCGGATGAAATGAGATTTGTTCAAGCACGCCTGTCTCAATGGACACACCAGATGCAGCACCTCTCACGTTTTAAGGTTTTATTAGGCGCACCCAAAAGATTGCAAGCTAGAATTAATACGGTGGAATCAGCGGTTCATACGGTGCCCATTTTAGAAAGAAAACATATTCTAACTCAAACAGATCATCGCGCTTGCCGCACAGTACAACGGTATTGCAAAAATAACTATTTAAAGAGTGTGAATCAAGCTACTAACCATGATAAGCCATGTACTGTGGATAGAGAGATGACAGTGTTACAAGCATGACATAAATTAAGTTTGGAAAAAAAATTATCAAAAATAAGATTATTAACAGGAGACGAGTGTGAAGACATCTACTTTTACAGGACAGTTGCTTAAAACCGTAGCGATTTTTTCAATAGTAACCTTGCTTGCCTCTAATTTATGGGCTGGCACGACCAATGCTCAATATGAACGATGCGAAGGCGGCATAAAAAAAACATGTTGCTCAACGTCAATTGATGGTGGCACGGTTGCTTTTTCATGGTACCCCGTTAAATCTTTCAACGTCACGTGTCCTTTGGCAGCTAAGGAACCCGGTGCTACAGGCGTGCCTGGGTGTACACCAGAAGAGGGTTGTCAAGGTGTCAGCGGTCCATCGCAGCAAAGACGATAGATGTTACTTTATAACAAGATAATGTAATCAAGGTCTTTTTTTAGTCAAGAAGACCTTGATTACGCGATGAATGCTTTTCTTATTTTCGCATAAAAGAAGCCGTCCATTTTATGCTCCCCCGGTAGGATTTGCCAGCCATGCCCTGTCGCATGGCCCCAGGCCTGCTCTATGATTTGGGGCTGTGCGTCGGGGTGTTGTTGTAGGAAATCTGCGATTTGTTGGCTGTTTTCTTCTGGCATGATTGAGCATGTGGCATAGAGTAATATACCCCCAGGAGCTAAAAGTGGCCAAAGAGCAGTTAAGATTTGGGTTTGGACTTTGGTAATGGCTTGTATTTCGCTTAAGTTTCGTAAAATCTTGATATCGGGATGACGGCGTATGATGCCGGTTGCGGAGCAAGGAGTATCCAGCAAAATTCGATCAAAAAGCCGCCCATCCCACCAGGCTTGTGGTTGGGTCGCATCGCCTTGTTGTAAACTGGGCTGTAATCCTAAGCGTGTGCAATTATCTTGGACACGCTTTAGGCGTTGTGCGTCGACATCTATGCCAACACAAGCCGCTAATTCTGGCTCCAATTCTAATATTTGGCTTAATTTTCCACCTGGTGCACAGCAGGCATCTAATACACGCAGGCCAGGTTTTAGGTCTAATAAAGGTCCTGCCAATTGGGCTGCGCCATCTTGTACAGATAGCTCTCCCTCCAGAAAACCGGGGAGTTCCTGCACAGAGCAAGGTTGCGTTATAATGAGTCCAGCAGTGGTATGCGGGATCCGAGAATAAGCGATTTGGGCTTGCTCTAAGCGCGCCACATAATTTTCTAAGCTGATGCGCTGAAGGTTGACACGCACAGACATTGGTGGGTGTTGAATATTCATTGTCAAAATGGCTTGAAAATGTTGTGGCCAATCCTTTTGGATTTTTTCAATTAACCAGAAAGGATGCATCGACATGAACTCGGGATCGGGTATCAGTTTTTTCAGGATCGCGGCTTGCTCTCGGCAGAAGCGGCGTAAGATCGCATTTACAAAGCCTTTCGCCCAAGCTTGTTTGCGTGGCAATAAGGCAACGGTTTCTTGCACGACTGCATATTCTGGGAGTTTGAGGACGATTATTTGTAATAACCCCATTAAGAGGCAGATCCAAATCCCAAGTTCTTTGGGCCGTTTATCCACAAGGCTATCTGCAATGGCTGCGAGACGATAATAATGACGTGCTACTCCAAAACATAAGGTTTTTGTGAAAGGAGACACCGTAGGATCTTGCAGATTTTTTGCCAAGGGTTGATGCTTTTGCAGCAGGCGTAGCAAAATCTCTAACGCATGCGCGCGTTCGCTGATTTTCATTGGAGGATAGTACCGATAGACAATTCTTTACGTTGCGCATTGAGATAATCTGCCATAGAAATGGGGCGCCCTCCCGGCCATTGTATGGTTTGGACTAAGATCGCATCTTGCCCTGCTGCGACCAGCATTCCTTCTGCACTCAGTGCTACAATTGTGCCAGGGGCTTGATGATGGGGATGCGAAACGAATTTGGCCTGGTGGATACGAATAGTCGTCGATTCTGTTTGAGTAAAAGCGATCGGCCAAGGATAGTAGGCGCGGATTTGACGGTCTAGGAGCGCTGCGGGTTGTTGCCAATCAATGGCTGCATCTTGCTTCAGGATCTTGGGTGCGTATGTAGCGAGCTCATTTATTTGCGCGATGGTTTGAGCTGTTTCAGCGCTGAGGTTGTCCAGTGTTGCGAGCAATGGTTCAGGAGCTAAGTCGCTCAAACGCTGATGGAGTTCCTCTCCCGTATCATTGGCTGTAATGGGGCAGGTACGCATCGTAAAATAAGGACCCGTATCCATACCAACATCCATTTGCATGATGGAGACACCTGTTTCATGATCACCGGCTAAAATAGCCTGTTGGATCGGTGCGGCACCGCGCCATCTTGGCAGCAAAGATGCATGGACATTGACGCACCCTAAGCGTGGAATCGCTAGAACGGCTGGCGGCAAAATCAAACCGTAAGCTATCACCACCATGAGATCAGGCGCTAGAGCCTCGAGGGTCGCAATCACCTCTGGTGCTTTAAAATTCATCGGTTGGTAGATAGGAATCTGGTGCTGCAACCCCCAAAGTTTGACTGCAGATTCTTGCAGTTTTTGCCCGCGCCCTGCAGGGCGGTCTGGCTGTGTGTAGATGGCTGTAATATGGTGGTGAGAGGTAAAGAGCGCGTCTAAACAAGGGATCCCAAATTCCGGTGTTCCGGCGAACACAATGTTAAGTTTATTCATGTTTTTTTTGCGCTTGATCACGGAGATACCTGTCCAATTTTCGGCGTGCCATGGTGCGTTTTAAAGGTGACAGTAAATCGACAAATAATTTGCCATTCATATGATCAATTTCATGTTGAAAACATTCTGCTAATAGGTCAGAGCCGGTGATATCAAAAGAGTTTGCATGTCGATCTAAGGCGCGTACGGTGACGGTTTCTGCGCGTTTGACTGTGTCATAGGCACCTGGGACAGATAAACAGCCTTCTTGATAAGCCACTTCACCCTGTGAGGCGATGATTTCAGGGTTGATGAGTACCAATTGTTGGGTTTTGTCGCGAGTGACATCAATGACAGAGAGACGTAAATTCACCCCGATTTGTGCGGCAGCCAAACCAACGCCACGGGCGTGATACATGGTTTCAAACATATCGTCAATCAAGATCTGAAGCTGATCATCAAAGACAGTGACTGGGGCAGATACTAGACGCAAACGTGCATCAGGCAGATATAAGATTTTACGCACTGTCATAAGATCCAATGACCATAAGAGAAATAACGCCAATTATCCCTGAAAACCTGCTTTTTGGCAAGATTTTTCTGCTCAAATTTTGACAAATCAGCGTTAATTGTCTAAAACTAATGTAGGGATTTTAGGTTTAAACACGCCATAGTGACCAATATACCTAAAATTTTTTCGTGAAAGGTATCTATAATTTAGGATGAATCATGACGAGTAGTCAAAGAGGAGAATACGCCAAGGTATCTACCATTGAATTGGTAGAAGTGACGCGAGAACCTATGTCTCGAGAGGACGCACTTCAAACATTGGAGCTCAAAGCGTTCCCATCTCCTGATCGGTATGAGGATAAAGTGCGTAGTCTACTCGTAGTGAATAAAGATAATGTTGCGAAAACCGCAGCGATATATACGGCACATCATCGATTAAAAAAGGATCATAGCGCTGCTGTAGAGAATATGCGTGATACTATTCATGCAGCTTATTCTGATTTTCAAAGTGAGATAGAGGTTTTTGTGCAAACCGCCCCAGACTTCGGAAGCAAGTTTACAACTTATGGAAAAGCATTATTTGATAAGAGCATCGCTTATTGCACAAAATTGGACGAAATGTATGTGAATACGCAGCAAGAAACTCAAGCTTACAAAAAAGATTTTAATCGTATGGTTTTAGAAGCGAGTGTTGCTGTCCCAGATAATTTGCGCCTAGGCTTTACCGCAGGGCTGAGGACGTTAGAAGCACAAATGACAGTTGCTTATGACAACGTCCTGAGTGGGGAATTGGTAGAAGTTATATTTGATCCAGTTGACGTCTTTCGAGCGGAGTACGATCGTTATTTACAGGATATTGTTGATTTGAAAGCGCTGGAACGCTCACAATTATCAGACATGACTGATCAGGAAACAGATGCTAGCCAACCATTGATATACCCTCCGCGCTATGAAAAAGATCTGCAACGGTTACACAGTAAACTAGAAAAACTGGGCAAGCATTATTTTGCCGAGATTGGGAAAAAGGATGCAGATGTTATGGGGCTACAAAAGAAATTTTCCCAAGGATTTAGTGCAGCTGTAGCAGAGGCTAAGGAAGCATTTGGAAAAGATCCTGGTATTTGGATTCATTTGAATTGTGTTGTTCAGTTTCTTTGTACGATCACGATTCTTCCAGCTGTGATCATTCTATTCGGTTGCGAAAAACCGGAAGATCGGTATCGTTTGTTTCATGGCGCGCCCAAAGGTGAATTCAATATGGAACAAACGTGGAAAGCGTGGCATATGGATATGCTACCTGATGTATGTAACGAAATCATACGGCCACAGAGACCTGGAAAGGGATAAACTCCGTTATCCTCCTTGAGCAGCTTGCATACAAATGCTATCTTATTGACATGTACGCTGTGAGGATGGATACTCATGACTGTGTTTTTTTTATTCTTATTATATTTTATTTTTACTCTAATTGTTGTCTATCGCGGACTGAGTCCTGTGCTTTGGGAAATTGTGTCTGGGATTTATTTATTTATTGCTACGTTTGTGATTGGCTTTCCGTGGATTTTCGGTATTCCGGTGTGGGTTGCGATCATTGGCAGTATCTTGATCTTGCGGTTGGATACGGTGCGTTCTCTTATCGCAGCGCAATTATTTAAAATCGCAAAGCGCTCTGTCCCTAAATTGTCAAAAACTGAAGAAACTGCTTTGAATGCTGGGGATACCTGGATAGAGAAAGAAATTTTTTGCGGGACATTGGATTGGCGTAATTTGGAAAGCATTCGTACCGAATTAACCAGGGAAGAGCAAGATTTTTTAGACAATGAAACGCAAACGTTATGCGGTATGTTGCATGAATGGTCCATTGAGCAAATGCATGATTTGCCTAAGCCAGTGTGGGACTATATCAAAGAGCATGGCTTTTTGGGCTTGGTGATTCCCAAAGAGTACGGTGGCAAGGGATTTTCTGCGCGCGCGCATTCCGATATTGTGATGAAAATATCTAGCCGATCCGGGGTGGCTGCCGTGACGGTGATGGTCCCTAATTCTTTGGGGCCAGGGGAATTATTAGTACATTATGGTACAGAGGAACAAAAACAACATTATTTACCTCGTTTGGCAAAAGGCGTTGATCTGCCTTGTTTTGCTCTGACTGAGCCGCAAGCAGGTAGTGACGCGACATCGATTCAGTCCAAAGCTATCGTGATGAAACAGAAAGTCAAAGGCAAAATGGTTCTGGGTTTGTCTATTACCCTCGAGAAACGCTGGATTACTTTGGCACCAGTGGCCACATTGATTGGTTTGGCCTTGAATTTACAGGATCCCGACGGTTTGCTAGAGGGGGTTGGTACGGAAGGGATCACCTGTGTTTTAGTGGAACGAGATATGCCAGGATTGGAAATTGGGAATCGGCATTTGCCTATTCAACAACCTTTTATGAATGGTACGATCCGTGGTAAAGATATTTTTGTGCCTATCACGCAAATCATTGGTGGTCAAGAAAATGCTGGACGAGGTTGGGAAATGTTGGTGGAGTGTTTGTCGATAGGACGTTCTATTTCTTTGCCCGCATTGAGTGTGGGGGCCTCGAGCATTGCTTATTTGACGAGCGGTGCGTATGGGCGGGTCCGGCGTCAATTTAATGTTGAAATTGGGCAATTTGAAGGGGTTGAGGAAAAATTAGCTGAAATTGCAGGTCGTCAATATTTATTGAACGCAACGCGCTTATTAACTGTAGCAGCCGTCAATGCGGGGAAAAAACCTTCGGTTGCGTCTGTTTTAACCAAATATTACAACACTGAGCTGGCAAGGATGACCATCAACGATGCGATGGATGTGCATGGGGGGCGTGCTGTGGTATTGGGCCCAAGCAATTATCTTGCAGCGTATTATGCTTCTATTCCTATATTTGTGACAGTAGAGGGTGCGAACATCATGTCGCGCAATCTATTAGTATTTGGGCAAGGATCGATGGCTTGCCATCCTTTCATTCGCGAAGAACTGTTGGCAGTTCGTAGCGATGATCGAGAAAAATTTGATCGATTGATTTGGCAACATATTTATTATTCGTTGCATTGTTTTGCCAAAGCCGTTTGTTCTGCATGGACCGGTGGATGTTTGATTTCTGTGCCAAATGGGGTATTTAAAAAACATTGTCAGCGTTTGATGCGCTTAAGTCATGCGTTTGCATGGTTGGCTGATTTTTCTTTGATATTTTTAGGGGGCTCCTTAAAACGCAAAGAACGTTTGTCCGCCCGGCTCGCAGACGGGATGTCCTATCTGTATATGGCCGCAGCGGCATTGCGTTTGGCGAAAGAGCATCGTCATAGCCGAGATCACCAAATTCACGCAACTTGGGCAGTCAGTTATTGTTTTTATCATGCGCAAAAAGCCATGATAGATTTTTGTCAGAATTTTCCTGTTCGGGCTATTGGGTTGGTGTTACGCTGCTTCCTGTTCCCTTGGGGACAAACCATGCGTTATCCTTCGGATCAAGCGAGTCACCATTTGGCTCAATTGATGCAGCATTCGAATGATTACCGCAAATTGCTGGCAGCATCTGTTTACTTGAGTGGTGACCCGGAGCAACCTGTCGACAAAATGGAACACGCTTTCCAATTGCTGACGGAGCATGAAGATCTGTATCATGCTATGATTGCCAAATCGCGCGATACGCGCGAGGCTTTACACGCACGTTTATTAGAAAAAGTGTCATTGGGATTGCTGTTACCCAAAGAAATGGAGATCTTGATGAGCATTGAGCAAGCATGTTGGGATGCCATACAAGTAGATGAATTTGACTTTACATTGCGCCACGTTGTTAAGCCTTCTAGAGGATAAATGATGGATGTTATATTGCCTGATGGTAAAAGTATTGCGATGGCGAACCAATTATCGAGTACTTCTTCGGTCGTGAATGGGTATTTGCGTGTAAAATTAAATAAAATTTTGCAAGCAAATAACGCTGTTGATGAGTATCAATCGGTCATAGATGCGCTGGATGAAACCACGAAAGTCACGCGGATCAGAGAAAAATGTCTTGCTGAGATTTCTGCGAAAACCTGGGGAGCGACTGCTACCCAAATCGAACTCGAGAATATCAAAGCGGGTACCATCAACTATTTAGATGCTTCTGCCATAGAAGGTATGAAGCTTCTCAACGCGAAATTGGGTGCAGGTAAGACAGTTTCGAATATTGACATGGTGTATTATATTGATAAAAATTCTCAGTTGAATCGTGGTTATTTGATCAATGGGGAATTGGTAGCAGATAAAGATACTGAGCTAGTGATTGATCAAATGTTTCACTCTTGGTTGATTTCACATAACATGGCGAGTGATGATACCGGTGTTATTTATCGGCGTTTGAAAGATGGTACTGTTACCGATCAATTGGTTCCTAGTACGGAAATCACGAAATTGTTGGAAGATCCTATTACTGGACTAGGAACAACGGCGAAGAAAATAGACCCCACACTTGAATTGAACATGATCTGGGCTCCCCCCGAGGCAGTGGCTATGGTAGATGAGCAACGTGCGGAGGTTGAGGTACAAAAGGAACAACAATCTGCTACGAATCAGCCTTCTGATAATTTGGGATTGCAAAAAGAACAGATGGGAGACCTTAGAGATCATCATCATCCTAGGGAAGCGGGACTTGTTGGCAGGTCTAAAAACAACTAAGCCGGGTAATGTATACCCTTTACGGATGAGTTTTAGGTGTTTTATGCTATCGATTTTTCCGCTAGAGACAATTGCTCTAAACTGCCAATGTCAAACCAGATGCCTTGATATAGTTCTCCTGTGACGTGATTGCGATCTGCAAATTGGCGCATCAATGGTGTAACCGAATAGCGGCCGGTTGAGGCATATTGGAAAAATGCTGGGTGGTAGGCAGTGACACCAGAAAAAATATAGTTTTTATCTGTATTGTTCAATAAATTATTAGCAGACAAGCCATAGTCACCTGTTGTTCTATAGGAGGGTTTTTTCACCAGAATGGCATGCGCCAAACTATTGTCTGGAAGCTTGAGTTTTTTTAAGTCGTAATCGGTATAAATATCCCCATTCAGAGTAATAAATGGTTCTCTGCCTAAGAGAGGCAATGCATTGACGATACCGCCCCCTGTTTCTAATGCGCCGGGGGGTTCTGGTGAAAAAATAATTTCTAGGCCCTGTGTATCGTGTTGTTTGATGAATTGTTTGATTTGTCCACCCAAATATGCGTGATTGATAATGACGCGTTGAAATCCAGCTTCGGCCAAATGCGCCAAATGATGAGCTATCAAAGGTTGGTTATTCAAAAAAAACAACGGTTTAGGACAATGGTCCGTGAGAGGTCGCAAACGTTCACCACGTCCAGCGGCTAAGATCATGGCTGTTTGGATCACGGTTATATCCTTTTCATACGACTACTGTTCTTTGAAAACAAGGATCAACGCGTTGTTGTAACCATTTACTAAATACTTGAAATTCTGGATAAGCTGCCATACATGTGGTGACATATTGGTAAGTCCTAGGCAAATCCTGTAAATAATTTGATTTGGCATCGCGCAAATGGAGCCGAGAAAAGGTCCCTAAGATTCGTAAATGGCGTTGTAATCCACACCAATCAAACGCCTGTTGAAATGCTGCAAAAGAATATCGGGTATCTAAATTGGTTTGATCATAATAATACTGCAGCCAGCCTAGCAATTGTTCACGTGGCAAGTGGATATAACAATCTTTTAACAGAGAGACCAAATCATAAGTAATCGGTCCGAGCACCGCATCTTGAAAGTCGATGATCCCGAATTTGGGTGGTGTATGCGGATCTTGATTCAAGATCATAATATTACGAGAATGATAGTCCCGATGTACCAGAACTTGGGGTTGATTGGCGATATTTGTCGTGAGCATTTGAAATGTTTCGTCCAAGAGTTGGTGTTCTTTTTCCTGCAAATTTAAACCTAAATAACGCTGTAAAAACCATTCATCAAACAAACTGAGCTCTTGGAGCATAAAGGCTTGGTCGAATGCTTCTAGCTGCAAAGGTTGTTGTGAGCGACGGAGCTGCTGCATTTGGATCAGGGTTTGGATGGCTGTTTGATATAAGGGTTGCGAGTTTTGTTGCTGGAGTGCATCGCGTAACAAGATATCGCCAAAATCTTCTAGTAATGCAAATCCTAATTTCTCGTCTAAAGCATAAATTTGCGGCGTGAGAATGCCTTGTTCTGCTAACAGAGCCCGAACGTAAACAAAGGGTGTGATATTGATTTTATCTGGGGGCGCATCCATGACGATCAGAGAGAGCTCATTTTGGTGAAAACGATAATAGCGTCTGAAGCTCGCGTCTCCCGCTAACGGGGTGAGCGTGTAATCCATTTTAGGGTATATGGATTTTAACCATTGGTGCAGTGCGCTTTCACGATTTTGCATGTTATACTTCCGGCCCTTGCTTAAAAAATTTCGGCATTGTAGTGATTAAGACTAAGCAGCATTATACAATAAGCGTTCGATGGTTCCTATATCTCCTGTATTTTATTGGATCCGTAATGCTATGGATAGCGTTGTTGCAACCCGCTTTTGCAGCAGCAGAGCAATCAGAATGGATCCGTGCTTGTGTTTGGGATATTAAATCGGGAGAGACACCCTCTAAAGATCTCATCGCTTCTTGTTTGGGTTGGCAAGCCAGCCAACAACCCTCGTTTTGTCGGGGTGCTTATTCGCCATTGCCTTTGCAGCCTTTGCCTGATCCAAACGCCATCGAACTGAAAGCGGATCAAGTGTCCTTTCGTCCCACTGGTACATCCGATTTGCGTGGTCATGTTCAAGTCCAACAAGACAGTCGTATGGTCACAGCACGGACTGCTAGCGTGTACCGCAATGCGCAAACTCATCAAATTGAGCGCATTGATTTGGACTCAGATGTTCATTTTATGGATCCAGGTCGCTTGATGATTGCGCAGCATGGGCACTTTTATCCGAAAGACAAATCTGGGTATGTACAAAAAGCGGTATATCGGTTTGACACGAATCGTTACGCTGCTGTATTACCTGCTTGGGGGACGGCAGAATGGATACGGCGTTTCGCTAATCAAAATTATCATATGCATGCTGTTACGTATACCACGTGTTCGCCGAGCGAAGACGGATGGCAAATTCAAGCCAAAGATATTCGACTCGATCATGCCAGCCAAACTGGTGTTGCGCGGCAGGCTTTGCTGCGTTTGGGAAAAGTACCTATTTTATATACGCCATACATGAGTTTTCCTACTAGCCGGGCGCGTAAATCTGGATTTTTGATGCCTATGGGCGGTTATACCAATGTTAGTGGTTTTGATTTTGTTTGGCCGTATTATTTGAATTTGGCGCCCAATTATGATGCGACCCTGGTGCCACATTATTATGCTTTACGAGGATGGATGATGGGTGGGACTACTCGGTTTCTGACTTCGCAGTCTACTGGAATTGTCGGGGGGTCTATTCTGCCACATGATCCGGCAATGAAGGAGTTTATCACGCAAAATGTCGAACAGTATCCACAACTGCAAGGGACCACAGTGGATCGTTGGTCGGTATTGGTCCGTGAAAGTACCCGTCTGTTACCCAATTTGAATTTTGATATCGATTTTCAACAAGTATCGGATGACTATTATTTACAAGACTTTAGCACCAATTTGGCCATGTCTAGCGAAAATCAATTATTACGTCGTGGGAGCTTAGTCTACACCTCAGATCATTGGTTAATAGGGGGGGCGGCACAATCGTATCAAACACTCCACCCCGTCAATCAATCGGGCGTCGCTGATATTTATGATCGTTTGCCACAAGTGTTAGCGGATGGTGCTTATCATGATTTGCCGTTGCATACAGATTTGCATGTATTAGCTCAATTCGATTATTTTCGTTGGAGTGGCCTTGACCAAAGTATCCCACAGGGATCGCGGTATCATTTGAATCCTATTTTATCGTTGCCAAGACTCGCTCCATGGGGGTATGTGACACCCAGTATCGAAATGGTCGAGAATAATTACGGATTATCTTATAACACGAATCCTTACGGACAAGGTCATCCGCAATCAGAAGCATTTAATCGTCTCCTTCCAAGAGGATATGTGGACAGTGGTTTGGTCTTTGAGCGAGACAATGCGCATTTATTTGGGCGAGCCATGCGCCAAACTTTGGAACCTAGGTTATTTTATCTGAATGTGCCTTATGTTGACCAAAGTCAATTTCCATCGTTTGATTCTGCTTATATGATCTTTAATACAGATCAATTATTTCGGACGAATCGGTTTTCCGGATTTGATCGGATCTCAGATGCCAATCAATTAGCGTATGCGGCGACCACACGGTGGCTATCACCGACCACAGGTCAAGAAAAAGCCCAATTAACCCTGGGACAAATTCATTATTTTTCGCAGCGGAAGGTGCAATTATGCTATAGGCAAAATGAGCCCTGCATCGATAACCCATTATTTCTAGGCTACGTATCTCCTACGGCGCAGTGGTCTCCGGTGGCAATGAAAGGAGTCTACAATCTGAATGCGGTATGGTCTGCCAGCACGGATTATGTTTGGGATCCTGCCACAAGTGCAACCAACAATGCGAATGTGAATCTTCACTATCACCTTAGTCCAGAGCGCATCCTAGGATTCGGTTACAATTATTTGGTCAGCGGGAATGTGATAGCGGTGACAGAAGCCCCTCTTAATAACCGACCGTTGAATCAGGTGACGGGATCTTATGCCTGGCCATTTAATGAACACTGGAGCAGTTTAGGTGTGTATAGTTATAATCTTTCAGAAGGCTATAACATGTTGGCATTTTTTGGTTTGCAATACGATTCTTGTTGTTGGGCAGCGAGATTGATTGGTGGGCAAACGTTCAAGAGTTTGAGTCCCGATGCTGTGACGCCGCAATATAACAATAATGTTTATTTTCAAATCATTCTAAAAGGTTTGGGCTCTGTAGCGAACAGTAACCCATCCACTATGATTCAATCCTATTTGCCGGGTTATAGGGATGCTTTTCATCGTTAGGAACTAGTCAGAAATTTCCCCATTCTTACCATTCAGCGTTTCTTTGAAATGACAGTATTTAAGCCTTGAAAAAGCAGTTGAAGCTTATTATAAAGGCTTATTGCACTGAGATTAAAAGTGAGTAATAGCAAGCGCTATTGCGATTTTTTAATCAGAGCGCACATCCAAAAAGCCATAGCATACAAACCTAAAATTCATTCGTAAAGGGTACATGATCAGGGGATAAAAATTATTTTTTATAATTATGGATTTTTTTTGGCTTGTGTTGTATGTTCAGAAGGCTAGTTCTATAGCTAGTTAATTATTCTGCTAATAAGGATGTATCATGAGACGGACTTTTATACCCTTTATGTTTGTGCTTACCCCCATTGCTTCGCTTGCGACATCTACAGATTACATGATGGACTATTATAGTGGTGATTATTATAAGGCGAGTAAGGCGCTGCAAGAATTAGCCACTCATCATGATAAACAGGCTCTTTTCTATCTTGGAAAGATGTATATCAATGGATATAGTGTTGCCAAGAAGCAACAAGAAGGCTTGCGTATGATCCAAGAGTCGGGTCATTTAGGGTATGAACCTGCTCAAGTGTATATGGCGAAGTATTTCTTGAATGTTAAAAATGGGGTTCCTCAAGCGCTTGGCTGGTATAAACAAGCTGCTGAACAAGGTAATGTGGAAGCCCAACTCTTTTGTGGTATGGCGTTTCTGAACGGCTATGGTACTCATAAAGCAGAAGACCAAGCTAGGTATTGGTTTGAAAAAGCTGCGCAGGCGAATAATACCAATGCGCAATATGAATTAGCAATTTTGGATTTGAAAAGCGGTGATCATCAGAAAGCAGAAGCCGGGATTAAATGGTTAGAAAAATCGGCATCCGCTGGGCATCTCAAAGCACGATATAAACTAGGTAAAATTTATTATGAAGGCGAGTTGGTGCCACAAGATATGGCGCAAGCGACGCATTGGTTGGAGTTGGCCGCAGGTGATTCTAATTCTGGCATCAGTAAGCAAGACAAAGAAAAAGCCAAACTGGCTTTAGGTTTGATGTATCTTTCCTCCAATACTTCTGACGCAAATGTCAACAAAGCTATTACTTGGTTAACAGAAGCTGCGAATGCAGGAGACGTAGATGCTCAATATCATTTGGGTTATCTGTATGAAGGTAATTTAGGTAGACGCCCAGATTTCGCTGCTGCAAAAACTTGGTATACCAAAGCAGCAGAGCAACATTCTGTGAAGGCACAGCACGCGCTGGCTGAGTTGTATTTGAAAGAATCTAACGTTGCAGATAGTTATAAACAAGCGGTCTATTGGTTGAAAAAGGCGAGCGAAAATGGTGATGTTTTATCTGCAGAACAATTAAAAGCGCTGGTTAGTGACCAACGCAGAGCTTATCAAGGTCCTGCTGATACGGCGATGATGACTCCAAAATTAGGCACGATAAGTAGAGCAGATGTATTTAATACCGTTTATCAATTGGAAAGTCCTAAAAACATTTCGCTCAAGCAGTTATTGACTTGGACAGATGCCACTGCTAAAAAAGTGGTGAATCCTAGCGTGTATGTTTATCACATGAGCAAGGAAGAGTTGGATGAATCAAAGGCGCAGACTAACTACAATATGGTTCTGAAAGAAGCAGTGCACGGTTCTGCGAAAGCGCAATTCAAAATAGCGCAAATGTATGAACAAGGGTACGGCGTCGCACAAGATAAAAAAATTGCAGCTGAATGGTATCGCAGCGCTGCAAAACAAGATTTTGCGAAAGCCAAATATAATTTGGCATTGATGTATTTAGATGGTATCGGAGTCAGACAAAACACCAAAGAAGGGTTGTTCTGGCTCAATTCTGCTGCGACATCTCAAGATGGCTATGCGCAATATTTGTTAGGAACTTGCTATCAGTATGGCTTGAGAACGCTGCCCAAAGACAGAGCCAAAGCGGAACAGTTCTATGCGGCTGCTGCCGGACAGGATATTGCAGATGCACAATTCTCTCTTGCGCAATTGTACGCACAAAGCGTTGATGAACAGAGTGACTCCGTCACAAAATCCGAATTGAATTCGAAAGTGATCCAATTGTACCAAAAAGCAGTTTTACAAGATCATTTAGGTGCTCAGGAGTTGCTAGCAAGCTATTATTTACTCAACACACAAAACCATGAAGTTTTGTCCAGAGCCTTTCGCATTGCGAGCCAGGCTGCAGAACATGGTAGTGTGCGAGCAAACCTCATTGTGGCACTCATGTTGGATCGCGGGATTGGTGTGCAGGCTAATCCAACTAGCGCAATTTCTTGGTATGAGAAAGCGGCAGAAGGCAAATCAGCTGTTGCAGAATACATTTTGGGAACTTACCTTTATCAAGGCATGGGTGTGAGCCAAGATATCAAAGGCGGGGTGCGTTTGTTAGAAGCTTCTGCACAACAAGGGTATGCTTTAGGGCAATATAATTACGCTGTATTATTAACGAACCAAAGTAAAGAAGCCTCAGAGATTCCGATTGCTTTGATTGAAAAAGCTGCAGCGCAAGGAAATGTGAAAGCCAAATTATTCTTGGCAGACTATTATGTGGCACATGATAAATCCAATGAAAAAATTGCCGAAGCGACACAGTTATATGAAAAAGCAGCCGAAAGCGGTGATGCTTCTGCACAACTGAAAGTTGGTTATTTGTATGAGAAAGGGATTGGAGTAGTAAAATCTGAAGAGAATGCCAAGTCTTGGTATGAAAAATCTGCAGCGCAATCGAATGCCTTGGCTATTTATAGTCTTGCGCGTATGCATCAATTGGGTATTGGTGTGCCACGTGATATGAACACTGCGATGAATTTATACCAGCGTGCTTCGGAATTGGGTTGTGTGCCTGCAATGACTGCCTTGGCGTTTACCTACGAATTTGATGATGATACACGTACAGATTTGGCGAAAGCTGAAGCACTTTATTTGGCAGCAGCGAAACAAGGTTCTGCAGATGCGGCTAATAATCTAGCGATGATGTATCAGTATGGTAAGGGTGTGAAGGAAGACCAAGCAAGTGCTTTCAATTGGTATATGGTTGCTGCGAAAGCTGGTCTCTCTGATGCACAATATGCCATTGCGAACATGTACCAAAATGGTATTGGTATACAAAAATCAACGGATCAAGCGGTTCATTGGTATGACAAAGCTGCTCAGAGTGGCAATGTGTACGCCCAATACGAGATGGGGCTGTTTAATGAGACTGGTATTGGCATGCCAATTAATAATGCACAGGCATTTAAATATTATAAACTGGCGGTTGCGAATGGTTATACTAATGCTACTGGACAACTGCGTGCAGAAATGGCGTTGGCACGTTTGTATGATGCTGGGTTGGGTGTGCCGGTGAACAAAGAGCGTGCTGCTTATTATTACCTTCAAGCTGCTAATGTTGGAAATCTGTATGCGAAAAATAAATTGGCAGAAAAATTTGAACGTGGTGACGGTATTCCTCAGAATCTCGCAAAAGCGATGGAGTTTTACCGTGAGGTCGCTGAAAAAGGCAATGCCAATGTACAGTACAAATTAGGGTCTTATTACCTAAATGGAACGGTCGTGCCTAAAAATACCAAAACAGCATTATATTGGCTATCGAAATCCGTTGCAGCTAATCATGAAAAAGCAGAGTACGAGTTGGCCAAGTTGTATCTCAATGGCAAAGAAGTTCCAAAAGATGATGCAAAAGCCGCAGTACTTTTTGAAAAATCTGCACAACAAGGAAATATGGTAGCGCAATATACCTTAGCTGAAATGTATTCTAGAGGTCAGGGTGTATCCATTGATTATGGTAAATCAGCTTTCTGGCATGGCAAAGCTGCGCAAGCTGGGCATGGAAAATCACAGTCTAAATTGGCTATGATGTACGATACAGGGATTGGTGTGAATCAAGATGCTCAAGAAGCATTTAAATGGTATCTCAAGTCGGCTGAAAAAGGTGACGCAGATGCTCAATACCACCTTGGCTTGATGTATTTTAGTGGTAATGGCACATCGCTAGATTACACTAAGGCGTTCTACTGGCTCAATTCAGCTTTGCAGAATGGTAATGCATCAGCTAGAACCCAATTAGCAATTATGTATAAAAATGGGTATGGCGTTCAAAAAGACTTGACCAAGGCTTACGATTTGTTTGCGAATGAGGCAGCGCCGCAATCATAATGGTATGCTATCTTTGATGCTCTCTCTTACTTAGCCGACGTGTCGCGGACAAGCCCGTGGTAGGTCGGTTTTTTGGGATGAGTACAATGATTTATCAATTGACCTTAGTGCTTGGAGAAATGGATGTATCAAGATTTTTATAATTTGAAGGAATTTCCATTTAATCAATATCCAAACATTGATTATTACTATCAACTTGAGCATCATCAGAAGTCATTGGATGTGCTCATGGTTGGATTGCAAGTCAATGATGGTATGATTAAGATCACAGGTCAGCCAGGTACAGGAAAAAGTTTACTTTGTCGTTTGTTTATTGAAAAAATAGCCGATCATGACTATCCCGTATATGTGATGAATCCCTATTTCACCTATCCAGAATTGTTGGAACTCATTGCCACGAAATTGAAAATCAAATCTGATCCCGATGCAGATCCTGGGCAATTATTGAGGTTGATTCAGGCTAAGACAGCGAGGCTAAAGAAAAAATCTAAAAGATTGGTGTTATTGTTTGATGAAGCACAATATCTTAGCAAAGAAAACCTCGAGATTATCCAGATTCTGGGTAATTTAGAATGCGCTGGGAGCAAATTGTGTCAAATTGTCTTGATTGGTGGCTTAGATTTAGACGAGAAATTACGCGCATCGAGCCATTTGTTGCAGCGTATTTCATTTTCGTACACATTGCAGCCTATCAAACGGAGCGATCTGAATAATTATGTTTTCCATCGTATTGCCAAAGCAACGATGGCGGAAAAAGAACATGGCATTACGATTGGACCACGAGCTAGCCGCTTGTTATACAAAAAAACCCAAGGGATCCCTCGGTTGATCAATATCGTGTGCCACAAAGCTTTGATGTTAGCCTATAGTCGTTCTGAGCGACATTTGACGAAGAAATTGATTGCAAAAGCAGTGATTGATACAGAGTGCACTGCAAGAAGTCCTGGTTTTTGGCGGAAAGCATTGAGCAGAGCTCGGAGTTTGCTGGGCGCTACGTCACCCTCATCCTGAGCGCAACGAGGGATCTCCCGGTTATGGTTGTGCCGCACTGCCATTAAGTTAAGAATGCGGCCTTATTTCTGGCCCGTTCCTAATTTTATGGCAGTGAGACGCTGCTTTGGGAATGACCTAAATTTTATAGAGAGAAGACTATGAGCGTAATAAACGAAACATTGAATAATTTGAAGCAAACTAAGAAGCGCTCTCCTGCCTCGAATGCTTTTTATGACAAAACGTTAAAAACTGAAGAAAATTCAGGTGTAAAAAAAGCGCATATGATTCCTATCGGCTTTGCGGTGTTGGTAGGTGCTCTTTTTTATTTATCACAAATGTATGCTCCAAAATGGATGCAACATCACCCAGATGTCGCGCAAGCTGGTTCTGAGAATCAGCAGGCAACTCTTCAAAAACAACTAGTAGTAACTGAAGATGTTGACGCTCAGAAAATGTATTATCGTGCTATGGCGTTACTGAATGAGGGTAATGAGGAACAAGCGGCACAGAAGCTACAGGACATTATGGCCAGACACCCTGGTTTTGCACCGGCGAAACAAGCATATGGAATGTTGGCGGCGCATTAGGTCCTATGTCTTATCAGTTCCGTACCATTCAGCAAGAACTTACTGATATAAAAGAGCGTGTTTATAATCCATTGGGTTTTAAATGCTCACGACCAATTATGGAATTAGAAAGTGTTGAATATGGTGCTAATCGATTTGAGTTGAATAATTGTTCTATTAAATTCAGAGTTGCTAAAATCACACCTACCTAAGTTGGGCAGTTCGTTACTGTGTGGAAGCGCAGCGATAAAGGGCATACCCAACCCTATGATAGCTCAGATCTCATTGATTTTTTTGTTATCCATACACGTAAAGGTGATTGTTGTGGACAATTTATTTTTTCAAGATCGATAATGTGTCAATATGGTGTCTTTTCAATAAACGGAGAAGGTGGGAAGCGAGCACTACGCATTTATCCACCATGGGATATTGTTGGAAATCGTCAAGCGCAAAAAACTCAAAAATGGCAATGAAACTATTTTTTAGACACGTCTAAACATTGTGAAATAGATTTTGCTCGCGCCAAATTGCTTTATCAACAAGGATAAATGTGTGCGCCATGACGGCAAGCTGGTGCGTCCGCTACCCAGCTATGGCTTCCTCTTCAGTCAATGCGACCGCGACATTGATGGCGTGTAAACCGCGATCACCGCGTTGTAAGTCGAAAGAGACGGTCTGGCCTGCAACCAAAGTTTTGTACCCAGTTCCGGTAATTGCTGAGAAATGAACAAAAATATCTTCTCCAGTTCCTTCAAGCATAATAAATCCCCAGCCCTTGGTATTGTTAAACCACTTCACTTCTCCCTGTGCCATAACATGCTCCTTTTGCGGTCCCTGTCAACTCTCACAAACTCCCTTATATAAACATAACCGAAGATCACTTTGATGCTCAATAGTTTTTTGTGAAATTCTTGATTTATCTGCTATTTTTGCTTCAATTAAAAACAGTATGTAACTATACTGTGCGCATTGTGATGTCGCGTTGTGGATGCGCTATTTTGATTTGATGTTCACGAAACAATCTGTCAATTGTGAAGTTCACATCCGAACGCACGTTGGCCTTTTTATTGCCATCTTTAATTAAAAACCAGACTTGGAAAATCATGGCAGACTCACCGAACTGTTGAAATAATACATTTGGTTTTGCACGCGCAGATTTGACGATTTCACCATGTTCTAAGACTGCTTGCAGTAAGAGTTTTTTGACTTGCATAGGATCGCAGTCATAGGTCACGCCTACTTCACAACAAATAGAAAGATATTGATCAGTGTACATGTAGTTGGTGACCGCACGCGTAATCAAATCAGAATTTGGGATAATGACATCTTCTCTTGCTGTGGTTGTAATTTGAGTGGAGCGTACGCGAATTTTTTTGACGACTCCTTCCAGGCCCTCAATGCTAATTCGGTCTCCTGGTTTGATAGGTTTTTCAATGAGTAAAATAATGCCTGATACAAAATTATTGACAATGCTTTGTAAGCCTAAGCCGATACCTACGGAGAGCGCACCTGCAACGATAGCCAGTCCAGTAAAATCAATCCCAGATATCAGTAAAGCCGTTACCAAAGCGCAAGTAAAGCCAATGTAAGTGAGAATAGAAGCAATGGCAACTTGTGTTTCTTCCCCTTCCTCGAATTCTGCATGATGACTTAATTTGGTTGAGAAACTGCGGAAAAATAAATACAGTATGCAAAAAACAATAAAACCAGCCATGATACGCGTAGGATAGAAAGTAAAATTGGCGAATGGTATGCCATGGAGTAATTGCGTATAAACTGAGTTAATGTAATAGGAGCCATATCCTGAACTTTGACCAATGAAATAGAATCCAGTGCATAATACGATTATTTGTAAACTGATTTTTAAAATAACAAACTCGGAGATAATTTGATTGGGTTTATAACCAAATAAATGGAGCAAATAACGATGGGTGGGGCCTGGCTCTGTGCACAATTGATATATATTTTTGATAGCGTAGAGCAATAAAAACATGGCAAATAAAGTGATAAAAGTAGTGATGATGGTATAAGTTAAATGAATGGCCAACTCATGATAACCTAGAATGTTGAGTGTGCCACAAGCTAAAAATAATAGAGCGATGCTCCATTGGAGAAATAAGGTGTGTGCTTGAATGAAATGAATATGCTGATGTGAGTGGCAAAAATACACAAAAAAACCAATGGCTGTGATGACCACGCCAGTATGAAAAACAATTTGAATTAATTGCCAAAGCAGACCCGGAATAGTTAGTGTCTGTATGAGCAAATCTGCAATCTGAGAAATGGTATAATAGGTTAGAAAGAAGATGAGCAAGTTCTTAAAAAAGTGGCAATCAAGCGAATACCAATAAAAAGTAGCGGAAACTATGATGCTTTTGAAGATGACATTGATGAATGCCAAAGCCCAGAAATAACCACTTACTATCAAAATAAGCGCCGATATCAGTATAGTGGAGGCATTATTTTGTGAAGATAGTATTTTGATGCAATAAAGACTTACAACGGTTCCGAATAAGCATAAAAACAATAATACGCCGTCGCGAGTGCGAATATGTTTCACACGCAGTAATTTCCTGGTCAGTTTATGTAATTTAATTCTTCGGATAATGAGTGTGCTGACTAATATGCAGAGCAGTGCGATACCACACAATTTGTACCATAGTTCAGTTGAAAAGGTAGGTGTTTCTATTTTATCTGGTAATGCGATAACTGTTTGACTGGGATCATTTTGTAAACGGTCCACTAATGTCCATAGGGGTGATCCAAGAGTGAGTACTTGCTTTTGTTTGATTTTGGCGACCACTATTTGATAGGTGTCGATGGCTTCTTGCGCACGAATAATAAAAAGACGACTTTGTGCTATTTTATCTGAAATTTTCTTTTGCTCTTGGTCTAAATAAACCGAATCGGCGCCAGTCTTCACAGATTTTTTGGTTGGTTCAGCCTCTTTATCTTTGCTCTGTCCTGTTTCTTTAGCTAAGTTTTCGAGCTCGGACAGTTTTTTTTGATTGAAATTGATATAGGTATTGGCATCCTTGATAAGCTGATTCAAAGTCGCGATGGCCGTTTCTAAGTGCTCGATATTGCGCTCTTCTACAGAGAGTTTCAGATTTAATTGATCAAAGGTTTTGTTCGCTTGTTTCAGATTAAATTCTGGTTGAATGGTGTCCGTCGGTGTTATAACAGGTTGCGGTGTCGGGTCCGCATAAAGAGACATGCTGGTGCATAACAAGAGGATTGGAAGGATGCTATGTCGTAAACATATTCGGTATGACTTTTTAATTCCTAACATAATATCTCCCTCTATATACTTGCCACTATCGAAAAATCATGAGTGACAACTATGGTGCTATACTTACAGCATGACCTGGATATGGATCATATTATGTCGACATTTATGGCCTTAGCAAATCATTTTTTGGTAGCAATGCCAACATTGAATGATATTATTTATTCGCAAACGGTGATTTATATCTGTGAGCATCATGAACGTGGGACGGTCGGGATGGTTGTGAATCGTCCAACAGGGTATCCCGCTACTGTGATGTTTGAACAACTTGGGATCACTACGGTGACAGATAAAGCCAAACAATTGCCTTTATTGTTTGGGGGACCTGTGCAAGCAGACCGGGGTTTTGTGATTCACCGACCTACCGGGCAGTGGCAATCTAGTTTATCATTGGTGTCCGATGAAGTTGCGATCACTACTTCTAATGATATTGTGCGTTCGATTGCTCAGGATGAAGGTCCTAAAGATGTGTTAATTGTGATGGGTTATGTGGGTTGGGATAAAAAAGAATTGGAACGCGAGATTATCAAAAATAATACTTGGATGGTTTGTCCCTATAAATCAGAGATATTATATGAAGTGCCCTATGCTGAGCGCTGGAAAGCTGCTGCTCAGACTTTGGGGGTGAATGTCGACAATTTAACGGGATCGGGCCATGCCTGAAGGTTTGTATCTGGGATTTGATTTTGGCTATAAACGCATTGGTGTGGCAGTAGGTCAATCCTTAACCAAATCTGCGTCTCCTTTGATAACACTTGCTGCTAAATCTGGCGTGCCTAATTGGTCTGAGGTGGCAGCAGTGATCAAGCAATGGCGTCCCGTAGGATTGATCGTTGGACTCCCGACCAAAATAGATGGGCAAGAACAATATACCACACAAGCCGCACGCACGTTCGCAGAAAATTTGACGGAACGCTATGGGTTACCCGTGCATATGGTGGATGAACGATTAACGACGGTTGCAGCTCGCGAAGAGTTGTATACCCAAGGAGGGTATCGTAAGATACAACAATCTCAAGTAGATGCCGTGGCTGCTTGCATTATTTTAGAACAGTGGCTGCAGGATTGTTCGTAAATCAAGGCGCATCATGAAGCATTTTTTAGCAATTAATCAATTATCGCATGCAGAGATTTTGGATCTTTGGGAGCGTGCCGTTTATTTTAAATCTCAAAATCATTATCCACAGTTGTCAGGTCTGACTTTGGCTAATTTATTTTATGAACCTTCTACTCGTACGCGTATTAGTTTCGAAATGGCAGCCAAGAATTTAGGGATCCGTGTGGTGAATGTGGATTTGGCGCGTTCTTCTGAAACCAAAGGAGAATTGATCGAAGATACGATCCATAATTTATTTGCAATGGGGATCTCCCTTTTTGTGCTGCGACATAGCCAAAATGGCCTCCCGCAAAAGATGGCCTCTGCCTGTGTACCGGGGGTGCATGTGCTGAATGCAGGAGATGGAACGCATGAGCATCCGAGTCAAGCCATGTTGGATATGTTTACTATTAGACAGCAGAAACCGGATCTAGGTCGATTAAAGATTGCTATTGTTGGGGACGTATTGCATTCAAGAGTCGCCAACTCTTTGCAGGCACTGTGTGAAATAATGGGCGTGGGTGAATTAGTATTGGTTGCGCCAGAAATTTGGCATCCCAAGATCAAACCAGCGTATGCAAATCTGACAGCATCATTACAAGAAGGGCTACGTGATGTAGATGTGGTCATTGCATTACGCGTGCAACAAGAGCGTTTGCAAGCAGGAGAATCATTAGATTTAAAGACCTATCATGCAGCGTACGCTATTACGCAAACCAGCCTGGCCTGGGCCAAACCAGACGTCATGGTCATGCACCCTGGCCCAATCAATCGAGGCATAGAAATAGACAGTCATGTGGCAGATGGCTCGCATTCATTTATTCTAGAGCAGGTTAAAAATGGTGTGTTGATGCGGATGGCGATATTAGAGGCGTTGGCTGGCGTGTAGCTTATGTCAACATGGCCTTAACTCGGTATTGAAAAATATTTTGGTTTCTGGAATTATAGATAAAGTCATTTATAAAGGATTATGATGAAACCAATCATTGCGACTGTAAATATTGTGACGTTTTGTTCCGTGGCTTTTGTTGGGTCTGCTTGTGCCGTACCATTAAAAAAAACCAATGCTGATGATGTGACTAATTTTTATATTTCGTATTATTCCCCTGCAGATGTGGCAACCCAAATTTCGTATCAAGCCAAAAATGGCGTGAACTCGACTATTATTTGGGAAATGTCGGGAGACATCAATCCCGTAACCGATCCGAAAAATTCATTAATAAATGCCATATATCAGGCTAATCCCAATGCCTATAGTATTGCATACTGGGCAGACTGGAATATTTATAGTGCAAATCATGCTTTGCCTTACAATGCTTATTTTGTTCCCGGGGCAGTGGATGTGAACGGTACTAAAATTAATAACCAAAATTTTGATGATCAAGCTAAGTTCCTGAGCGCGATAGTTTATTCATTTCTTGAAATCGCGCCTGATGGCACACTTTATTTCAATGATCCGTGGTCGGATTTGTTAGCCACAGATAGTTGGTGTCAAAACGGTATGAATAAAACTTGTAGTTATGCGTATACATCACAAGGGAAAACTTACGCGGCACAATATGGGAATTTTGAGGCGCTTGCTAACTATTCTAATGGTAAATCTATAGATAAATATATTTCAGTGGGTGGTTATGGGCATGACGCTTCTTTCGAACAAATTCTAGGTGATGCAGACAAGGTCAATACTTTTGCGGATACGACATTGGCTTTACTCAATCAGTACCATCTAACCGGCGTGGACTTGGATTATGAAAATCCAAATATGACGGCGTTACAATCACAACAATTTGCTGATTTGATCCAAACGTTGAATACAAAATTGAATGGTCAATACAGCATCATGGTGACAAGCTTAGCCGATCCGGCCTATTTAAAAGGCGAAAAAGCAGGTGGTTATGGGTTTGCCCCTGGTGTCTTAGAGACGGTTGCTAAGTTATCTCAAGTGAAGCGCATCAATCTTATGACCTATGATTTTTATGGTGCGTTTAATTACAATCCTGATGGCAGTGGTAGAACAGGATTTTTATCTGATACCTATATGCCAAATAATGCGCCACAAGGCTCTGTTAATTTTTCAGTAGAAGATTCCATTGAAACCTTGATGGGGCTTGGTGTACCTGCGGCAAAAATGAGCGGGGGGATCCCGACCTATGGTCGGGCATTACAAGGGATTAGTAGTACGGATGGTTTAAATAATCCTGCTACAAATGCTTACTCAGGTCTTTATGCCAGTATTTTATCATCCTCTATCATACCTCGAGGCGATTTGGATGATATCGCTTGTGTACAATCCATTTATCCCTTAACTGTTCATTCGTGTTCGGGCTCCTTTACTTATTCATATATCCTGCAAAATTTTATCAATAGTAATTTTACAACGGTTGATTGGAAAAATGATGCTTCGGATAGTTTTAATGGTACAACCGCTTATACCAGTCAATACGCTCCTCCCGTTTCAAAAAATTATAATTTAGAAGTGCAGAACCTAAGTAACGACGCAGGTGGACAAGTACTTTCTATTACGAATGGTACGGTTAACGTTGGCCAATTAGATTGGATGAATCCTAATGCAGATTTTATCTATAACAACACGACGAATCCAAATGTTCTTGCTATTCAAGGAGCAAGTAATTTGATTGTGACTTGGAATAGTCCCTATGCAGGCAAACAATACCAATGCTCAGCCTTTAATTTTACAAGTAATACGCATGTCATGATTAACCCGCAAACAGGTGCGTGTGATATTAAAGCAATGTAAACGGTGCGCAAATAACTTGAGAGACGTTGCCTAGATTGGTTACTAAGGAATCTTCGGCTTTTATGTTATCGTTTTTTCCGCTCATGACTTCGAAAAAAACTCGCAATAGAATCGCTATTACGCGTCTTTTTCGAAGTCATGAGCAAAAAAATAGAATCGCCTAAAATCATGGCCTGTTTACAATTCATCCCCGACGCCTACGTGCCGCGGCTTGTCCGCGGCATCCAGGAGATGGTCAAATTACAACTGAGCCAATTTAATTGCTCATTCAATTGATAAATAAGAACAAACTCGTAATATAACGATTCTAACGTCTGACGTGGTTTAATAGATTTGATCACCCCAGTTAAGAGATAATTGCCTTAACTGGAGAAAATGTAATGAGAGAAAGAAAAAAATATTCAAAAGAATTTAAGCTGGATGCCATTGCGCTAGTAATTGAACAAGGATATAGCCGAGCAGA
>CAMCUM010000030.1 GCA_945878975.1 Legionella genomosp. 1
TGCCTTGCATCAAACCTTCATCACGCATTTTTTTCAATTCTTTCAAGCGAAAAATAGACTGACGAACTGTTTTATAATTTGTGAGCATCCCACCTAACCAACGATGATCAACATAGGGCATACCACAACTCTTCGCGTATTCACGCACAGCTTCTTGTGCAGCACGTTTGGTGCCGACAATCAATATTTTAGCTTTATGCGACGCAAGTTTGCTGATGTAATTCAGTGCATCTGTTAACAGAGGCATGGTTTTTTCAAGATTAATAATATGAATTTTGTTTCGAGAACCGAAAATATATTCGGCCATTTTAGGGTTCCAATAGCGAGTCTTATGCCCAAAATGCGCACCAGCCTCCAATAGATCTTTCATTTTGACAGTCATGTTTTATTCTCCGGGTTAGTCGTCCACGATTCCCATGCGGCACTCCTTAAGAGACCCTGACGCATGTGACGAAGTCGTGTGTATCGTTAAAATCGCGTTATTTATAACATAAATAGGCATGAATCACAAATGTTCATTTGTAAGCCACATATCAACCGCATGAATGAACCGATTTTAGTGATAACCTGATGGTCACGAAAAACTCTTTTTAGACTTTTGATTTGAGCGTTTTTTTGCAGTATGATGAAATCAGATCTTCTCTTAAATTATGGATTATTATGTTATTGCAAAAATTATGCATTGTAATCCTAAGTTTTAGTCTTTCAAGCGCATGGGCACAGAGTCAAACGGATGACAACTGGGATTGTGAGCAAATCCATTGTCAAAAACAGAAAGAGAAAACCGTTTTTTCTAAAATCGACATCTCCTCACACGCTAGCTCCAGAAAAATGATTGACGCGCTTATGGCGCGAAATCTCAAATTAGCCTTGTTCGGTGGAGGTGCATGGATATTACATGGTCAAAATCAAACGATAAACATCGACAGCGCAGCTTCTGATTATTTTTCTGTGAACCATACAAACAGCAATACAGGTATCGTGGGCGCAGGCTTTTATCTTGACAATTTAGAACTAAGAAACAAACGCTTCACAGTACAATATACTGCCACCGCATTTTATCTGCCAGTAACAAGAATATTTGGCTCTGGTACGCTAGGAGAAACAGCAAGCAATTTTACTTATGATTTCTCCGTAGGCTACCTACCCACCCTCTTTGGGCTCAAGTTCACTGATAAACCTGTAGAGAAACCTTATCATGTCACAATTGATCTAGGCTTAGGGTTCGACACACTCTTCGTCTCAGGCTTCCATGGAACCAACGTAGTACCGCCTACCGTACCCGATTACTTTGCCAAGAATACTGACTATTCATTGGCTGCCACAGCAGGCGTTGGATTCAAAGTGTATCCTTCTGCTTACTCAATCCCAATAGAAATAGGATACCGTTTTTTTTACCTCGGACAAGGTCATTTACCTGCAATCTACCCAGCGTTGGGTCCGTTAGGAACCGGGTATAATTATGCGAATGTGGTCATGTTGACGTTGGAACTAGGTTAAGGACAGTTAAAAAACATACCCTTTACGAATGAGTTTTGGGTGTTTTAGGCGACTTGATTTTTGCATGTGTGTTCTGATTAAAAGCGAGTAATAGCAAGCTCTATTGCGAGCTTTTAATCAGAACACACATGCGAAAAGCGATAACATAAAAACCTAAAACTCATTCGTGAAGGGTATATAAGGAAAACCTTAGCTAGAACTGCTTGCTAAAAAAGGGTGCGTCTCCTATATTGAATGAGTCATCATATCAAACCACGGAGAGGATCATGGCTATAAAATTCATGAGTTTATCTGCACTAGCGTTAACATTTGCTTTAGTGCAATCACCTGCTGCGCTTGCATGTTCAGATATGCACAAAGGTGATTGGGTCGTTAAAGTTGCCGAGAAACTGCATTTAAGTACCGAACAAAAGGCTAAAGTAAACGCCTATGCACACAAAACTAAGATAGAAATTGCTGAAAAGCGTCATGAATTACATGACATTGGCAAAAATATTAATGAAACCTTTCATTCCGGTATGATGACTGAAACAAAACTCGATGGATTTGCTGGTCAAAAAACACGATTAATGGGCGAAATCATTAAACTCAAATTACAAGAACGCTATGATGTTTATCAAACGCTTAATGCAAAACAAAAAGCAGAAATGGACCATATGGTTCAACGATGGGAAGAAAAACATCATTAAGAATAGTAGTATAATGACCCTCTCATTTTAAATCACTTCATCCGAGCCCGTCCGTCAGCAAGCAGAATTTCTGCTCCCTAACGGTCGCAGCTCGGATTGACGAGATAGATGGCGGCACCACTCATAATACACAACACGCTGTACATAACAACTGCGACAACCAGTGCCACAGTTTTCTTTCTGATTGCTCTTCCGAATATATCCTTTATTGACCCAGATCTCGAGCATCGGTCCCAGCGCTTCGGTCGCAATACAAAACTCTCTACTTAATTGCTCCACACTCACCACTCGGTGAATTTGAATAAAATTACGAATGGCTGAAAGCACGTCGTCCTCCTATGCTTACAAGCAATACCGCTACCAGTACCCCCATGCCACCCAGATAGATGAAAAATGGCTGTATCCATTCAATCCTTATTGCGATTTGATAAAACACGACAGCAGCACCATAAGCAAGGACTAAAGACCATGCAATCGAAAACCACATCAGGCGTCGATTCGCTTCTTGCCGAATAGCAGCCATGGTCGACACACAGGGCATATACAATAAAATAAATAATAAATAAGCATAAGCTGCCGTTGCAGAACCAAAATACTGTTGCAAGAGCTCCGGTAATGCCCTGCCCGCTGTCTGCGTCTCTACAGCCCCCCCCGACAATCCGCAAAGGATTTTTAAATGATGATACATCGTCACAAATGCTTGCTGACCGGTTTGCCAAAAGTCTATAGGGGCAGCAACTTGCAATAAATGGTTCATTTGATGCATCTGAGAATATAAATTGTTTAACGTGCCTATCACCACTTCTTTGGCCAACATACCCGTCATAAGACTGATCACAGCAGGCCAATTATCATGATGAATCCCCATGGGGGCAAAAATAGGCATGATCCAGTGATCCAGATACGTTATCACGGATGCGAACATACTTGTCATAGTCAAACAACTTAATACCACACACAACGGTAAAATCACTTTGCCGGCACGTACTAAAAAATAACGTAACCGTAAGCCTGCATCTTTCCCAAGCCTACGCAAAGTTGGGCAATGATAAGTAGGCAACTCTAAGATCAAGGGACTGGCTGGACCCGCTAAGAAAGTCCGTCTGGCCAAATAGCCAGTCAATATCGCCATGCCAATTCCAAGTAAATACAAGGAAAAAATAATTTGATAGCCTTTGCTCGGGAAAAAAGCCGCAACAAACACCGCATAAATAGCTAAGCGTGCAGAACATGACATATAAGGGTTCATCAATACCGTTAAAAATCGATCACGCTCCGTTTGCATCGTACGCGCCGCCAATATAGCAGGCACATTACAACCAAAACCTATGATCATGGGCACAAATGCTTGCCCTGGCAACCCCAAACTTCGCATCGCACGGTCCATGATAAACGCCACGCGCGCCATATAACCAGATGCCTCCAAAAAAGCCAATAAAAAATACATAATGGCTAATACTGGGATAAATGTCACTAAAGTATGCAGCGCCTGTCCTACGCCAAAAGCAACCATTTGTATCAACCAAGATGGGGCCTGCCATTGTGCCATCAGCCATGCCGGCGCTTGCATGAACGCAGCTTCAGATAACAAATCAAAGCCTGATTGAATGGCACCACCGACGCCGATCGCTAGAAAAAAAATACCATACATCAATGCAAAAAAGATGGGTAAGCCCCAAAAGCGATGTAAGAAGATACGATCCAGCTTCGCCGTCAATTGCTCTTTAACATCAGTCAATTTCGATTGTGCAGCCATCACCCAGTGATGGACCATCTGATAGCGCGCATCTGCCAAAATAATATCTAAATCCGGGATGGAGCTAGATTGTGCATTCTGTTCCATCCACCGATACGCATAATACAACGTAAGATCGTTGTGAACCGAATATTGTGCTGGAATGTTGTGCTGAAATGCCTGCACGTACTGAATCACATCGCTAGACAAATAAGCATCCAAAGCTTTGCCAGATGGGGACATCGCGTGCGAAGCACGCATATATTTGTCCAAATGATCTAAACCAATTTGACGATGGGCTTGCAAAGCCACAACAGGACAGTTTAATTGTTGTGATAAACTGGCAATATCAATCTGAATACCCGCTTGTGCAGCAATATCCATCATATTCAATGCCACCACCACGGGTTTGCCTAATTCCAATAATTGGCTCGTTAAATATAAATGGCGCTCTAAATGACAAGCATCTACTAGATTGATGATGAGATCGATGCCATCCTCTACTAGGATTTGTGCCGTGATTTGTGCGTCTTTGGCAGCCTCTTGATCTGGTAGACCTAATGCGTAAACCCCTGGCAGATCAACAATCTCAATATTTTTTGCAGTTTTTGTATACCAGCCGGATTTTTTTTCAATCGTCACCCCAGGCCAATTACCGACCTTCTGCTGACTACCGGTCAAGGCATTAAACAGCGTCGTTTTGCCACAATTGGGATTACCTACTAAAAGCACACGTTTTGTCTTTTTCATAGTTTTTTCCAATGCAATGCCAAGAGATCTTCGCGACGTAACGCAAGCGACACCCCACGTAAATCAATTTGGATAGGATCGCCCAACGGAGCAATACGTATCACCTGCACCTCGACACCAACCGTCATACCCATGGCCAACAATCGAGTGCGAAACAATTGGTGAATGACACCGTAATCCAACAAACGGAACCTATCGCCAGGTTGCCAATCATCCAAAGTATGCATCATTTCCACCAGACTTCACCAGTAGATATTATATCACAAATCTAAGCGAGAATCATTCTCATATACTTATCACTAATGAGTTTTCGGTATTTTAGACCATTCGTTAGTGACAAGTATTCATGACTTGATTGGAGAATGTCGGTTCAAATAATCTTCCGATTGCATCTCTTCTAAACGACTGAGCGTGCGGGCAAATTGCGGTAACATAGGCCCAGATTGGTACAGTTCTTGAGCAGGTACAGCAGCTGAAATAATCAAACGGATGCCGCGATCATACAAAACATCAACCAATTGAATGAATAACACCACCGGCGTAAGAGTACTGGCATCCGTCAATTTCGGGATATCTGAAACGAAGATGGTGTGATAGCGCTCAGCCAATTCAATATAATCTAATTGACAGCGCGGCATATCGCAAATTTTAGCAAACTCAAACCACACAACAGACTCACTCGCTTTTACCACTGAAATAAGCCTTGATTGCACGGAAATTGGCTCAGAACAACCAGAAGTCACAGCCAAACTTTGAAACTGTTGTAAAAATAGCTGCTCACATTTGTCATCCAATGGAAATATATAGGCATGCAAATGTGAGGATTTTCCCAACCGATAATCTATGGAAGACTGTAAATCGATTTCATCACAATACTGATGCAACAAAGCAATGGCTGGTAAAAAACGCCCACGATTCAAACCGTTACGGTATAAATCATCTATTTTGGTATTTGAGGTCGCCACCAGTACCACCTGCATGGCAAATAACGCTTGAAGCAATTCACCTAAGATCATGGCATGTGCAATATCTTCTACCATAAATTCATCGATACAGATGACATGGTAATATTTGGCTAATTCTGCCGCCACTTTCAAAACGGGATCGCTTTGCCCCTGTAGAAAGCGCAATTTTTGGTCAATTTGCTGCATAAAATGTAAAAAATGCACACGCAATTTATGCTTATCTGGCAAATTTTGATAAAACAAATCCATCATATAGGTTTTGCCAATGCCCACGGGTCCAGTCACATACAAGCCTGTGATGGGTTGTTTGGGCCATAAAAACCGATACCAAGCTTGTCGTGACCATAAATGGTTCGCGAGGCATTGGAGGGATGCTAACAGGCGGCGCTGTTCCGGATCATCATGAATATCGCCACGCTGCACCGCAGCAGAATACGCCTGAGCAAGCGCAGTCATTGTGCGATCCACTTACGAATATGCTGCTGTAAAACAGCTTTCAAATCCAATAATTTGCCATGGAAAAAATGAGTCGTATGTTCAAAATAGGCTACCGTAGGCGCCGAGGGATGCGTGCGCGCAAATTCGGTTACCGCAGTCAGCGGCACCAATTCATCCTCTTCTCCTATCACGATAAGCCAGGGCGTTTTAGGCTGTAATGGCTGTGAATAATCATAATGATGTACGGATGGCGCAATACTAATCAAAGCGGTGGTATGAGAAAATTCAGACTGATATTGGGTTAAAGTCCTATATGTCACATAAGATCCAAAGGAAAATCCTGCAAAAAACACGGTCAAATCTGGGCGATCGCATAAACGCAAAATATGCAGCATATCCTCACTTTCACCTAATCCAGCCGCATACTCCCCTGCAGTCTGCCCGACCCCACGAAAATTAAAACGAATGGAAGCAATCCCCAATTCACGAAACGCTCTGGCCATGGTGGTCACCACTTTGTTATCCATCGTGCCGCCTTGCAAAGAATGCGGATGCCCCAAGATAGCCAAATACCGCTGATCTACGTCAGCAGGAACTTCAAGAATGAGCTCCAAAGCCCCTATTGGCCCAGAAATTATTTCTTTATGCACACCGGGTATCCCGAGTTTTTCATTTATCATCATAGCCCTTCACTTAATGTCGTCTTCGCTAAGCTCGCAAAGACAGTGTTTTTAACATCTTTTCAAACTGGTATTATCCTGCCAATTGTCAATAATCTCAACATCGATTATGATCGACTCAGCACCGACGTAGTCATACGCGGTGACTTGGTTATATTTCAATCACTACTTGATAGGAGGACTTGATCCATGAGACAGGTACCTGAAAAACTGCACTATGATCTTCTAGCTGGGAGATCCGTATGAAACTTCACGATTTTGCCCGTAAAAAAAATACTGCTAAAATTACCGTATTAACTTGTTACGACTACCCTTCCGCAAAACTCATCGCCAACAGCCAATTAGATTGTATATTAGTGGGAGATTCTGTGTCCATGGCCGTCCACGGACACACCAGTACCGTCATGGCCGATATGACGATGATGACGATGCACACCGCTGCTGTCGCACGCGGCATAGGCTCGCAGTTCTTAATTGCTGATCTGCCTTTTTTATGTCATCGCGGTTCGCGCGATGACACGCTAGCCAATGTCAAACAATTGGTGCAAGCAGGCGCGCGCGCGATTAAAATTGAAGGCGGCGACCGCGATACTTGTGACACTATAAAATATATTGTCACTTCCGGCGTACCCATCATTGGTCATATTGGCCTCACACCACAATCCGTTTTGCAATTGGGTGGTTATAAAATTCAAGGGCGATCTGAGGAACATGCCGAACAAATCCTCGCGCAAGCGCAACAACTCGAAGCGTCTGGCTGTACGGCTCTGGTATTAGAATGCATTCCTAAAGATCTTGCAAAACGCATCACGCAAACCCTCCGTATTCCGACAATCGGTATCGGAGCCGGATCAGATACCGACGGCCAAGTGTTGGTTTGGCATGATTTACTGGGTTTGTATGGCGATATGCAACTCAGTTTTGTCAAACAATTTGCAGATGGCAAGTCGCTATTTGACTCAGCTATCCAAGATTATATTGCTGAGGTGCATCAAGGGCAGTTTCCGACTGTGGCGCATTCTTTTTAATTCAGATGCCTACGTCGTCATTCAGATACCTACGTCCCGGTCCCACGATTTATTCGAGGGGTTGTCCGTGGGATCCAGTCGATTCTTTAAGAGAAAACTATGCAAATCATTCATAATCTCCAAAATTGGCAAACGCTGCGTCGAACATTCGCACCGAACCAATCTCTAGGATTTGTCCCCACGATGGGGAATCTCCATGTCGGACATCAATCCCTATTTGAAATTTGTCGTAAAGAAAATGACCTCAGCGTTGTCAGTATTTTCATCAATCCTACGCAATTCAACAACGCTGACGATTTTAAGCTTTACCCTAAAACCCTAGAAGCAGACTTAAACTTACTGCGAAAAACAGGGGTAGATTATTGCCTTCTACCAGACACGCAAGCGCTCTATCCAGAGGGATACCGGTTTCGGATCGAAGAAACGCAAACGAGTTTACATTTAGAAGGATTACATAGGCCGGGCCATTTTAATGGCGTTTTGACAGTCGTCATGATGTTATTACAGCTCGTCAAAGCAAATCGCAGCTATTTTGGTGAAAAAGATTATCAACAGTACCAACTCATCCGCGACATGACCAAAGCATTTTTTTTAGACACCGAAATCATCCCATGCCCTACCATTCGAGACACCAGTGGTTTGGCATTCAGCTCACGGAATAATCGTTTAACACCCCCAGAGCGCGCCTTAGCAGATAAATTTGCTGAGATCTTTCACCAAAACCAATCTTGCGACACCATCAAAACCGCATTGACGAATTTAGGTATCAAAGTGGATTATGTTGAGGACAAAGAACAACGTCGCTTTGCAGCAGTGTATATTGGTGATGTTCGCTTGATTGATAATTATCCGATTGTGTAAAGACTGTTTGGTAACCCTCATCCGACCGATAGGACAGATGAGGGGATCGATTATCAATGCAAATGAACCACTTGCGTATGAACTTCCACTGCAAAATAGCGATGAAACATTTGCAATGAAGACACACTCGGCCATTGAATCAACTGTGCCGCTTTTTTCATAAAATCTTGTTTCAAAAGAGGACGACAATAACGTTGTACCAATGGTTTGAGATCCGCTAATCGATCATAATGTCGCACCAATAGCGAAGCCGTTTGCCCTGTTTGCGATGTATTGAGTGCATGCAGGATACCCCGCACTTCAATCTGATCATCACTTTCTTGCAGCCACTCTAAATCCACAACACGCGGCTTCACACAAACTAATTGATGACAATCTTGAATAGAAGATTCCATCAACACAGAATGCGAATGGACTTCAAATTTAAAGCAACATAAAAAATCTAAAAAATCAGCTTTGATTTTAGTCGCTAAATTTTTACCTAATAGTCTGGTTACTTCATGGCGAAACATAAATGGAAACAAACGTTCCAAATGCTCTAATAAAGCGTCATCACTATCACATACAGGTAAAGTATATGCGGTATAATCAGATTCTAAATCTTCCTCATTAGGACAATCAAAATCGGGTAATTGTTCTATAACAAAAGAGGTAAAAAAAGAAGTAGGCTTTAAAACAATAATACAAGACTTCATTTGTGACATAATGCTCTCCTTGGCCGACTCTCTCTATCTATAATGAGTACAAATGAAAAGCTTAAATCAAAATAAGAATGCTTATGCTTACAGCTTACTGCAAAATATTACTCGCTTCCACATGACTGGAATACATTTAGGTTATCACTTGTCCAATATGAATTGCAATACATCGTGTAAAAATAATTTTGAACTAGATCAACAAGAATAAAACTGGATCGATAATATTGAAACTGGATCAACAATATTGAACCTTGATCGACAATATTAAGACTGATCGACAAGAATAAAACTAGATCGATAATAACAGAACTTGATCAACAATAATGAGACTGGATCGGCAATAATGAAACCAAATAAACAAGATTCAAACTTGATCAACAATAATAAAACTGGATCAACAAGAATAAAACGGATCATAAAAATATTTACCGATTCGATACTAATTTGGTATTGGCAACACGGGCGACAAGATTTGCCTTGGCAAACGCCCTATTCAGCTTATCGCGTTTGGGTATCAGAAATCATGCTGCAACAAACGCAAGTCAAAACGGTTATTCCCTATTTTTTAAATTTTATGGCACGTTATCCTGATATCTATGCTTTGGCACGCGCTTCTTTAGATGATGTTTTAGCATCATGGTCTGGATTAGGCTATTATTCTCGTGCCAGAAACTTACACCGTACCGCACAAGAAATCGTCGATCAGTACCAAGGTGATTTTCCTTCTACTCTCGCAAATTTGCAAAACCTACCTGGGATTGGCCCCTCTACAGCCGCAGCCATTGCTTCTTTGGCCTTTGAACAACCAACAGCCATATTAGATGGGAATGTCAAACGCGTATTAAGCCGCTACTTTCGCATTGCAGGAACCGACCGCACCTATGAAGCCCAACTATGGGAACTTGCGCGCGCCTGTATGCCACAAACCGACTGCAGAGCCTACACACAAGCGATTATGGATCTCGGTGCGTTATGTTGTACCAGTCATCAACCAAGCTGCACGATATGCCCGATTAAGAGTCACTGCCAGGCGTTTCAGGATCAAGTTGTACCAGATTACCCAGAAAAAAAACCAAAAAAAACGCGCCCCATTCGCAAAGAGCAGTTTTTACTGCTACATACTGAGGATCAAAAAATCTATTTAGAACAACGACCCTTACAGGGCATTTGGGGGGGATTATGGAGCCTACCTAGTATCACTGTAGATATAGATATTCACACGCATCTCAAGACGCATTGCACACTTGAAACATACGTAATGCAACCACTCATGACTTATAAACACAGCTTCACGCATTTCCACTTACACATTATCGCCTATAGCATTCAAACAAGCCAACAACCAAGCTTACCAGGCACCTGGTTTCACGCAACAGAAATAGCAAAATTAGGTTTACCAAAACCGGTAAAAGATATCATTCATCGTTTTCTCGCAACACCGCAGCCATCATCCTGAGCGGTCACTCCCGAAATGCGTCATCACAAAGCACCGCAACTATGCGTTATCGGGATTCCCTAAAGCCATGCCACGCCCACCAGCATTTTTCTGTAATATCTTCATCGCATTTTTTGCATCCTCATTGCCGTTGCGCGCGGCTTTGGTGATCCAATACCAAGCTTTTTCGCGATTCTCAATCACGCCCTGTCCATAATAATACATATAGCCAACTGCGTATTGGGCCTCTGGCACCCCTTTTTCTGCTGCTGGTCTCAGGCGAATGAACGCTTGTCGATAATCTTGGATTCGGAAGCTTTTAATCCCTTCCTGTAAACTCAAATTACTGGTGCAAGCACTTAAAAACCCTATTATGATGCAGATAAGAAAACGACGCATAAACATATCCTCAGTAAAAATTTATTCAGAACCTTGATCTAAAGGCTCAGATGGTGGTTTAAAGGTTAATTCATTTCTAGGCAAACTCAAACTTTCTAACTCTCCTTCATGCTCTAACAAGACCCCATCAGGCGTGATTTGCTTTATTTTTGCACCACCCGGGACCGAATTACCGATTGAAAATGTCTGAGTTTGACTACCAGGAATACTGATGATTGCTTGAGATTCTTGCGTATTTGGTGAATAAACCACCCCCACTAACAACAAATTCAATCCAGAAGGTTTGACGTCTAAATCCACTAATGCTTTAGGAATATAGTCACCAAAAATTGGAATGCTCAGCGTTTTTTGCATCGTGGATTGCTTATTCGCCTTATGTAGGTGCACAACTGGTTGAAAGGACTGCTTCTTCAATACAACATGGATCCGATAATACTGAACGGCATCGGATATCCATTCATAACTTAATAACATAGCCATCAACAAAAAAATAATTTGCGCAGAAATAGGCCTAAGTAATTTGTCTTCCAAGTCGGTCAGTGAAAACATGCTTTCCCCTTTTTACTCTCAAAATCGTAGATTGTGAGCACGCGAACTATATGATAATGTGTTTTAGAGCAATTTGACAGGAGCTGGCATGACAAAGACTCATTTTAACACGCGTGTGATTCATTCTGGATTACAACCCGACAAAGCTACCGGTGCTGTCATCACCCCCATCTATGCCACATCAACCTACCGACAACCAGCCCCTGGGTGCCATCAAGAATATGAATATTCACGTACTAAAAATCCAACACGCTCCGCTTTAGAAACGAGCATGGCGGATCTTGAGTCCGGCAAACATGCCTACGCCTTCGCTTCAGGCATGGCAGCCATTAATACAGTTATGGAATTGCTAGAACCTGGTGATCATATCATTTCAACTGAAAATTTATATGGCGGCACTTTTCGATTATTTGAAAAAGTAAAAAAAAGGCATGCGAATTTATCATTTTCCTACGTAGATGCAAGACAAATGTCCGCCATCGAAGCCGCCATCACACCCAAAACCAAAATGATTTGGATTGAGACCCCTTCTAATCCCATGCTACATATTGCTGATCTAGAAAAAATCGCTGAGCTTGGTAAACGACATCATATCATCACTGTAGCAGATAATACTTTTGCATCCCCTTGGATCCAGCGTCCTTTAGAATTAGGTTTTGATATCGTTGTGCATTCTGCTACCAAATATTTAAATGGTCATTCTGATGTCATATCCGGCGTGGCCGTTATCGGTGAGCGCCAAGATCTTGCAGAACAGGTAGCATTTCTCCAAAACGCTTGTGGTGCCATTGCTGGTCCATTTGATTCATTCTTAGTACTACGTGGCTTGAAAACATTGGCTTTACGGATGCGCCAACATTGCGACTCCGCTTTATATCTTGCCGAATGGTTACAGCAACATCCCGCAATCAAAACAGTGATTTACCCAGGCTTACCCACCCATCCCCAACATGCCTTAGCCAAAAAACAAATGCATGCCTTTGGTGGCATGATCTCCATCGTGGTAAAAGAAGGATTGCAACAAGCCAAACGTTGCTTAAGTCGATGTGAGCTATTTACTTTAGCCGAAAGTCTTGGTGGGGTAGAAAGTTTAATTGAGCACCCTGCTTTGATGACACATGCCTCGATCCCTCTCGCAGATCGCATCAAAATAGGCATTGAAGATGGTTTGATTCGGTTGTCAGTAGGCATAGAAGAGACAGAAGACTTAAAGGCAGATTTGGATCAGGCTTTGAGATCCTAACGGGCACGGCTCGGTTTAGGATCTGTTCTATATATCCATAGTGCATTAATTGTAAAACCAGCCAAAGAGTACCAAAACATCGCACAGATGATAGAAAACAAAGGATTGAGATGGTAAACACTGATCATCACATATTCAATCAGCTCTACAATACCCAAATTAGAAAGATTGATCGCAAAAAATGAAATCAAACGCTTCGTAATATTGCCAGATACCCGAAAAGTAAAACGCAAATTCATATAAAAACTGTATACAATCGCAATCACATACCCTAAAACAGTATACTCTAAATAGTGTAAGCCTAACGCAGACCCAATATACATAAACGTAAAACAAACGGTCATATTGGTGGCACCTACCATCAAGTACCTAACAAAGCGCATATGATGATGGGTAAGAAAATAATTCCAGAGTTTCTTTATTCTTAGAGTCGGTTTATTCATGTATTTAAAAATGCTTTTTCCATGGAGACGATACTGCGTGAGCAGTATAAACAAAATGTTCATGCTACCATTATTTTGTAAGACACCCTAATAAAATTTGCTTTTTCATAGCATTCTATGCTGAAATAGATAAATAATCGATTTATCAAACATCACTCAACCACGAGGCTTATTATGCAAGCCATCATTGAAGAATATTACGAAGATCGACAAAATCTCAGTCCTGATGCAGCACCCCAAGAGTTGCGGTTCGCTATTGATGAAATTTTATCCTTGCTTGATCAAGGAAAATTACGTGTAGCAGCCCATATAGACAATCATTGGGTGGTAGATCAATGGTTAAAAAAAGCCATATTATTGGCTTTCAAACTGTACCCAAATCAAGTCATCACTATGGGTGGCACCTCGTCTTGCTATGATAAAATCCCGTTGAAATACGAACACGTCACAAAACAAGAATTTCATCAACAAAATTCTAGAATTGTACCAGGTGCTATCGTGCGCTATGGTGCCTATATCGGTCAATCAGCCGTCCTGATGCCTTCTTTTGTCAATATTGGTGCCTACGTCGATGATGGTGCGATGATAGATACCTGGGCCACGGTAGGGTCTTGTGCGCAAATCGGTAAAAACGTCCATCTTTCAGGTGGTGTTGGGATCGGTGGCGTTCTGGAACCTTTGCAAGCCAATCCAACGATTATTGAAGACAATTGCTTTATTGGCGCGCGATCCGAAGTGGTAGAAGGCGTGATTGTTGAAAAAAACTCCGTTTTATCTATGGGCGTTTTTATAGGCCAAAGTACCAAAATTTATAACCGAATGACGGGCGAAATCACTTATGGTCGTATCCCAGCTGGTTCGGTAGTCGTTCCCGGCAGTTTACCCAGCAACAATGTCCATCTTTACTGCGCTGTAATCGTCAAACAAGTTGACGAACAAACTCGTGGTAAAACGCAAATTAATGAATTATTACGAGATCTAGAGTGGGACAAATCGCTGAGCGTATAAAAAGCATCTTACAGCAACTCATCGCTTGTCCTTCACTCACGCCAGACGATGCAGGATGCCAAGCTATCATGCAAGATTTTCTGCGCCCATTGGGTTTTCATTGTCAGCAATTTAATTCACCGCCCGTTACAAATTTTTACGCCGAATACGGTGAAGGCGATACGCTTTTTGTATTTGCGGGACATACAGATGTGGTACCCATAGGCGAACGCTCTCTCTGGCACACCGACCCTTTTAGCTTAAGTTCAAAAGATGATATGTTGTACGGTCGTGGCGTCGCAGACATGAAGGGAAGCTTGGCAGCCATGCTCATCGCAGCCCAAAGGTGGGTTGAAAACAATCCTCGCTGCGGACGTTTAGGATTTTTGATCACATCCGGTGAAGAAGGCGATGATTATGCGGCAGGTACCCCCCATGTCATGCAAGCATTACAAAAACAAAACAAGCGCATCGATTTTTGCATCATCGGAGAACCTTCCAGCACGCAGCGCATTGGCGATGTCATCAAAATAGGCCGACGAGGTTCCCTCTCTGGCAAGCTTCACTTACAAGGCAAGCAAGGTCATGTGGCTTATCCGCATTTGGCAAAAAACCCTATTCATATGATAGCCCCAGCATTGGCGGAGCTAAGTGCCACGATTTGGGATCAAGGTTCAGAACATTTCCCACCCACTTCTTTTCAAATCACGCACATTCATGCTGGTGGCCAAGCCAACAATATCATTCCACAAGATCTGCATCTACATTTTAATGTGAGATTTTCACCCGTACATACAGCAGAAGCTTTGCAAGCTCAAATTGCAGCTTGCTTTGCACGGCATCAGTTGCAACCACAGATTGAATGGACTTTAAGTGGTAATCCTTTTCTGACACAGACTGGCAAACTATTAGAAGCTTGCCAACAAGTCATACACAAGCATACGCAGAAACAGCCAGAATGCTCTACGAGTGGTGGCACATCGGATGGCCGTTTTATTGCACCCTACGGCATAGAAGTCATCGAGTTGGGCCCTATCAATCAAACGATTCATCAAATCAATGAATCTGTCTCTTTAGATGATTTGGTAATTTTAAGCAATATGTATTACGATATAGTTCGGACACTTATCCAAAATTAGGCCTCTATGCAAGATATCATCGAGCATTACTTTGAAGAGCGACATACCCTCAAGCACGATAATACACCGCCTGAGTTAAGAGAGGCTATTGAAGAGACCTTGTCCTTACTTGACAAAGGAAAGCTCCGCGTCGCTACCCCCGTCAAAAACCAATGGATTGTCGATCAATCTTTAAAAAAAACCATTTTGCTCGCTTTTAGACTCTATCCAAACCACGTCATGTCTATGGGAGAAACCTCTGTCTGCTTTGATAAAATCCCTCTGAAATACCAAAAAATTTCTAAGAAAAAATTTCGTCAACAACATGCGCGTATTGTACCGGGTGCCATCATTCGTTATGGGGCGTATATCGGTCAATCTACCGTCGTAATGCCTTCTTTTGTCAATATTGGTGCTTACATCGATGATGGCGCCATGATTGATACTTGGGCCACGGTGGGGTCTTGTGCGCAGATTGGTAAAAACGTCCATCTTTCCGGTGGAGTCGGTATTGGTGGCGTCCTGGAACCTTTGCAAGCCAATCCAACGATTATCGAAGACAATTGCTTTATTGGTGCTCGATCCGAGGTGGTGGAAGGCGTAATTGTTGAAAAAAACTCCGTTTTATCTATGGGGGTTTTTATAGGCCAAAGTACTAAAATCTATAACCGAATGACAGGCGAAATCAGCTATGGTCGCGTCCCATCTGGTTCAGTAGTAGTCCCCGGTAGTTTACCGAGCAAGGATGTGAATCTCTATTGTGCTGTCATCGTCAAACAAATAGACGAGCAAACCCGCTCGAAAACGCGAATCAATGAATTATTACGAGATATAGATTAAGAGGCTACAACCGAATCACCCACCTCAATCGAAATAGGCTCTTTCACAGACTCATCAACTACTTTGACCACACAAGCATCCGACCACACATTCAGAGCCGTTTCAATCATGTCAATCACACTGTAAAAGGGCAAAATCAAACCCATCAATGTGATCGGGACCGACATGCTGGCCAACAAACTCATACTCAAGAAGAAGCACCCCATTGGTACGCCTGCATTGCCAATAGCCGATATCGTCGCAATCATGACCCACATGGCCATCGTGGTCAATGACATATGAACACCATGATTCTGGAGCAAATAGACCACCGTTGTAAAAATAAACGCCGCACAACCGTTCATATTCAAGCTCGTGCACAACGGCAATACAAAACGACTTATTTCGGGACGGATCCCCAATTTAGATTCTGCAGTACTCATCGTAACTGGCAAAGTCCCGATAGATGATTTCGAAAAGAAAGCCAGAGACAATGCTGGCATCATCCGTTTCATCATAGTAAATGGGGCGATACCTTTCCATTTCAACCATAGCGGTAAAATAACTAGGCCCTGAATGACATTAGCTAAAACTACCACCAATAAATATTGTCCCAACCCTTTCAAATCTGCGCCTTCACGAAATTGAATCACGGTTGTCGTAATGAACCCAAAGAGCCCAATAGGAATCACAGCGATGACCCAACGTGTCAACACCATGAATAAGCCATGTGCCCCTTTAAAAAACTGTGTAATGGTTTGTTTCGCATCTTCATCCGGAATAAAGCGTACCGCAATACCAAACACAATACCCAGTAACAGCACAGAAATCACTTTGCTTTCTAGGAAAGGAGAAAAAATATTGGTAGGGATCAAGCTGGACAAATGTTCGAAATAATTCAATTGCTGTACAGGTGAGGACAACTCTATCGGCATACTACTCGTCATGGATGCTGGAGAAATCAGGAGATATAAGAAAAAACTCACCGTAGCGGCAATAAAAGTAGTCCCCAAGGTATAACGCAACGTACGGCGCCATACTGATTTCATCATCCCTTTTGAGCAATAGCTAGACAAAGTCACAATAATAGACAAGGCAATAATTGGCAAACTCATGCATTTAAAAACACGAATAAACACATCAGAGATCACCAAACCCAAAGATTTGAACAGAGCAATGTCCGACATACCGGCAAAAATCCCCAAACCTACCATCAAAAAGTACATAATTGGGGTGCTCAAAGATAGTGTTTTTTTCTGTTTACTTGGAATGCACATAAGACACCAACCTAATTTATACAAATAATGAACAATATATGCTATATTTTACCATTATCTCGCAATAAGTCAATCCTGGACTTTGGCCAGTATAAAAAAGAGCCATTTTACGCTTTAATGACTTTGTATGCAATAATGTCACCAGGAGACATTCCATGCTAATTTTTGATTCGTACTAAGCTTACTGATATCATGCGCTTTAGAAAAGAATTTATAAAAGGCGTTGTGCATGAATATTATTACTCTAGATTTTGAAGAGCCTCTCACTTTACAAATTGCTGGACAGAAAGTTCAGCTGATTGCCTTTAAAACCCAAGAGCCGGGCAATATAAAATTTGGAATTGATGCGCCGCGTACTATTGAAGTACATCGAGAGGAAATATACCAAGCCATTAAAAATAAAAAAGAGCACACGGAAACATGACAAAACAAGTTTATCTCATCATTGTTTTGAGTATCGTCTGTGTTTTGCTTTCCGTTCTAAGTTTTGACTTGAATGCCCAATTGTTTCATTATCCAGGCAATACCTATCTACCGAAAGGAAATTTACCAACAAGTTTCTTATTAACCCTTCTCTACTTTGCGGCTTTTTTTCGGTCTGGCCTGCATAGCAGATTAACCAAAACGCTCACTCTTTTTATTGTTTTTTATGTGGTGTTTGCCGTACTAACCATGTTTGCGAATGCAGCCCAGTTTACACCTTTTCAGCCTATTGATCGGACTATTCTCAAAGTGGAGCTCTTCGACCTTTTACCGATAGTCACTTGGACGAAACAACATCCTACCGTAGAGAGCGTACTGAACCACTGTTATGATTCCGTCCATATTGAGATGATGTGCATACCTTTATTGTTGATAGCCTTTCTAAAAAAAGAGCATCTATATGAGTATTGCATTTTAATCTTACTGACTGCCATCATTGGGTTTGGATTTTATTATTTTTATCCCACTACTGGCCCAGCTTCCGTGATTGACTCACCCTATTTTGATTTCAGTCAACGCGCAACAGGCATAAAGTTTTTTGAGATGCATCAGCATATCCCACCCAGTACAAGAGACGGCGGATTGATTGCACTCCCATCCTTCCATGTGATTTGGGCATGCCTCATCACCTACGCTAGCCGTCCTTTTCGCCTTCTGTACTGGGCATTATTGCCCTTTAATGCGATCATCGTCGCTGCCTGTGTGATGCTCGGCTGGCATTACTTCACAGATGTTTTCGGCAGTATGTTGGTCCTTTTTATGGCGCATAGTTTCTGCAAAATGCATCGGGCCACCGCGAAATGGTGCGAAACCCGTAGCGAAGATCATCCCTGCATCCAGTAAATCGGCATCCGCGACCACACCGTCGGATAAACAAGCCTCAGCTTCTTTTATCAGCGATTGAATAAGACGATTTGCTATTTCAGGCCGTTTTTGGCCAAGAGCTACTCGTTTTTTAATAAGTTTGCCTTTGGCATATCGATAAAACCCACCTGTTTGTGATTTACGACCCAAACGTCCTTCAGCCACCATTTTTTCTAATTTAGCCGGCACCTCTTTGCCCAGATAAGTTGCTAAATTTTTTGCAACAGCCAGACAGATATCCAAACCTACTGTGTCGGCTAGTTCTATCGGCCCCATCAGCATACCAAATGTACAGGCTGCATCATCAATCACTTCTGGAGTGTGTCCCTCATCCAAAAGCGCTACAGCTTCTAACAGATAAGGCATTAAGACACGATTGATCAAAAAACCTGGACTAGAGGTCACTGGCAAAGGTAAACGCCCTATTTGATTCACAAAAGCACAGGTTCGATGAATCATGTCATCTGAGGTCTTCTGGTCATAGACCACTTCCACCAACTCCATTTTAGCTACCGGGTTAAAAAAATGAATACCAATTAAGCGTTGCGGTTTTTGCATCACGCAATTGATATCATGCAAAGGTATACTAGAAGTATTAGTAGCAATGATCGCCGTCGCAGGTGCTTTGGCCTCTATCTCTTTCATCAAAGCTTGTTTCACTTCAAGCTGTTCAAATACTGCCTCAATCACCAAATCTGCTCGTTTGAGACCTTTGCCTTGCGGATCAGGTATCAATCTATCCATGGCGGCTTGAATCAAATGTGGTTTGCGTAATTGTTTACTATATAAAGCAAATGCGCGCGCCATAGCAGGTGCAATGCGTTCTATATTTTGATCTTGCAAAGTCACCCGCAACCCACGTAATGCGCACCAAGCAGCAATGTCACCGCCCATCACGCCAGCTCCAATCACATGGACATGCGCAACCTGCTGTCCCTTCGCCTCTTTTGCGAAGCCCTTCAAGCGTTCACGGAGCAAAAATACCCTGATCAAATTACAAGCTGTGACAGACTCAGTAATTAATTTTTCTACTGAATCAGCCTCCTTTAAATAAGCTCGCTCATCAAATCCCCCTTCTCTTTGCCATAAATCAATCACTGCATACGGTGCTGGATAATGATCTTTCGCTACCTTTGCTGTGACCATATGCCGCAATCCTTTGGCGATAAAGCCTCGCACCCAAGCTAATTTACTTAATGAACGAAAAAGATTGGGTTGATGCAAAGCGGGACGCGTGGCTATAAACTGCTGTGCCGCTCGTTTGATCTGGCGCTTGGGTACCACATCATCGATGATACCTAATGCTTTGGCGCGTTTTGCAGGCAAGGCTGCGCCTGTCAAGATAACTTCTGAGAGGGCATGAAATCCACCGATTAATCTCGGTAAACGCACGGTCCCTCCCCAACCTGGATGAATACCTATTTTTATTTCAGGAAGGCCAAGACGCGATTCTTCTGTTGCAAGCCGATAATCACAAGCCAAAGCCAATTCCAACCCCCCTCCCATGCAAAATCCATCGATCATGGCAAGCGTCGGAATTTTTAGCTCTTCTAAACGCGCAAAGACGGTTTGCCCTTTGCGCAGGAAATCAATGACTTGCTTACTTGACTGAAAATGTGAAAACTCATGAATATCCGCACCTGCAATAAATCCGGTGCTTTTACATGAATAAATAACCAAACCAGAAAGATCTTGTTGATGGTTGAGATCTTGTAAAATAACATTCAATTCATCCAATACTTCATGATTGATCGTATTCACTGACGCATGCTGTCTATTAAGGCCTAACCAAATGATATGTTGTGCGTCCCCACGTAGCTCCCAATGCTTATATTGACTCATGATTCATTCACCTCGGTTGTACGCTCTACATACATTGCACCGCCTTGTCCGCCTCCAATACAGATGGAGGCCATACCGTGCTGCCCACCGGTTTTAGCCAAATGAGCCAATAGATGCAATACAATACGCGCACCACTCGCTCCAACTGGATGACCCAGCGCTATCGCACCCCCATCTATATTAATTTTGGATAGCGGTGGCGAACCCACCGGTTTCTTCAACCCCAATTCGTCGCGACAAAAATCAGGATCATCCCAAGCAGTCAAGCAAGCTAAGACTTGTGCAGCAAATGCTTCATTGATTTCCCAAGCATCGATATCTTGAGGTTGTAAATGTTGCCTTTCTAAAATAGACGTCGCCGCATAAACTGGTCCCAATCCCATCTTAACCGGATCCAAACCACTCCACTGTGTATCCACAATCCGCCCCATCACTGGCAAACGGTATTTTTTTACAGCCTCTGCACTAGCTAAGATGAGCAAACAGGCCCCATCGGTAATTTGCGAGCTGTTGCCCGCGGTCACCATACCATAGGGTCGATCAAAAAAAGGTTTTAATTTAGCCAATCCCTCAGCCGTGCTATCTTTACGATAGCCATCGTCTTCATGATATACGCGCCCTGTATGATCGATGATGGGCACGACTTCATCCATATGACCATCGATATAGGCTTGTGCAACTCTCTGATGACTCGTATTCGCAAATTCATCCATTTGATCACGAGTGATATGGAATTGATAAGCAAGATTTTCAGCGGTCTGTCCCATACTCAAATTTACAATAGGATCATTGAGTCCGCGCAACAAACCAATCACTGGCGCAAAATACTCAGGTCGTAATTGGAGCAGTAGTTTTGCCTTCTGCGCTAAGGTCTTAGCTGCCGACCAAAGTCCAAGCCAAGCCACCATCTTGTGATTCAATAAAACAGGGGCATGGCTCATAGCTTCTGTCCCGCCAGCCAAAACCAGATGGCTACGACCATTGGCAATTTGCATAGCAGCACTGTCCAAAGCTTGCATACCAGAAGCACAATTACGCATCACAGTGAAGGCCGGCACTCGATTGCCACAACCCAAACGCAAAGCAATGATACGCGCAATATTGACTTCATCCGGCCCGCCCATCACACAGCCAACCACAACATGATCCAAATCTTTAGGGGAAAAAGACTGACGCTGTAGCAACGCACGGCCAGCTTGTACAGCCAGATCAGAAGCAGAAAATGGTCCAATACCTCTGGCTTTTAAAAATGGCGTACGCAGCCCATCTACCACATATACTGCCTTACCACTCATATTAGAAGAACGTTTCATAGAAGGATCCTTCCTACCACTACTAATTTCTTATTAAGATAGCAGTATTCTTATTTGATCCGCAAACATTTCCTGCTATACTTCGCACCTTAGAACTTACGAAATACAAATTACAAGTTTGAAATTTGTGTTTTACGTAATTCGGAGAGATGGCCGAGTGGTCGAAGGCGCTCCCCTGCTAAGGGAGTATGGGACAAAATTCCATCGAGGGTTCGAATCCCTCTCTCTCCGCCACAAATCTATGCGCCCGTAGCTCAGTTGGATAGAGTATTTGGCTACGAACCAAAGGGTCGGAGGTTCGAATCCTTCCGGGCGCACCATATTATCAAGGCTAAACGCAGATTTTAGAAAAGTTAAAAAAGTGGGTGTAGCAAATTTGTCACACATTCACCAACTTTTTTATGCCGCACCAAAATCACCTCTTAATTTCATGAAACTAATTCGATCAGCAGCGTCACGTAAATGTTCACTTGAAAGATGCGCATAACGTAGCACCATTTCAAAACTTGACCACCCACCTAACATCTGCAGTTCTTGCAAACTAGTCCCATTTTGCACATGCCAACTTGCCCATGTACGTCTTAGATCATGCCAACGAAAATTATCAATTTCAGCCCTCTCCAATGCATTCCGCCAAGCCTTAGTATTACATTGCCCTATCGAATTGTTTTTATAGGTAAAAACAAAACGTGGATGCATTCCAACACGCGCATTTAACACGGCCATGGCGTTGTCATTAAGCGGTACAGCAATAGCCTTTTTAGTTTTAGCCTGATCTGGGTGTATCCAAGCATGATATTTTTTTAAATCCACATCTTGCCACTGTAATTCAGTTACATTTGATGCGCGTAATCCAGTCGCCAAAGAAAATGCTGCCATATCTTTCAGATGGGGCGGTAATTCTTTAAGTAACCGGTTCGCTTCCTCCAAAGTTAGCCAACGTATACGTTGCTTTTCGACATACCGCATACGAATGACAGGGAGTTTATCAAGCCACTCCCATTCATTATGAGCTTTCCTCAGTAAAGCCCGCACAATCTCAAGCATACGATTTACAGTAGTAAGACTGACACCATCTGCTTCCCTTCTACACGCAATATCCTCAATCAGATCTCGCGTCATTTCATGCAAGTGAACATGCCGAAGATGTATATCCAACCATCTAAGATGCACTTTGTCTGATTCAATACTGCGTTTGTGTTGATTTTCACGTAACCATCTCACCACACCATCTCGCCATGAGTAAACCAGCTTATTATCAAGTTTGGTTACACTCCAAAGTTCGGCTTTAAATTTATCATGAAATTCTTGAGCCTCTACCTTGTTGGCAGTCCCAGTGCTTCGTTGTACTCTTTGTCCATTATGGGAGAAACTGACCCACCAGACCTTGTTCCTTTTGTAAAGCGCCATTGTTCTTTTCTCCTAATAACAGCGCCTTGCGATGTAACACGCTCAGGATACTGAGAACGCATGTACAGCACAAGATCTTGCTCGATAAATCTCCAACTACGACCGATTTTCACACCAGGAAGCTTGCCATTCATCACTAACCTTCTAACCGTTTCTTTGTGAGCTCCCAGAAATTCTGCTGCTTCCTCAATATTGAGCGTTTTCATTAGCAACCTCTTGAGTCATGTAATCCATTTAAATTTAATTCAAGAATAACGTGATACAGCTTCACCAATTGCAGCTCTGATGAAAAATTTAACGGCAATAGTTCCTCGCAATAAATGGTACGAATATTTTTTATCGAAGAATCAGAAAGATCGGCAATACTTTTCAAAGTATAATGCGTTGACTCCAGCAGATATTGAATCATACCTTTGTAAATTTGGACCTTGGGATTTGCTTTCATAAGTTCATCCTTATTCGTTTTATTTGATTGGAAATCTACTCATAGCCCCTTCGAATAAAGCCAATGAAAGATTCTCCATCTTAAATTGTTATCTTTTTAAAGCCATGTTAATATTGATTCAATTTATTCTTTATTGATTACGTTAATTAGCATTAATTGAATAACTTTATTCAATTAATGCTAATGTAAAGCCTTAACACTAGGATTGTCAATCAGTTTTAGAATTTTTATATTCTAACAATGGACGATATGAAATGACTTTGAGTAACAACTTAGAAAAATTAATGCAAATCCATGGCAATATCTCGGTGAGTGATCTAGCTAGATCAACTCAGCTGCCACAACCTACGTTGCATCATATTCTGTCTGGTGACACGAAAAACCCGAGAAAAAAGGCGTTAGAAACCCTCGCAAAATTTTTCTCTGTCTCAACAGAGCAGCTCTTAGGAAAGGAACCATTACCCCATATTATTCCTGAGATAATGAAGGAAAGCTTAAGACTAAGAACTATCCCGATCATTCAATGGGATATGTTAAAAAAATGGCCTAAAACTGCGGCTAAAAACTTAAAAGAAGTGTTATTAGACAAAGAAATTGGGACCAACTCATTCGCCTTAGTCATAGAAGACTCATCAATGGAGCCTATGTTCCCACAGGATGCCCTATTGATTTTTGATGCAGGAAAACCCTCGTCAGACAGAGATTTTATAATTGCACACGTAGCTCGAGATGATAAGATTTTTTTTAATAGACTGTTTGTAGATAAAAGTGAAGACTTTATCAAGCAGGAGCTGGAAAATGGGGATGTCAGCCTTATAAAATTAGACAAAAAAACAGATCGGATTATTGGTACTCTTATTGAGGTAAGGATTCAGTATTAACACTACGTGCTACCGCTGCGGCCTCTTCCCCTTCATTTAAACTAAGAATGAAAGGATTAAAATTGGTATTAACATCGTAATGGTCTACATTTTCAACCTTTTTCAGATATCGTACTAATAACCATGCTGGGAAGACCACAATCAACGCACAAAGCATTTTCCAACAATAGCCATATACCATCATCCATCCCAACCCTTGGTCACTTAATTTCCCAAAGTAATTGAATATATCTACAATAACGGTAAGACATGCTTGCCCAAAGGCTGTAGATAACAAGCTTCGAAATATAAAAAAACGCCCTCTTAAAAAGATTTTCCATTTTACAAGCAAATAAGTATTCGCGAACTCACCTACCAATAACCCCAGTAAACCAGCACCAACATATCTCAATGTTGGATCAAAGACAATTTGATAGGCATCCGCATGCTCAAAAAATGCAGGAACCGGTAAATGCGATACGGTGATAACAATAATAGAAAAAACAAACTCAGCTAATATACCCACCCAAATAAACAATCTTGGGTACGCATACCCATATACTTCACCAACAATGTCGCAAATACTAAAGGTCAGAGGAAAAACAAATATGCCCCCAGGCACTAACATTGTGCCAATAAGCGTGAGCTTACTTGCTAAACAAGTGGTTGATAATAACAGCGTCAAATATAGTGCCAGAAAAAAATAGGGATATTTGTATTGTTTTCTTCTTGATAAGGCATCTATCACTGAATCCTGCAAAGTATTCCCCTTCAAGGCTTATTATAAATGAGCTGATACTCTTTTACTGTTTCACATACCCCTGCCATATAGCCAATTCTATTGGCTTCAATGGGATTGAATTTAGCAATAAGCACTTTATCTTTTGATATTTCAGATGGGGATTTTTGTACGGCTTCATGGTCATGTTTAGATTTGATTTCAAGAATATAATCATCCACTTTGCCAGTCATTTTCTGAACTACTATTGAATAATCTGGCTTCAAGCACTCCACTGTCGCCATATAGGTTAATGTGCGAATGGTTTTTTTATCCAATCCATCCAAAAATTCATTGTCTACCACAATATCGCTGATATTTTTCTCAATTGTGTGGCGCTCAGAAATTTTAATAACGGCCTTTGTAAAACCTGTTTTTTCACATTCATAGATATTTACAATCTCAAATCGAGATTTGGTTGCCATATCGGTCATAAACTCTTTAAACATCACCGCTAACCAATTACACCAATTAACTTTGTTATTCATTTTTACGTCCCTCTAGTCAAACCTATGGCGCCAACACTCTCTTTGCTATGCTCAGGCATTAATAGATCCTCTGGAAACTGGCCTGCTCTATTAATATATTCAGCATGCTCCACAGAAAATCCTGCTTTCAATAAACAGCGCTCCAAGACTTCTTTACTTATCCAATGAACAAATTTTGGTAATGACGCCGCTCTGCCGCTGCTTTCATAATCAGCAGGATTAGTAATTTCACCAGGCCACTCCACTCCGCTTTCTACCCTACTCTCAAATTCCGGAATAAATCGTTGCCAGTTTTTTAAAAATGGCGTTTCACAAACAATATATATTTTCCCACCAGGAGCCAATAATTTTGACATTAAGCTTAGTGACTCATCTATTTTCACACCTGTAAAAAAGTGTAAAACGCGGCAAATTAAAATAGCATCAAAAAACTTCTCAGGTAATCCGGTTAACTCACTTGGCAACTCGCCTGGAATCAAAACGAGTTTATTACTGTCTCCGGTTACAGACTCTGAATACTCAGAACTAGTTTCTGAAAACCGCTTTTGCACAACCGCTAAATTTTCCGGCTCGATGTCATTGCAAAAAACGGTCACTCCATTGGCAAGCGCCTCCAAAGTTGCTGCGCCAAAAGCCGCACCAATCTCCAATACGTGACCTCCGCTTTGCGCAGCAAACGCTGCATGTTCTATGAACTGCCGAGATACAGGATCACAAGGCACAGTGGTAAACCCGCCTGAAGGATTATGCGTTTTTGTAAAGGCTCCCATAACCTCTCGTTGTTCTGGCATAGAAACACGAGACATACTGTATGGATCAACCATGGCATTATTATCATGATCAATGACATCACGATCTTCTTTAGTAATATGCCAGGGAGTCTTAAATCCTGCTTCCAGTTTTGTTACAAACTCATCGAAGAACTGCTTTGTTTGAGCGATTTGAGTCTTATAAGAAAGAAGAAAAGGAACAGTTGGTGTACCGTAATGGTGCCTCCAACGCTGAGTCCTAATTAAAATTAATCGTTTTTTCAGCTCTGTATCACCCAGATGGCGATAAAAGCCTTCAAATAAAATAGAGGCCCTCGTCATTTTGAGAGGCTCGATGTCACCACCGCCCATTTTTTTGATTTCATTCAAAAAGTAACGACCACGTTCCAATTGTTGAGCAATTTGATCAAATTCATTTTGTTTAGCAAACAAATCACTAATTGCATTGTAAAAATTCATGAAATTCATAATTGACTTCCAAATATATAAATTTGAGTGTGACAATAAGACTATATAGTTGATAAAAAATAATTTCAATAAATTTATTCAATTAACGTTCGGTCAAATGATTTCTTGCCAATTACAATTGAAGACAAATTTGCGATTAATCACCCAGAAAAGAGCCATTCCACCATCTTTGTCACCACTTTAAAATAAGTGTTTCCTTACGTATGCCAGCTTTCGCATAAGGATCATTGTACGCAAATTTTTCGGCCTCAGTGCGATCCTCTGTATCGATTAAGCTGATACCTCCAATTTTTCCATCCATTCCATTGATAATCTCCAGGAACAGTGATTAGCGCCGGGAGGACATAATGATGTTTGTTTTCGAGTATCGTTGTATGATCGGATAAACGACGTTACGAGCATCAACTGAAAAATGATGATGCTAAAATGAGTTGTTCTTCGGATTGAGTATTGAGGAAGATAAATGAGTGCTTTATATTTTATAGCAGGTGCTAGTGGCAGTGGTAAGACGGCTATGATGATCGATTTGCAGAAAATCCTTGGTAATACTATTGCTGTATATGATTTTGATAATATTGGTGTGCCGGATGGTACTGATAAAAAATGGCGTCAAGAATCTACCGAGAAATGGCTGCAAAAACTATTGAAGGATGGCAAGGATGCCTGCTTGCTTGGACAGATCGTTTTAGGTGAGATATTGGCATGCCCATCCGCGCATAAAGGAGATAAGATAAATTTCTGTCTTTTGGATGTCAGTGATTTTGAGCGGA
>CAMCUM010000031.1 GCA_945878975.1 Legionella genomosp. 1
CTGCTCGGCTATATCCTTGTTCAATTACTAGCGCAATGGCATCCAGCTTAAATTCTTTTGAATATTTTTTTCTTTCTCTCATTACATTTTCTCCAGTTAAGGCAATTATCTCTTAACTGGGGTGATCAAATCTATTAAACCACGTCACAAAAAACCATTACTCAAAATGACATAGATTCTTTTATCAAAGCAACTGACAAGTATCGTACTACAGCCACTATGAATGCTAAACTCAATCAACTCATATACGCGGGAGTTGCTATAATCACACTGATTTGTACTGCTACAGCGATTATGGCGAGCGCAGGCGTAATCGGAACAATCTTAGCCACAACTGCTGGATTGGGCGTTGGAATAGGTGTAGGTCGCTACACCATCTGGCAAAAAAATAAAACCGTGCTGACAAAAGTAGATTGTTTGACTGAAACCGCACAACTCTGCATATAAACGGACGTACCTAAATGTGAGTGAAGATAACAGTCTCAGTAAAAAAATTGAGGAGGCGTTACGGCACTGTTTACCGATACTTGCCAAACTGGAGGAACGCATCACCCATATATCGGCTACCGCGATAGCGCAAACCATGCTAAAAAAATTCCAAGAAATTAAAATAAAGCGTTTCGATGGTGTGGTTGTTGCGGGTACACCTCTTCATTTGGATGTTTACCATGATAACAGTGTGTTATATGTTCACAAAAATCGTCGTTGGGTACAGTTCACTCGACGTGAAATTGCTGCGGTATTAGGGGGATGCTTACAGTTATCAGAGAGTACGATTGAACAATTTAAAACATTGATCAATACAGCTACTCAAGAGGAGCTTGATGATGCGTTACAAATCTTTGGGATTGACGTTCCAGAGTATCAGACCCTAGATCAATTATGGGTAGCACAAATGGATGTATTGGCTTCGCAAATGGCACAAATTAACTTGCAAGATCCGGATGTTACAGGTGCAGAGCGTGATCAGGCACCGACTGAATCTGTTACAGGGCAACAGACAAGACAAGCTGCGCCATTGATTCACACACCTATCAGTTTGGTCAAAACGGGTGCCAGAGGTTCCTCCGGGGGGGCGCACTCAGATTCACGAGCAGCTTTACATGGACAAAAAAGAGGTGCGTTATTTGCAAATACTGCTGCACCAGAGAGGATCAAGAAACACGCCCTATTAAGCCGTGGAAAATTAGGTGAGCAAAAATTTTATGATTATTTACTGGCTGCCGCTCAGAAAATGGGATGGCAAATCGAAGAAACTGTGCTTGGTTTTACCGCCCAAAATGCAGCGTCTTGCCTTTGCGTTGAGTGGCCAAACAAGCGAGAAGAAAGCTTTCAATCTATTGATTTTAAGATAACCTATCACTCACAAGTCTATATGTTTGAAGTGAAATCATCGAAATACGATGCTGCTAAAAAGAAATTCCTCAACCTCTCAACTAACGAGCGGGAAAACTTGGTGACGTATAAAAATCGTTATGCCTTAGTCTGTGTATTTGCTGTTGAATCAGCCAATCCTAAGGTTAGTATTATTTGGAATCCTCTGAAAAAAATCATTCAAAATAGTATGAAGCCAGATAGCATGATTCTACGCTGGGGATATAACAGTTTTGAGCAACTACTTAGCATTCCAAATGAAGCTACCATGGCCGAATTTACAGAGGAAGAGCCGGTTGATTATAGAAGTTGTATGATGCAGATATCATGATGCCGGGCGGCACAGTTAACTAGCAAAGCGCCCTATATGATGCGCTTCTAACAACGCCGCTTTGAAATACGAGTAAGTCATATAGAAATCGCCATGATCTCCGACGTCTGGTCCCCAGGAATTACGTAAGGTTAATAACCCTCGGTGCATGCGACCACGTGCATCGACTGCTACGGCATCGTCATCATACCCAGTGATGACAAGCGCGTGTCCATCTATTTGTGTATTATTGATTAATTCATCCGCCATCTGCGGCAACAAAACCCAAGTATCATTTGCCATGTGATACGATCCCGTCGCATTCGAGTCGCCAGACTCTTGCCCCATGAGCAGTACAGAGCAAGTCACACGATCACCCTGATGTAAGATCCCTTTGATTCTATTCAGCAATCGTTCACGATCGATCAAAGCAGAATTGATTTGATTTTCCAAGATCAAGGGTGCAAAAAAGATCCCAAGAGCTTGAATCGACTCGCTCATTTGATGGTAATCAAATACTGACAACTCATCTGTCACCGTACCCTGTAACAATGGGTACTCCAGACGCCCAGCACAAGCACCCGCATTTTGTAATGTTTTCGGCACAATCCCAAACATCGTGATTTGATTCAAAAACTCTTCGCCCCATCCCCCTTCCCAACCACTTTCTACATAAGTATTGTGATTCAGATAAGTACTCAAATCCAATTGACAGAGTTGACTCACATAATCGCCTTTCCCTAATGCCGCATCCAATGCGGCTGTTAGTGCAAACAATACGCAGGTCCCATGCTCGCCTTGGTCTAAAACTGGCACCTCATTCATCCCCAATTGTACCGTACGCGGGAAATGCCCCAACATCACACGAGGTTGTGGCTGAGTCGCCTGTTCCGTGATTCGTTGCGCCAACTCTTTTCGTGCGGCATGCGTCAAAGTTAATTTAAGCAAAGCAACATGCTTAGCAGGCCACGCGGCTTGAAAACTCAGCGCTCTACCATGCGGTTTCGCAACAGATGCGGGAATGGCTTGCATACGTGTTCCAGTAATCGTAACAGGCGCTTGCGCTAAGGCCACGCCCCAGACTGAGCATCCTAATAAAAGGGTTGTTATCCAGCGTTTTGCAATCATTGCCTCACCCCCGATGCTTGCTCCATAAAAACTCGTTTCAACATCGGTAATCTATCACAGATATTTAATCCAAAACGACGCAATACTTTCATAGGGACATTCGCTTGAGTAAACAGATGATGGATCCCTTGTAAGAATAAAATCATTTGCCACAATTCATGTTTACGTTGCCGTTGATAAGCGCGCAAAGCACGCGGGGTCAACAAAGCTGCGGATTTCGGATCCATGACTTGTAATAAAGCCGTGAGATCCGCAAGCCCCATATTCAAACCCAAACCAGCCAATGGATGAATCGTATGGGCCGCATCTCCAATGATAACCCACCGGGAACCCGCATATTGTTTCACATGCTGCATATGTAAAGGATACGATTTACGCGTAGAGATCCACTCAATCTCACCCAGTTTGTGCTCAAATGCCTGCCCTAATTCTTGTATAAAAGCTGTTTCAGACAATCCCATAAGCTTTTCGGCGTGCGCAATAGCCGTTGACCACACGATAGCGCAGCGGTGCGGATCTTGCAGAGGTAAAAAAGCCAACGGCCCCTGAGCGCAAAACACTTGATAAGCCGTGCTTGCATGCGGTTTCTCCACAGCAACCGTCGCAACAATTGCGTGTTGGTGGTAAGGCCATATGGTCATGGGGATCTGTAGTAATGCGCGAGTCTGGGAGCGCGCACCGTCTGTAATCAAAAGAAAAGCGGCCTCAACTGTTTGTGTATCCGAGCGCAATAGCACTTTGTCTTCTAAGACTTGCACCGTTTTCGTCTGCCATTGCGTGATCACCGGAATATTGCGCGCGCGCAGCTGATCTAACAAAGCTTGCTTCAAATAGGTCTCTTCTAAAATCACGCCCAAGCGGTCCCGTGCCAACATACGTGCGTCAAATGCTATCTTAGCCGAGCTCTCCGCATCCCATACAACCATCCGCTCATAAGCAGCAGACTGTGACACCAATTGATCCCAGATTCCAAGTGTTTCTAGCAGCTGTTGAGAAGCCAAATTGAGTGCATACGCACGCGATACTTGCACATTGGGATCAATCTCTAATGTTCCGGTTTCCAAAATCATAACGGAATGACCACGCTGTTGCATCGCCAACGCAGCACACAGGCCCATCACACCCGCCCCCATCACTACAAAGTCTACGCCACCACTCATCATGACATCCCACAGACTAAATCTGGCACCACACCAGCCAAACCCGACGCATAACGCGCTAAAATACGTTTTAATAAGCGATTATTATCCAAAACCAGTAACCCTACTTGACGCGCCACCCGCACCCCCAAACCAGAATGCGCATAGAGCGTCGTCAATCCATCCGTCAACCGCGCAATAGCCGTTTGATCATGTTGCCGCGCTTGTTGATAGCGCGCCAATAACGTTGGGTCGTGAAGCTCGGAATGTTTGATGATCTGTGCCAACATCGCCACATCGCGTAATCCCAAATTAAACCCTTGGCCAGCCACCGGATGCAAAGTATGTGCTGCATTGCCAATAAAAACCACCGACTCCGCATAGACCGGATCACTCATCAGCATTTGACGCAATGGGTAAGTCATACGACTTCCAACCGCCGTAAAACGCCCCAGACGATACCCAAATACCTGTGCCAATTCTTGCAAAAAAGCTAAATCATCCAGCTGGACCATCCGTTGCGCAACCTCCGGCAACAACGACCAGACAACCCCCATACGTTTGGGCGCCAGAGGCAAGAGTGCCAAAGGTCCAGAAGCTGTGAACCGTTCATAAGCGATGTTCTGATGCGCACGTGCCAAATCTATATGCGTCACCAAGGCATGCTGACCATACTCTTTGACGCGAACAGGAAGATGACATAACGCTCGCATGCTGGAATGCGAACCATCTGCCGCCACAAACAGGGTTGCTTGGATCCTGCGGATCTGCTCACCCATTTGCACCGTCACCACACGTTGCTTAGAATCAAAGGCCGTCACGGTCGCAGGTGCCCATACCATTTGGCGATCCAGCCCTCGATACAACGCTTGAACCAATTGTTGAATCGGCACCACATATCCCAAAGGCGACTGATCGGGACTCTCAAGACAAGCCGACCCAAACCGCCCTTGTTCGGAAACATGGATGGTATGAATGGGCGCAGCACTCGTCACTAATTCAGACCACAGGCCCAAACTTTGCAAAATGCGCACGGATGCTATCGATAACGTCAAACTCCGCCCATCCTTACTGGTCTCTTGCGGTTTAAAAAAATCTTGGCTATCGATCATCAAAATCCGTAAACCAGTCGGCGCCAACGCCCGCAACAAAGCCGCACCGCTGAGCCCACCCCCAATAATCACTAGATCAACTTGATAATCATCCACGTAAGAATGCCTCAATCTCAGATGTCGTCACCTGCAACGCAGCCGTCAAATTCTCATGGCCTTGCTCCGTCACCAAAATATCATCTTCAATTCGCACACCAATGCCCCACCAACGAGGATCCACACCCTGCATACCCTGTGCAATATAAATACCCGGCTCTACTGTTAGAACCATACCAGGCAACAAACCGCGCCAAGCACCTTGAATACGATAACGACCGCAATCATGCACATCTAATCCCAACCAATGACCGGAACTATGCATATAAAAAGGCTTATAAGCATTGGCTTCTATCAAATCAGGGACATGACCCTGTAAAATTTTTAAATCAACCAATCCTTGCGTCAAGATGGTCACCATGATCTTTTGCAACTGATCCCAAAGCACCCCAGGCCGCACTGCAGCGATCCCAGCTTGTTGTGCTGCCAATACCAATTCATATATCTCGCGTTGTGCAGGGTTAAATTGTCCTGAAACAGGAAAGGTACGTGTCACATCTGCGGCATAACAAGCAAATTCTGCACCTGCATCCACTAAGACCAAATCACCCTGTGTCAAAGGCCCGTCATTGGCGGTATAATGTAAAGTACAAGCATGATTGCCATTTGCCACAATCGAATCATACGCCGGGGCGCGACAACCTTGCCGGGTAAACTCATATATCAATTCTGCTTCTAATTCATATTCAAATTGCAAATTCCGACAAGCACGCATAGCACGTTGATGTGCAGCAACCGTAATTCTGGCCGCTTCGCGCATGCACTGTATTTCCTCTGCTGATTTGATCAAACGTAATTCGCCCAAAATGGGACTCAGGTCCCATAATGACTCCGGTGCCGTACGCCCAGCTCGTAATTGCTGTTTACTTTGCTTGAGCGCTTGAATCAAACGTCGATCCCAGGCCCATTCTTGACCTATTGCGTAGACCAAAGCTTGTTTATCTAATAACAACTCAGGCAATTGCGCTTCCAATTCCTCTATAGAAAAAGCTTGCTCTACTCCCAATGTGGCACAAGCCGCTTCAGGACCAAGACGCTTGCCTTGCCATTGCTCCTCATTAGGACAACGCGGGCGAGTAAATAAAATACTCTGGACACTAGGCTCCGACACCACCACCAACACCGCATCGGGCTCTTGAAAACCCGTCAAATAATAAAAATCACTGTGTTGACGAAACCGATAATCCGAATCCCCATTACGTATCAGTTCTTTGGCTGCAGGAATAATGGCCACGGAATGAGGGGGTAAGTGTTTTGCCAAGTTTTGGCGGCGTGCTACATAATCTTGCGTTATCATGTGACTCCTAATGTGTCGTACTTTGTTTCCCGCGATCAGGTCGTGCTTGCAGGTCGGCCTGCAACGACAACACAGCCATCCTAGTATACTCAGTCACTTCTAACAAAGCGCGCTCGTCTTCTTCACTCACGCGTAACGCCGTATAATCCAATTGCGCAAATTCCGTAATATGCTGGATAGCTTCTTGTGCCTCTTCGTTCTGTAATTTGTCAACATCAACGCCAGACACAGTCAAACCTTGCGTAAATCCTTCACACCACTCACTAAAAGCTTGCGCACGGCTAGCCAAAGACTCGTCATCATTAGGAAGCATGAGTTCAAACACAAATCCGAGTTCGGTCAACTGCTGTTGGGAAATAGCAAACACGTCGAACAAAGCCAACGCTGCTGTACGTGTTTTTTTAAGTTCGCGTTTGGACAACAAAGCCCGTAAATAAGATTCGGCTTCGCGCTGCCTGCCTGAAACCAAATAACCACACAATACCCCATGTAATTCCGCACAGGAAATGGGTAAACACAAAACAGCAATCGCATACGAAAAATCAAGATACGATGGCAATTGCGTGTGACTATCAGAAGAAGAAACCATATTCAAATACCTATTTTCTGCGTACTACAGAGTTTTTTTAATTTTGCCATCTAGAACATCGCCTCGGGGTCCTGTCACTGAGGGTTTCCCATCGTGCTCGCAAGCTGCGCGCGATAGGAGCTCTCCCGCAGCGCCACCCCTCGCTGACCACCGAGTAGGCAAAATTAAAAAATCCCTAAAGTACAAAGGCCTATTTTATATGGCGTTAATATTACCTCTTATTATTAGCGTTGTCAGCATTGCTATTTATTTTTTATACGTATTGGATGATATTAACGTGATTTGACGCGATTATCGACTTTAGAAAGCCTTGATTACAATGAGTGGTATCCGAGCCACGACCACTAGAGGTCGTGGCTCGGATACACAGCCCAGATACAGCGCAGCGGTATCAAAGTTTTACTCACAAACTACCATCGATGTCACCGCTTGCAATCCTCTAGGTAAGCGCGCCCCTCGCGCGCCGCGTTTGCCTTGGTAGTGCTCCAAATCAGCGCGTTTTAATGTAAACTGACGTTTACCAGCAAAGATCGTAATGCCTGGTTGTCCGGCACCCAAGATTTTCACATCTAACAAGAATTCTTCACGACTGATGACCTTCGCACCTGGGATCTGCATCAGTTTATTACCTTTTCCACGCTGTAATTGAGGAAGTTCTGCTAATGGAAATACCAATAACCGCCCAGTATTGGTCACGCACACCACCGATGCACTCGGATCACTGGTACCAATACGCGGTGGCAACATATGACTGCCTGTTGGTAATTTCAAACAAGCTTTGCCATTGCGATTTTTGACATAAAAAGCTTGCATGGATGCGATGAAACCATAGCCCGCATCAGACACCAATAACACTTGGTCTTCTGGGTCGCCACAGGTCAACGCCACAAAAGAGTCACCTTCTGCAGGATTGAGTTTTCCAGTTAACGGCTCACCTTGACCACGCGCGGAAGGGAGCGTATGCCCTAATAAGGAATACACTTTGCCCTGGCTATCCCAAAACACCACTTGCAAATTGGATCGCGCATTGGTCTGAGCCAAAAATTCATCGCCGGCCTTATATACCAACGCTTTGCCATCCACATCAAATCCTTTGGCAGCGCGCACCCAACCTTGATGCGACAAAACAACCGTCATCGGTTCATTCGGTAAAATATCTTCTTCTTTTAACGCGCAAGCTTCTTGCCGTTCAATCAAAGGCGACATGCGAGGATCACCATAGCGTTCCTTATCAGCAACAATTTCTTTTTTCACCAAAGCACGCAAGCGTTTGTCGTCGCCCAAGATCCCTTGCAATTCATCGCGCTCACGCATCAAATCAGCATGATCTGCGCGTAATTGCATTTCTTCTAATTTGGCCAAATGCCGCAATTTCATATCTAAAATGGCATCGGCTTGCCGCTCGCTTAAACCAAAGCGCTCCATCAAAACTGGCTTGGGTACTTCCGATTCCCGGATGATGGCAATCACTTCATCCAAATTCAAATATGCGATCAATAACCCTTCGACAATATGCAAACGATCTAAAATTTTATCTAATTGAAACTGCGTGCGACGGCGTACCGTAGTCAAACGATAATGCAACCATTCATTAAGAATGGTTAATAAGGGTTTCACACTCGGCTTACCATCTAAGCCAATCAAATTAAAATTAACGCGGTAAGACCGTTCTAAATCTGTGGTCGCAAACAAATGTGACATCAAGCCTTCGATGTCTACACGCGACGAACGTGGCATGATCACCAAACGTGTTGGGTTCTCATGATCAGATTCATCACGTAAGTCCTCAACCAACGGCAATTTTTTCTGCTGCATTTGCAAGGCAATTTGTTCAATGATCTTAGCGCCTGAGACTTGATACGGCAGTGCCGTGATCACAATATTGTGCTGCTCTTGCGTATACACTGCGCGCATTTTGACTGAGCCCAATCCCGTACTATACATCTGCGCCAGCGCAGTAGGCGACGTGGTGATCTCTGCAGCAGTTGGAAAATCAGGGCCCTGAATGTATTGCAACACATCGGCCAACTGCGCTTTAGGATGATCGATCAAATGTAAACACGCATCCGCCACTTCGCGCAAATTATGTGGCAAAATATCAGAGGCCATCCCCACCGCAATGCCCGTTGCGCCATTCAATAGTACGTTAGGAAGACGCGCAGGTAGCAAAGAGGGCTCTAGGAGGGTTGAATCAAAATTGTCCACCCAATCTGACGTTCCTAGCTGTAATTCAGCCAATAATAAATCAGCATAAGCAGATAAACGCGCTTCGGTATAACGCATGGCGGCAAAAGATTTCGGATCATCCGGCGAGCCCCAGTTGCCCTGACCATCGACCAAAGGATAGCGATAAGAAAAAGGTTGTGCCATCAACACCATAGCTTCATAACAAGCCGTATCCCCATGCGGATGAAATTTACCCAACACATCCCCTACTGTTCGCGCCGATTTTTTATGTTTAGAGGTTGCTTTCAAACCCAATTCAGACATAGCGTAAACAATACGCCTCTGCACTGGTTTAAAGCCATCGGCAATATGGGGTAAAGCACGATCCAAAATGACATACATTGCATAATCAAGATACGCTTGCTCTGCAAATTCTGTTAACGGTTTACGTTCTGTTGTAGCGTGACTCAATTCTTACTCCGCCATAATTAATCATTACGTAACCCTCACGCCTCCATATTTGCTCGCAAAGACGGAGGCGTGAGCGGTTACATCATTACAAATTGCCAGGTTTACAACCAATTTGTAAATTGTGAATAGTTTTATACCAAATCCTTACCACTCAGCCATATGTTTCTGTAACCTGTTGATTTTATTAAACAAAAAACAAAATTGTTAATAAAATATTCAGCGTGCCTGTGGATAAGTTTGTGAATAACAACTTTATTTTATCTTAATCCACCGCATTAACCATGGTGCTAGCACAGCCATCGCAACCGCAGCAGCAAAGGTCACTATCCCAATTTGTAAGAAAACATGCGTGTAAACAGATAACGAGTCCACTCCCGGCAACATGCCTTTGGGTAAAGCAGTCAACGACGCCACCGCAGCACCAGTAAAACCTGCTACTGAAGACGTAAGAAACCACACACCCATCACAAATCCCATAATTTTAGGTGACACCAGTTCCGCAACCATCGCCACACCCAAGGCGGACACCAGCAACTCACCCAATGCTTGAAATAAATAACTAGCGACCAACCACCACGACGACACCATCGTTTGTTCATCAGCAAAAAATCGCGTCAGATATAAAATCATAAAACTGATGCTACAACATACCATACCAACCACAAATTTATAAGGAATCGCGAAGGATAGTTTACGTCGATTTAAAGAAGTGTACCACCATGCCAGCACAGGACTGAGCACAATAATCCAAAAAGGATTCAATACTTGAAAGCTCTGCGGATCCAGATGAACGCCTAACAACGTAGGGTAAACATGATTGACTGCAAACACATTAATCGACGTAGGCATTTGATGGTAAAGCGTAAAAAAGACAACAGCCTCTATCATCAACACAAAAGCCAGCAGCAAGCGGAGCCTTTCTTTTTTGGTCGCCTGATGCATACACCAAAAATAAACTAAGACAAAGCCCCCAGTGATGATTAAAATAATTTTGCGCGCGATTCCGGGATGTGCCAATAAATACGTAGATAAACCAATAAAGAGTGCGATGCCCCCTAGCAAAATAATCCACCACGCGCTCGATAAACGGCGATGATCAGATACGGTTTTAATCGAAGCAATCACCGGATATTGCACAACATAATTCAATAGTCCCAACAACATCCCCAAAGCAGCGATCCAATAGGCATAAGCATAGCCATAGTGGCTCGAAACATAAGGACCGATCAATAAAGAAGCCAACGCACCAATATTGATAGCCATATAATATAAAGTAAATCCTGACTGTATGGTATCCGATCCTCTGGGATAACATTGCGCCAGCAACACGCCTGGATTGGATTTGAATAAAGCCGCTCCGACACAAATAAACGCCAACGAAAGGTATAACAAATGATCGTCTTGCAAGGCTAACAATGCATACCCTGTCATGAGAACCAATAACCCGACAACAATCGCGCGTTTGGTCCCCAATAATTTATCGCCCAAATAGCCGCCTAATGGCACCATCCCATAAATTAGGGCACAAAATGTCCCAAACGTCGTATAAGCATGCTGATGCGAAAAACCAACGGATCGCACAAAATACAAAACCAAAATACCTTGTACGGTATAAAAACCAAAGCGCTCCCATATTTCCAGCATAAAAATAATAGAAAATGGGCGTGGCTGACGCCGTAGTAGAGCAATCATGGTGCTAGCCCTTCTTGCTTTAAAGCATCAGCGATTGATTTACGCGTGCGTAATTGCATCTGATAACGTAACACATGTTGCAAGGATTGAAGAGGCAGATCACATGCAGCCGCCCAACGTAAGATCACAAACAAATAAGCGTCCGGGAGCGTAAAATGTGTCCCCATCAAATACGACCGCTCCTGTAAGTTTTGATCAACATAAGTCAGCGCTTTCATGAGTTTAGGGATAAAGATTTGTTGTTTAAGATCGTCTGGGATCCCCGAATGAAACAACGGAGAACATCCTTTATGTAATTCTGTCGCAACAAAATGCACCCATTCTAAAACGCGATAGCGTTGCCAATCACCTAGTGCTGGCAATAAATTACTGGCTTGATAATGATCGGCCAAATATTGCAAGATGACTGCATTTTCAGTCAGAATTTCACCATTTTCTAGACATAACGTTGGCACATAGCCTTTGGCATTGATCGTCAAAAAATCTTGACCACTCGCTGTTTGCTTGGTTTTCAAATCAACCGCGTCGTAATCAATAGCAACACCGATTTCATTCAAAATAATGCGCGCTGCCAACGAACAAGCACCTCTTGCATAAAATAATTTCATGTCATGCTGCCTCATTCATAGAACTCATCCGTTTAAGACATCATAACAATGTTTAAAAAATGTTAGAAGGGGACTTTGGTCATTTTCAAAAAATGTCGTCTTTAAGAGCGAAGATATCCACACAAAAATACCACATCGTTTGCTATAGCGAAAACTGTCTACTAATATCTTTAATATACCTATTAAAATTTAAGTAGCTTATGCCAAAAATAGCTCTTTATCTCGCTGGCGGTGGTGCTCGAGGTGCTTATCAAGCCGGCGTGTTAAAAGCAATCAATCAAATTCTACAACCCAAAACCACGCCATTTACGCATATTTCTGGTGTCAGTGTGGGTTCTATTAACGCTTCTATCCTTGCTCAACATGCTGACGACTTTGGTACTGGCGTCGAAAAACTCACAGAGCTGTGGAAAAATATTCATTGCGACAATATTTTCTACGCTAAAAATTATGATTTGAGCAAATCTATTCTACGCAATCTCAGTCACGTCTTCCTTCGCGGCCCACGACCCAACCATTTATTAGAAACAGCCCCTTTACATGAATTTCTTAGCAATCACATCGATTTTCAACGCATTCAAAACAATATTAAAAATAATTTGTTGGAAACGCTAGAAATCATCACGCATTGTTACGAAACGCAGCAAACCATCTCTTTTTATCAACATAGTTTCCCAGATTTCGAAGATTGGCACTATCCCAGACACATTAGCCGTGCGTCCGTCCTCAATTTAGATCATATTTTAGCCTCCAGTGCGTTACCATTATTTTTTGCACCCATTAAAATCCATGACATGCATTATGGGGATGGTAGTATGGGCCTTGTTTCACCATTACGAGGAACGATACGCTTTAAAGTCGATAAAATATTGATTCTTGGTACCCGACAAATTCACTCTATCGATGACGTGGAAAAACTCAAGGCTAGCGACATCAGTTTTGCACAGGTATTAGGAAGCATGCTGAACGGTTTGTTCTTAGATAATCTGGATCGAGATGTGGAACTTGTGAATCGCATGAATGAAATTTCGCATCTCTTGTCTATCTGGAAGAAACGCAGTTCCCCTTGGCGCCCCCTCGAAACTTTGCATTTACGGCCCAGTGTCGATGTGGCAAAAATTGCGCAAGCAGATTATCATTCCATGCCAAAATTATTACGCTTCTTACCTAATATCCTCGGTGCAAAAAGCCATTCAGGAGACTTGTTAAGCTTCTTATTGTTTGAAAGCACGTTCACACAAGATCTCATTAATTTAGGTTATCACGACACCATGCAATCGGCTGATGAAGTTGTGCGCTTTTTTAAAGACTAATACCCGCAAAGAGCGCCGAAGAGTGCAGGCTATGTCTCTAACTTAACCCCACACAAACCACACCTAAAGCGATAAAAACGCTTCCAACAATAATGGGCATATTAAGATGATGTTCATGAAACAAAAACCAGGTGAAAAGGATCGTAAACAACGGGTAAGACAATTCAATCAAACCCGCTGATGTGGCATTTTTAGATTGTATAGATGCCATAATCGCCATATTAGCAATCACTACCACCAATATCTCTATCAATGTTAATCGCAGCAACGGTGGATTCGCCCACAGCGTGGCAAGATCTGTTTTCAGTGTTGTAAAATAAGCAAAGGTACAGACAAAGACAGAACCTACTACCATTTCCAAAGCCAGCACCGATATCAAAGAAACACGCTCGCCAATTTTTTCAGCCAACGAATAATTAATACCCCACAAAACAGCCGCAACCATCGCATAAATAAACCACATAATATTATTTCCCTATTTCTGCAAACTTTTATGCACCAACTCCGCTAAATCATTCGACAAAGTCTGTTTGAGCAAAGCGTGCAATTCTGTTTGGATCAGTGCTTGCCTTGGTGGATCCAAGCGCTGCCACCGGGTCAAAGGCAGAGCCAAACGCGCGCTGACTTGTGGGTTCATCGGATCCAAGTGTAACAACTGTTCGGTTAAAAAACGATAACCTTCTCCTGATACAGCATGAAATTGCCTAGGATTGGCTTGGACGAAACGACCAATCAGTGCATACACTCGATTTGGATTCGTATACATAAAATCACGATGCGAGAGCAAAGCACGCACTTTTTCTAAGGTCTGACTATGATCTGCCGTCGCTTGCACTGCAAACCATTTATCAAGAACTAATACATCGTGCGACCATTTTTGGTAAAAGGTCGCGCATGCACGTTCCTGTAAAACAGGATCGCTACTATGGATCAATCCAGTTAATCCTGCTAATTGATCCGTCATGGTCTGAGCGGAATGCAACAAATATTCACAAGCACTTAACCACTTGGGCTCATCTGCTTTGAGCAACAAATTCAAACATTGCAAACGCAGTTTACGCCGCCCAATCGCTTCCCCGTGCACCTCAGGACTCGCTCTAGCTGACTCTTGCTCAAATACAGCAGTCAACTCCGTCGCCAAAGCAGTCCCCAGTGCCTGCAGAAACGTGAGTCGCGCACATTCTAGGCGCTCTACATCCACTGCGGTTTCACTAGCACTCAAATCTTCAAAACTTGGCGGTACTAATAATTCTGCACGCAACGCTGGATCCAGGCGCTCATCCGTCAAGGTTTGCGCCAATGCAGAAAAAATAGGTGCAAATGCCTCTGCAGAAACCGTGGTTTGTTTATGATATAAGGATAATATAGCGTTACACATCAGACGCTGCGCAGCATCCCATTTTGCAAATCCATTGGTTTCATACCGTAATAATCCTAAAACGTGTGCTTCATCAGCCGAAGTCTGCAAAATAATCGGCGCTGAAAAATCGCGTAATAGAGAGACCAAAGGTTGCGATGGCAAACCATCAAAATGAAATACTTGCGTTGCTTCACGCAATGCTAACATAGGATTAGGAACGGGGATCGGCTGTCCTGTCTGATCAAACAAAGCCATTAAAATCGGAATATGAAAAGGTAATTTTTTTGCCGTTTCAGGCGTGGGGGGACAAGTTTGAGTACAGGTAAGCGTCAGGCGACCTGCATCAAATTGCATATCTACTGTCACAGTAGGTGTGCCTGCCTGATGGTACCAATGCTTAAATTGTTGTAAATCAATGCCCGAGGCATCTGCCATCGCCGCCACAAAATCATCAATCGTAACCGCCTGACCATCATGGCGCGCAAAATACAAATCCATCCCACGTCGAAACGCCGCATCTCCTAGCAATTGCTGTTGCATACGGATAACTTCTGCGCCCTTATTATAAATAGTTGCCGTATAGAAATTAGACACTTCCTGATACGAACTGGGTTGCACCGGATGAGCCATACTGCCGGCATCTTCAGGAAATTGAATCTTGCGCAGCTTGCGCACATCTTTGATCCGATTCACATCACGCGAATTCATATCACGGGAAAATTCTTGGTCACGAAAGACCGTCAACCCCTCTTTGAGGCTTAATTGAAACCAATCACGGCAAGTCACCCGATTGCCCGTCCAATTATGAAAATACTCGTGCGCCACCACCGATTCTATATCCGCAAAATCATCATCCGTCGCCGTATCTTGACGCGCCAAAATGTATTTGGCATTGAATATGTTTAATCCTTTATTCTCCATAGCACCCATATTAAAATCGTCTACGGCAACAATCATAAATACGGATAAATCATATTCTCGACCATAGCGTTGCTCATCCCAACGCATGGCATCTTTTAAAGAACGCAACGCATGCGCGCATCGATCTTGATTCCCAGGTTCTACATACAAATGCAGCGCAATCACTCGCCCAGAACGCGCAGTAAACGCATCACTACAACACGCCAAATTTCCTGCCACCAATGCAAACAAATAAGAAGGCTTGAGAAAAGGATCATGCCATACGACCCAATGTCGCCCTGCATCCCCATCACCCGAATCTACCAAATTACCATTGGATAATAAAATAGGATATGTGGCACGATCGGCTGTGATTTTAGTAGTGTACTCCGCCAACACATCAGGCCTATCTGGAAAAAACGTGATGCGACGAAACCCATGCGATTCACATTGTGTGCAAAATAATTGTTTCGAACGATACAAACCAGACAGTGCGGTATTTTTTTGTGGGAAGATCCGCGTCACCAATGTTAATTTACAAGTATCAGGCAGATCGGCTATCAACAAATCATCGTGATCCTGTTGATAATTTGCAGCGGTCACAGGCTGATCATTGAGCCAAACCCCTTCCAAAATCAAACCATCTCCGTGCAAACGTAAACTACCCGTATCCTGTCGTTGTAAATGCATTTCATTGCGAACCAGAGCATAGTCTTCATATAAATCAAATTCTAAAAAAACCTTTAAAACAGTAAAATTGGGTCGCTTATAATCTTGCAGATAGACAGTTGTCGGCATGGGTTCACTCATCAAGGAGGGCTTTCGTTTTATTCTATAAAAATTTACTCTATACTGACAGCAAAAAATAACATCCCGGATGAAATATGGCGAGTCATATCTGCCCCCAATTATTTACGACTATTTTAAATGCTTATCAAAAAAACGAATTGATTGTTCCTTTTTTATCAGCAGGAATATTCGTAACCTGCATGTACTATGTTGTCTTTGTATGTTGCAACCGGATATTGTTGGCGAACCCAATCATTTCTATGACCATCGCTTATTTTTCAACAGCGATGATGCATTTTTTGATTAGTAGACATTTCGTGTTCAAAGCCGCCAATCTAAAAGGAATAGAGCAATTTTTCAAATATACCGCTTCTCTGCTTATCAACTATGGTATTACTTTTATAACGCTTCGACTTAGCTTGTTATTCACGGCGACGCCGTACATTGGTTTGATCATCGCATCTGGTCTTACAACCATATCAGGATATCTCATATTAAAACTTTGGGTGTTCAAACATAACGAAGGACCATGCGATCATAATACTGCTGAAATTGGATAATTTGTGCCTGAGTGAAATGTATCTGCTCCAAATTACTCACCTGATGTTTCCATAGATGTTCTAAATTTTGATCCGCCAGAAAACATTTCAACACCCGCATGACCACACCATGCGTGATCACAAGTACCTGCTGATTGGCACCTCCATGCTCTGTGCATATTCGGCCCAACCCTTGCAAAACTCTGCTTTGAAATTCTACCAATGTTTCTCCCCCTGGAAAACCGGGAAATGCCATAGGATCTTTCATCCATATCTGCCACAATGGATCATTTTCCTGATCTTTGATAAGACGTCCTTCATAGTGGCCTGCGTTAATTTCTAACAAATGACTGTTCATTCGAGTCAACATAGGCAATTTATCAAAAGACATATCAAACCCTGCTTCTGCAGTTTGTACACAGCGCAACAACGGGCTAGTGATGAGAATATCTGGCTTAGGGATAGAGGCAAAAAGTGACCGAGCTGCTAATCGACCAGCGGGCGTTAGCATGATACTTGGATCACCAGATCGACCTTGAATATAACCGGCAACATTCCAGGTAGATTCACTATGCCGCATAACAGTAATAGAACGAACCAAAGATGATGCATTGAAAAACAAATTTTTCGCGATACCACTCTGTAAATTAAAAAATAACTTACCTGACATAACACACTTCCTCCGCTGACATTACTCAGATCAGGTGTAAGGGTCTTTCTCAGCCTTGATGTCCTCAAAGCACCCCTGGTGATTTATATACCCTTTACGGATGAGTTTTAGGCGACTTTATTTTTGCATGTGCGTTCTGATTAAAAGCGAGTAATATCAAGCTCTATTACAAGTCTTTAATCAGAAGGCGCATGCAAAAAGCGATAGGATAAAACCTAAAACTCGTTCGTGAAGGGTATTTTGCGGCACTGTACTAGAAACTTACTCTGAAAACAATCATAATGCGCAAATGCTCTTACTTTATGTATGGGCGAGCCATTAGAGTCTGCTGACAACAATAGATAATATTTTGTATTAAGAGTAACTCATGCCTAAACTACCCGCCCTATTCATCACATGCCTCCTAATTTACTTAACGCCTGTTCAGGCTGGGTCCCATCCCACCATGATCTTGGTGCATGGGGCATTATTTACTGGTAGCGTTTGGGCACCTGTTCAGACCTATTTACAAGATAACGGCTATCCTGTCATAACAATTGATACGCCGGGTCGTCTGCATGATGAGGTGGCTCCACAAAACGCAACGCTGTCTGCAGCAGTAGAAAAACTCTGCCAGGTTGTCAACCAGCAACCAGAGCCCGTCATATTAGTCGGTCATAACCAAGCAGGCGCCATTATCACTCAAGCTATAGCAAGCTGTGGTGCACAGATCAAAAGCTTGGTCTATCTTGCAGCGGTGGTACCTTGGCCTGGGGAAAGGCCATTTGATTTACTCAGCGATCGTGATAATGCTCATTTTGATCTATCAGCACCTCTCGACAACGCCACAGGTTTATCAAACCCAGACGCGCAAGCTCCGCTTAAAACTTTGTTTATGGCAGATGCCCGCGAAGAGGATGCCAAGCATGCTATCCACAATATGGTATCCGAACCCATTATTTTTGCGTACAACACATTAGATTATGATCTAGCACAATTCCAACACATCCCTAAATATTATCTCAAAACTAGCAATGACTTGATCATCGAACCGGCATCTCAAGACAAATTCATTCAGCGCCAGACCATGCAGCAAGTCATCACGCTGCACAGCAGTCATTGCCCATTCATCTCTCAACCCACCCATCTTGCGCAAATACTAATCCATATAAACAATATGGAAACAATAAAATAATAGTTAAATGCACGCTGCCTACCAAAGCTCAAAAATAGTCTATGCTAAAAGTAATATGGCTAAACATGATTAGGAGCGGATGATGACATCAAACACTAAAAAACACGGCGCACAAGAAAAAATAAAATTTGATGGGAATATCTTGCTCTTAGGATTTGGCAGTGTCGGGAGAGCATTATTACCCGTATTTTTCGAAAAATTGAACTTACAAAAAGAACAAATCACGATTATTACCAACGATAATTCAAGTGCAAAAGTTGCCGAAGAATATGGGGTGGCCTTTCAATTGCAGACCGTTACTTCGAAAAACTATCAAGATGTCATTGGAAAACAATTACATGCTGGCGATTTCCTTGTAAACCTATCTACCAGTATTTCTAGTGCTTCTTTGATTGAGCTTTGTGATAGCAAAGATGTCTTATACATTGATACCTCTAATGAGCTATGGAAAGAAAATCTCTTAAGCGGCGCAACTCCTTTGGCTGACCGGACTAATTACATGCGACGCGAAAGTATTTTACACCTAAAAGGTAAAGTCAAAAAAACTGCCATTATCACTCACGGTGCCAATCCTGGTTTGGCGTCACATTTTATGAAAGCAGCCCTATTAAACATGGCGAAAGACAACCATATGCACGTTGATATGCCAAAAAACTCACAAGACTGGGCTGCATTGGCCCAAAAACTGGATATCAAAGCCATTCATATTGCAGAACATGATACGCAAATCAGCAATCAACCCAAATTGCCTGGTGAATTTGTCAACACTTGGTCCGTAGACGGCTTCATTGAGGAAGGACTGCAACCTGCCGAACTAGGCTGGGGAACCCATGAAACACACTGGCCAGAAGACGCCAGGCCTCATACAGTGGGTTCAAAATGCGCGATATACCTTGAGCGGCCAGGTGCTGGTACCAAAGTACGTTCATGGACACCCAGTTTTGGAGCCATTCACGGTTTATTAATTACACATTCAGAAACCATTACTATTTCCAATTTCTTAACTTTAAAAGATAAGGAAAAAGTAATCTATCGTCCTACGGTCCATTATGCTTATTGCGCCTGTCCCGATGCGCTCTTATCGATCATGGAACTAGGTAGCACAGAATGGAAAGAGCAAGAACATAAACGCATTATTTTCAATGAAATCGTAAATGGTGTCGATGAATTAGGCGTGCTCTTAATGGGGAATGCCAAAGGCGCCTATTGGTATGGCTCTACACTGTCAGTTCAAGAAGCGCGTACCATCGCACCTTATAATAATGCCACCAGTTTACAGGTCGTTGCAGGGGTTTTATCCGCTATGTTGTGGGCAATAGAACATCCGAATGCTGGCTTGGTCGAAGCAGAAGATTTGGATCATGTGTTCATTATGGATATTGCCATGCCTTATCTTGGTAAAGTGAAAGGGTATTATACCGATTGGACACCCTTACAAGATCGCGGCGCGATATTCCCCGAGCATAAAGAAGAACTCGATTTGACGGATCCTTGGCAATTTGTGAACATTCGGGTGAATTAAGCACGTCTCCCATGCCGGCTAGGTGAATCAATTCGTTGCGCTATGAGCTCACTTTAGCCGCTTAGGAAAACGTTGTCTTAGACGTTATCATACTACTCAAATTCCTAGCGCGGGAGAGGAAACAGATCGAAGTAATCTGAAAAATCCGTGCTCAAATTATGGTTGAGAGTACTGAAAAAACTTTAGGGACGTTACCTATGCGCTCGCTCTCCAACTCACTTAATTTCATAATCTTTTTCAAGAAATAACTTTAAGCATGTATTAACCACTTGCTCATCAAATAGTACGCCCCTCTGTTTCATAATTTCCTGCAAGGCAGGAAGTGTCCCCAGTGCCGGCCGGTAAGGCCGAAATTCCGACATGGCATCCACAACATCGGCAACCATAACAACGCGTGCCTCGATCAAAATATCGTTCCCTTTCAAACCCCGTGGATATCCAGAGCCATCTAATCGTTCATGATGTTGATAAACTATTTCTGCTACTGGCCAAGGAAAGTCGATATTTTTGAGAACCTCCCAACCTACTGCAGCGTGAGTTTTAATGATTTCAAATTCAGCCCCACTGAGAGTGGTTGGCTTAGAAAGAATTTCTGCCGGCACATGAATTTTTCCAATGTCATGAACCACTGCAGCCATACGAATACCCTTAATTTGCCCAGGAGACAACCCCATATCCATAGCAATTGCTTCGGCAAGATCAGCCACTCGACGCTGATGCCCTGCCGTGTAAGGATCGCGTTGTTCCACCATAGAAGAAATGGCCACAATAGTATTATTGAGGGTATTCTCAACTTGTTCTATCAAGTGTAAATGCGTCATTTGCGCATCCAAATGATTTATCCCAAAAGCAATATCCCCTCCCAAATTTTTTAATAACGCAATAATATCTTCACTTAAATCATGAGACTTGTGCCCATAAACCACTAAAACATAAGGCGGTTTTTTGAGTGTTTGGATAGGAATAACCGCTACGGAAGAATAACCTTTTTTTACAGCATATTCGCGATCCATGCTTTCCTGATCTTCATTCTTTAAATCTTGATATATCAATAACTTATTTAAACGGATGGCGCTTGCAACCAAGCCTTGGTTTACATTACTTTCAATAGCTTTATTCAGGATTTTGAAATAGCCTTCTTCTACACCCTCAGCTGCAATAGGTTTAATGGCATTATTTAATTCAGAGATAGCATGGCTCACCCAGCAAGCCTGGAACCCTCCACTAGAAATAAGCACCTTACACATCCTTTCAATTAAAACATTTACCGTGGTTTCATGAAGAAGAACTTGATTACAAAGAATAATCACTTTGTACATCATGCTAAGTTCTCTGTTTAATTTTTCAACTTTAATTCGGCTGCTGATATCGCGAATATTACATTGAATGACCGTGTCATCACCGACTAAATAGCTATTACTAATAAATTCAACGGAATGTATCTCTCCCGCTTTCGTTTTAATCGGAAGATTCTCATAACGCGCATATCCTTTTTTTTGTAAGTCTAAAAATTTCGCTTTATTCTCTGCAATATTGATTAAAAAACCCAAATCCCATATGTATTTATTTAAGAGCTCCGTTTCTGAATATCCCGTTAATTTAGAAATGAATGGGTTAGCATCCATAATGAGTCCCGTCCTGGCATCTAATAACAAAATGCCATCTTGAGCTGTTTCAAACAAACGCCGATAGCGCTTTAGTAGACTTCACATGATGACCCTCGTGTCTATCAAAATAAATCCGAATTTTTGAGATGAATTAGATAGTTAATGCACATATTGTCTTGTTTTAAATATAGCTCGACTTTAGCTATTTTTCCATGCTCCGTTCGCCCTGAGAAGCGTGCGTAGCACGCGTCTCGAAAAGTCTTTCTTTATTTATCAAAGTTTGGCCGAGTTGCGGACTTTGAGCAATACCCACTTACCCTTCGAGACCTGAGGTATCCCCTCATAAGTTTCAGCATAAAAGAGTGCTCAGAAATTGGTTTTTTCTTGATTACATAAGTAGAGCTTGATATGATTTTCACGCCCATTAACTTTTTGACAAAAAAATGAACAACACATCCTTGCGAGTAGTATTATGTTTCACATTAATGGCCATACTAACGGGATGTGGCACGCTCCAATATGCCTCTATACCTGGCGAATCTAAAGCAGGTCTTGTGCTAAAACACGATGTGTCTAAACTGCTACTAGCCTCTGCAAGTGTAAATAGTGATTTTGCAGTAAGTAATCCTAACTGCGTAGAACAAGTCAGTGCTAAAAATATTGTACGCACTAAAATTGTTAATTCTAGAGCAGACCAAGGCTCTTGGAAAGAAATTTGGTATGTTCAAATCTGTCATAAAACAATACCATTTGAGATTTCATTTCTACCAGATGGTTCGGGCGGTACTTATTTCAATATCAACCAAGTAAAATAAAAAACCAACACCACTTAAAAATGAAACAATGGAATCTAATTCCTGCCCCATAATGTACGTAAAAAGATCCGTCTGCCGCTGCCAATATCATTAAGTGAAACAGGCCATGCTTGTTACCTCTGTACATGAAAAAAATCTATCATGTACAGAGCAGCATAATAGACCCTCATTGCGAAACACCTACTTTATAAGCTATAATATCTTACCCAACGAGGAAGCTGTTTGTGCGTATCATTCAAAAATCAGACAAACTTAGAGACGTATGCTACGATATCCGTGGTCCCGTTCTACAAAAAGCCAAGCAAATGGAAGAAGCTGGTCAGAAAATTATCAAATTAAACATTGGTAATTTAGGTATTTTCGGCTTTGACCCACCTGAAGAGCTCTTAGACTACATGCGCCAGAATATAAGCTCTGCAGCGGCATATAGTGATTCTAAGGGACTGTTCGCATGTCGCGCTGCCATCATCCAAGATATGCAAAAACAACACGTACAAGGCATTGGTATGGACGATGTCTACGTGGGCAACGGTGCATCTGAGTTGATTGTCATGAGTATGAATGCTTTACTCAATAACGGGGATGAAGTTTTGATTCCTGCGCCTGATTATCCCTTGTGGACAGCAGCTGTCAGTTTGTCTGGCGGACATCCTGTCCATTATCGTTGTGACGAACAGGCAGACTGGTACCCTGATCTCGATGATATGCGCGCTAAAATTACGACACGAACCAAGGCTATCGTAGTCATCAACCCCAATAACCCTACAGGGGCTTTATATCCCAAAGCAGTTCTCAATGAAATCATAGAACTAGCCAGACAACATCATTTAATTATTTTTTCTGATGAAATTTACAACCAAACCTTGTACGATGGCGCTGAACATACTGCCATGGCCTCGTTAGCCGATGATGTCCTATTTATTACTTTCAATGGTTTATCTAAAAACTACCGTGCTTGTGGATACCGTGCGGGATGGATGGTCGTTTCTGGCCAAAAGAAACATGCCGAAGATTATATCAACGGATTAGATATGCTCGCATCCATGCGTTTATGTTCCAATGTGCTGGGGCAGTTTGCTATCCAGGCCGCCTTAATGGGGAAAGCAAGCATCCAGCATCTTACTGATCCAGGGGGGCGACTTTATACCCAACGTGACATAGCTTATGATATGCTTACAAACATCCCTGGCGTAACTTGTGTCAAACCCAAAGCTGCTTTGTATCTTTTTCCAAAATTAGATCCCAAACTGTATCCCATTACAGATGATCGGGATTTCATTTATCAATTATTGGTCAAAGAACAAGTATTGGTCGTCCAAGGCACAGGGTTTAATTGGCCAGATCCCGATCATTTTCGTGTGGTATTTTTACCCCATAAGGAAGAGCTTCAACATGCGATTACTAAAATTTCTCGGTTTCTCGAACATTATCGCCGTCAACATGGTACAGATTAAGGGATATTCATCATGATCACGCCCAAAGCACCAGAAGAAATAGAAAAAATGCGCATGGCAGGTAAATTGACCTCGCAAGTCCTCGAAGCTGTCACTCAGATCATGGCACCTGGTATCACAACCATGGCAATCGATACCTTCTGTGAAGATTATATTCGCAATACTCTCAATGCCATCCCAGGTAGCAAAGGCCAATATGGCTATCCCTATTCCGTCAATACCTCTTTAAATAATGTGATTTGTCATGGTATGCCCTCTGAAAAGCAAATCCTCAAAAAAGGGGATATTCTGAATGTCGACATCACGGTCATCTACGATGGATATTACGGGGACAGCAGTAAAATGTTTTGTATTGGAGAGGTTCCAGCGCATGCGCAACGCTTAGTAGATGTCACACAACAATGTCTTTACAGAGGCATCTCTGTCGTCAAGCCCCAAGCAACCATTGGTGACATCGGACATGCCATCCAAAGCCACGCAACCAAGAATCATTACTCTGTGGTGCGTGAATACTGTGGCCATGGCATTGGCAAAAAAATGCATGAAGAACCACAAATTACGCATTATGGTACGCCTGGCACGGGTATGGTGTTAGAAGCAGGGATGACATTCACAATCGAACCCATGATCAATCAGGGTCGCCCGGAAGTCAAACATTTGAACAAAGACGGGTGGTCCATCGCTATCACCAAAGATCGTAAACTATCGGCTCAATGGGAACATACGATTTTAGTCACCCCTACGGGTTATGAAATCTTAACCTTACGCCCAGAAGAAATACCGCACATCGAGATCTTCATGCAAAATCTTACAAACTGTGCTCTTGATAGCTAATGCTTAATTTCTTCTTGACCATATTCACGGTCCAAGTAACTTCAATGCTTTCGCTTTTATAAGTATTGCGTAAAAAGACCATTTTATCCATTTCTAAGCGTTGCCGCGTCCCATTACAGATGGCATAGAATAGAAAATTAGGCTGATGTGGCTCAAAAGCACCATCACATGTTTTCGCCTCACTTGCAGCTACTGGCCCCAAGCAGGTATCAATAGGATAAGAATACTGCTGATGCACACTCATATAACATTCATTCGATGTCTGATTAATAAATCGGTGCTTGATGTATCCCACCTCATCAGCTGAGACCACGGTAGCCCACAAACACAGGCCACTCACCAAGAGTGCATTGCATAGATTCTTTAACATGTCCACTTCTCATAAAAAAACTGATAGGGCCAAGCGGCCCTAAATTGTCGGGGATTCTACTGAAATTATCGTGACCTTACAATGGTGTGCTAGTGTTTTTTTAATAGTCAATGTGATTTAAGGTCATGCGCATGAGTCTTGTATACCCTTTACGGATGAGTTTTAGGCGACTTAATTTTTGCTTGTGCGTTTTGATTAAAAGCGAGTAATAGCAAGCTCTATTGCGAGTTTTTAATCAAAACGCACAGGCAAAAAGCGATAGCATAAATACCTAAAACTGATTCGTGAAGGGTATACATCCAAATTACTGTTGGCCCTACCGCTCTATCTGATCATAAATCGTTCTAAGATGATGCGGTCAAAGACAAGACTCCGCCCACATCGGACATCCAATCTTTGGGATGGATCCCCATATCCAACACTTGACCCTTATCATCTAATAAATACAGATCGACAGCCGCACCCGTAGCATGCGGGGGAATATTAGCACTGCCATCTTGATTTACCACAGGTGAGACCAATTTAATGGTTTCTTCAAATATCTGCGTCTCGGACCAAGTAGGATGTCGCGCGAGCTCATTCGGATACTGCTTATCAAATATCATCTTCTGCAAAGCGATACTGCGGTAGCCTTCATACAGACAAAAATGATAACCAGGCGGTAAAATCTTTTGTGCTGCCACCAATTTAAGATAAACGGTGCGCCGTAAAAAAGTATAGTCATGATTATTAGGGGTTGTGGGCGCAAACCGCCGGAATTTCCGGACAACTTTTGTTCATTAATCCTTATTTACGAACCTCTGACGAGCAAACTCAATAGATTGATGTAGCTTTTTCTGTAATTCGGCTTTAGGTGGCAGCGTTGTTATATACTCAGCAACGTGAATGCCACTTTTATCCAATTCTAACAGTTCAATTTGTTCATGCGTTTTTCCAGTGCACAAGATGATCCCTAATGGTGGATTTTCACCTGGCTCTTGCTCATATTTTGCCAGCCAACGAAGATACAACTCCATCTGACCTTTGTAAGCTGCATCGAACTCACCCAGTTTCAAATCCAAAGCGCACATTCTCCTAAGACGACGATTATAAAACAACAGGTCAATTTAATAATCACGATGGTCTATTTGTATTCGTTTTTGTCGAGCTATAAAGCTGAACCCTGTGCCTAACTCCAGTAAAAAGCACTCAATCTCGCGCAATATAGCATCTTCCAAGTCCTTTTCAAGGTATCGATCTTTCATACCAAGAAAATCTAAAATATAGGGATCCTTTAAAATTAAATCTGTACTGACTTTATCAGACTCACGTAAGACATCAATTTCATGACGCATTAATTCTTCTGGTTTTTTGGAAAGCGCTGTACGCTCAAATAACATAGACTTGATCTGTTTTTCTAGAGTACGTGTAGTCCATCGCTCAATACGGCACATTTCAGCATAAAAATCACGCTTCAATGGATCTTTTAATGGAATTAATGACTTAAAATGAGTCCAGCTCAATTGTCGCCGCAGTGCAGCGACAATTTTTTCATCCGGAAACAGTTCGGCAAATTGAATCATCCGGCGCAAGTTTTTTTCCTCAAATGAGCGACCATATTCTATTGTTAAGCTACGTGCTAGATCTTCAATGATAGATTGGCCATACTCCGCACGCTCATCTTTCAGCACTTCAATATTGATACGATAACCAACTTTCCAATATAACATTGTTAATTCGGCATTTACTACCGACGCCACTTCTTGTCTGGCCTGATTAATAAGGTGCTGAATATCTGTCAATAAAGGTACGTGGTCTGACTTTTTTGCTAGATGCTTATTCATAAAATTATCCAAGAAGTAACATTATTTTGCTTTCTATGCTGTATGCGCATATAAATCCTGCTGATTTTTAGTTGTTATTTTGTCTTTTTTACTTTGTAAAACTAAATTCTTTACAATCATATCCAGATCAATGAGCTTGGCATTATTCGAGAAGATAAAATGTCCTTGGAAATGGATGTGTCGCCAAGCTACTGGTGAAACTTTCTTTAGTCGAGCCAACGCTTTGTGATTCCCTTCGGCTTCATATTTGATTTTTAGTTTGGATACTATTGCGGAATTATAGTGAAAAATGGCATTGGCAATCAGACGGCCGCATTGGTTACTGATCTCAAGCTCACGATCACCTCTGCCAATCAGTTGTTTTTTTCCATAAACAGATGCAATTACAGCACGCAATTGGTGATAGGATTCAATTCGATTTTGTGAGCGGTGAATATCGCGTTGCATTTTTCTATCTTGCAAATATTTAAGCGTGTAGATGCTACGAATTAGTTTATCGTATTCAAAAATTGCTTTGCGCGTGCGATTATCAGTGGTGTAGGTACACAATTTTTTAATCAAGACGCTTTGGCTTATTTCTTTCAAACCAAGTGCCGCGATAATGCGCATGATATTAGGCCATTCTTCCTCAATTAGTTGACGATTAATTTGCCCTACAGGATGGATAGTCCAATCACTGTGACGTGGTTTAATAGATTTGATCACCCCAGTTAAGAGATAATTGCCTTAACTGGAGAAAATGTAATGAGAGAAAGAAAAAAATATTCAAAAGAATTTAAGCTGGATGCCATTGCGCTAGTAATTGAACAAGGATATAGCCGAGCAG
>CAMCUM010000032.1 GCA_945878975.1 Legionella genomosp. 1
AATTCTGATTCTCGAAGCCCCGTTCCCAACAACACATACAATACCGTCGTTTCTAATAATGGATTTTGATTTTTCCTAGTGCAGCTTTTGATTCGTTGCTCGCATGCCGACTTCAACCGCATCAACTGCTTAGATGTCAGTCCATTCCAGTCTGGCGCATCGGTTTGCAAATCTTTAACTTGCATCATCGGATCGCCAGCTAGTAATGGACGTTGTTGGTGCAACCATCGGCCAACATGACGAATAGTCGCCATAACTCGATTGACTGTGGTTGCCTTGTAAACTTTGCCGGTTTTTTCGAAGATGGTTTTGCACAAGACCTTTTGAAATTGTTTGCTTAGGGGTTTGAAGTCCAATGGTACGAAAACGTACGCTAAGGGAAATTGAGTTATCAGCACTAAAAGTTACTCACCTGTTTTCTTCATAGTTTTTTCACATGATGATTTGAAATCTAATGCTATAAAAGCATATGCTATTAAATTGTCTTCAAAATTGTATTAATAAAATTTTGTCCTGGCATTAATAGACCAAAATCATTGTCTTTCCAACGATCAATTTGAGCCACAACAATGGTTTTTTTATTAGGTATCCACATGAAAATACTACTATATCCGTTAATAACTCCTGTATACCACCAAACTAAACCATAACCAGGGATTTCCAAGGAATATATGCCAAGACCGTAACGAGCATTGTTTGGCTTGGAGGGATTTGAAGGAACTGCTTGTGTTTGCCTCAGTTGATCTAATGAATGTTTTGACAAGATTTTGCCTGGTGTGAATAAGGCTTCTGTCCATATGAGTAAATCTCGAATGTTCATCAGCATGCCACCAGCAGGACCATAATAAGCAGGATTCTCTTTTGTCACATCTTTGTTACCTAAATACGCATGAGCTTGCTGCTTATAAATGGATATAGGGTGGGAATTTATTGAATAATATGTGTTGCTCAAATGGAGTGGTTTAAAAAAACGTTGTTGAAATTCAAGGGGTAAACTCTGATTAGTGATTTTTTCAATTATCATTCCTAATAGATAGTAATTTGTATTAGAGTAATACCAGCCTTTACCTGGGCTAAATTCATCCTTTTGTCCATAAGCTAAATCTATAAAGAATGATATTGGGTGGTAAGTGGTTGGCTCATGTTCAATTAATTTCTTAAATGCTTCGGTTCGAGTAAAATTAGGAATTCCGCTAGTCATATTAAGCAATTGCCGAATAGATATTTTCCTCCAGCGTGGATATTCAGGAAAATATTTACCAATAGAGTCATCCAAGTTGACTTTATGCGTTTCTTGCAATTGCAACAAAGTGGCTGCTATAAAAGTTTTCGTAATACTCCCTATACCAAACAAATTATGAGTAGTAATCTTTGTTTTTCCATTTAATGTTGTGGTGCCTTTCAAATAGTAACTAGGGTTTTTCCCCGTAATTTTAATAGCCACAGCAATGGCTGGAATCTGATTTTCCTGTTGCCATTGTTCAATGAATGTTGATATGTTTTCTACGGATTTGGCGGGAACATTGAACGAGAATAGTAACAAAAACAAAAATGATAACTTTTTTAACATATTTCCCATATTTATAAAGTTTTTAGTACGACAACGTACGCTAAGTAGTTTTTAATGAATTGATCAGAATACGAATTACTGATGCAATCACATCATCTCGAGGTGTCGCATCTTTTTTATTTTGCGTGAAATATATTGCAACAACAATGGGTGAAGCATTTTGGGGCCAAATTATTCCAATATCGTTTGTTGTACCATAGTTACCCGTTCCAGTTTTATCTCCGACAAGCCAGCCCTCAGGAACACCCGCACGCATTCTAGCACTTCCAGTTGTATTGCCTTTCAACCATGCTAATAATTGGTTTTGCTGAGTTGGTTCCAAAGCTTTGCCAAATGCTAACTTGTTTAAACTTTCTGCCATTGCTTTAGGAGTGGTTGTGTCCCGCAAATCTCCAGGGATTGCTGAGTTCAACTCAGGTTCATAGCGATCAAGTCTGAATTTATTATCGCCGATGGAGTGGGCAAATGAGGTAACAGCTTCAGGACCTCCCAATTTTTTCATTAACAGGTTCATAGCCGTATTATCACTTTGCGTTATTGCAGCTTCACATAGCTCACTAATTGCCAGCCCATCAATAATATGATTTTTAGTGATCGGTGCGTAACCTGATAAATCAATATCGTTTCTCGTATAGGCTATTTTATGTTGTAACAAATGTTTATCTTTTGTGCTTCTTTTTAGTATGGCTGAAACTGCCATCACTTTACTCGTACTACACATTGGAAAACGTTCTTTAGCATGATATTGAATACGCGTATTGTCACCTGTATTTATTACGAAAAGCCCAATCCGTCCACCGGAAGAAGCCTCAAGGTCAGCTAATTTTTTCTGTATTGCACCAGGTATTATTTGTTGCACACTGGCAAGACATGTGTTAAGAAGGGCCACCATAATAGCTAGGAATATTGAACACCTGAGAACGTTATTTTTAATCATACAACTTTACCTTCTATCTCTCGTAAATATTGGTATAGGGTGGGTTTTGAAACTCCCATCATCTGACAAATTTCTTGAACGGTATGCTCTCTATCTTTATATAATTTAACGGCTAGTTGACGTTTATTGAGATCTAATTGCTTAGGTCGTCCGCCAAGTCGACCACGGGATCTGGCAGACGTTAGCCCTGCTTTAGTTCTTTCTCTTATCAAGTTTCGTTCAAACTCAGCTAGTGCCCCAAACATATGAAATATTAGCTGACCAGAAGATGTTGTTGTATTAATGGATTCTTGTAGGCTTTCAAATCCAACTTTTAAGAGTTCAAACTCATTAACTAATGTAATTAGATGTTTTAAAGAACGACCTAACCTATCTAGTCGCCAAACAACAACTGTATCCCCTTCTCTCAACTCACCTTTTAATCGAGTAAGACCTGGCCTATCAGCAACTGAGCCACTGATTTCATCTGTGATAATTTTTTTGCAGCCTGCTTTTTCGAGAGCGTCTGTTTGTAAGTTCAAGTTTTGTTCTAATGTAGAAACGCGTGCATAGCCAATTTTCATAATCAGTTACTATTCGCTTAAAATCGTTAGGAAAGTCTTTTGAGTATATAGTATTATTTACCTTGATTAATTTCCAGTGTTTCTTTACTTAATAAGTCTATTAAAATGGCTTGTTCTTGTCATTTTCAGAAGCGAGCTGCACGGATGTCAGAAGCCGACTTCTCTTCATTTAAATGCCACCCATGTTTTTGATTAAACCAAAATAGTAAGGTGCTGTAGTGCTTCTATGAGGATCCTTCAGACTTGCTTTGATCATATTTGATGGCATATATTTGTATCGGACTTCTTTTAAATAATTTACAACAATTTGTCTAGACTTAGGTTCAAGCAAATTTTTTCCCATCGATTCGTAAGCTAAAGATAATGGGCCAAATAGATAACTATCTAAATCTGAATCATTGGTGTCGTGTAATTCTTTAACTAGAGACTCCATATAGATTGGCTGTAATTTTCTAGATTTATGAATCAACGAGTATTTGAGCATGATAGAGGAAGTATGATTTATATGACTAAGTTGTGAGTTAATTTGTTGGACATTGCTCATTATTTCATCTGTAGTATGAAGATCAACAAATCCTCTAATAGCATTGTCAGCGGCTTTAGGAGTTAATGTTTCGTAGAGCAATTCCGAGAAGAAGTTTTTTAGTAATGCTTGCTCTTCTGATTGCTTATTTAAGTTAAGATGTCGTTGATAATGGATCATTAAGCCAGAAATGATACTCTCTTTTACGGGTACATTGGTTGTTTCTCTATATAGCTTTATCAATTTAGATGTCAGCTCTGATTCTTCACCTCTTGAAGTCAGTCTGTCAATCATAATACAACGTTTCGACTCATTCAGATTTTCATCATACGCAAATCCCATTTCAATAGAACTAATTTGAGGGACCATGTAGTGTGGCGATTTCTGGTTATTCATGATAGCTTCAAACTCACCAGGTGGCATAGTATTAAGTTCTTCGGAGGTGATGTTTTCTAAACTTTTATTGCCGAACTCATTTAACACTACCGTATTGAATCTACTTTTTTTAATCCCTCTCTCATCATTGTAATATGGGAATCTATCAAACAATACTCTGGGCATCCAAACCCGCCCTGGCATTATATCCCATCCTTGGCTATAAAAAGCCCACCAAACAAAAGTATCACATCGCCAACGTCCACATTTAACTATCTGTCCTGTAAAAGGGTTTCCATCACCAATCTTATAATCTGTATCTGAAGTATATTGCGGACACCACCATCGTTGGTGGTTTGCTTCAACGAGTACACGATAACCACGTTCCCCTCTATTGGCAATACCATATTTACTGCCCCAATATTTTGAACGCGATTTGAAATTGGCAATCGAATTAATTTGTCCTATTACGGGTTCATTGAGAATTTCTATTACTTGATCAGCATTTTGCGACATCTCTTTAGCTGAGCTCATGTTTGTGGTAGCAATGCCTACATGTCCCGCCCAGCCGAGACCAGGGTAATTTAAATCTCTTCCTAAAATTTCTGCCGGATAAATTTGTTTTGCACATGCGGATGAGTAAACGAAAGCTGCTATAGCAACTTCAATGATTGAAACCACTAATTTATTATTTTTCATTTTTCCTGAATTCCATTTTTTAAGTCAGTTTATTCTGGTGCGTGCTATTTTAATACCCTCTATTTGGTTCTCGATTGAAAACTACTCTAGTTATCTTACAGATAATCGCAAATAAACAATGAGCAATCAGCAGCGAACATGTTACTACATAAAAAGTCTCAGTGTTTCCAATTAATGGGAGCGTCATATAATGTGGTAAAAAATTTCCCAAAGATATCAGTCCTATGACTAAGAATGAAAAAATAAACGTATAAAATTTATGATTTTTTATTAACATAGCAAAGATAGAGAAAACAGAGGAAAAAATTAACCCGTATACCGTCATGAAATAAATAATAAAAACCCACCAGCCTTTTGCATCACTATTATTGTATGCAAAGCATAATGAGATCTGACATCCCAGCAAGAAACTAAAACTTAATATTAGTAAATCACGGTTAAATAAAGATTTTTTCTTTAATTCACACTCTGGTAGATTTATGAGATATGCTGATTTTTCACACCAATAAACAGCACCTAAAAGCAAGGGGAGTATGTTAAAAAACTCATAAAAGCTGTCATTTGTATGATATTGCATCGCAAATGAAGAACAGATAAATGCACTAATGATTGCCCAAGAAAATCCATTTAATCCTTTAATGAGTATCTTTTTCTGGAGAGCCATACGTCAATCCCTATTCGTTAGCAACAATAATCGAGCTGCTTTTCTCATTACAAATGCTATGCCATAACCTGCTATCATTAGTTATCCGTGACTTAATCCATAAAACCTGTTTTAATACAACTGAAATTGATAAGTATTATACCGCGTACTCAAACAATCTCGAGCAATTTTTTTCCATCTTCACGTAAATCTCCATTCGGCGCGAGATGTCTATATAAAGTTTGCTTGGTTATGCCTAACTCTTTACACAAAGGACCAATCTTAGTTCCAAGCTGGCCAAGTGAAGCCATGGCGAGTCTTAATTTTGCTTGCGTCATTTTATAAGGTCGGCCACCTTTACGGCCACGAGCTCTAGCTGATGCCATTCCGGCAAGAGTGCGCTCTTTAATCATCTCACGCTCAAACTCAGAAAGTGCTGCGAAAATACCAAACACTAATTTACCCGCAGCAGTTGTTGTATCAATCGCAGCGCCATGACCAGTGAGAACTTTCAAGCCAATATTTTTTGCAGTTAAATCGTGAACCGTATTAACCAAGTGATGAAGGTCACGTCCCAATCTATCAAGTTTCCAAACAATTAAAGTATCGCCTTCTCTCAATGCTTTTAAACAATTGTTAAGTCCTGGTCTGTCATCTTTCTTTCCTGAAGCATGATCTTCATAGATGTGCTCTTCTTGAACACCTTCAGCTAATAAGGCATCCCGCTGTAAATCAGTTGTTTGTGAACCATCGGCTTTTGAAACTCGGGCATATCCAATGAGCATTTTTTGTCCTTATGTCACTTTTCTAAGTCGATGTCATCAGTGATGATCAAACCCCTTGTATTCTCTTGATCGTCAAACATTAAAATGTCATAGTCAATGTCAGCTGCATTCAAACCCGATGTCATTACGTTGCAAATTGTCAAAGCCAGTGTCAGCACGTCGCAAAAAAGAGAGGGGTTATGGCAGATCTTTCGCAAATCGCGGAGCATGAATGGAACGAAGCAAATCGCCGTGCATTAGTCGTGCGTCCATTAATTGAATTCGAGCGTTGCCCGCGCGGAAAAGCGCGTGAAGCCGCCGTTGAACTAGGGTTATCTGAACGACAGATATATCGACTGATCCGGCGGCTACGCGAATTAGGTGGTGAGCTCACTGCTTTATTACCCGGAGGTTCTAATGGTGGGCGTGGTAAACAGCGACTGGCTGAACCACGCGAAGCACTGCTTCATCGCTTGATAGTCGAAGTTTTTATTACGCCTCAGAAACGGTCTGCAGCAGATCTCATCCGTGCAATCCGTAATCAGTCTTTAAAAGATGGATTAAAACCACCATCTGAGAGCACTATTCGACGCCGTCTAAAAACTTTATCTCTAGCCGAACGACGCCAACGAGGAGAGCAACACCCTGAAGCTAAGCCAATTTATGGTGTTACGCCCATCGCCGATACCCCGCTTGACTGGCTACAAATAGATCATACGCCAGTGGATCTAATCATTGTAGATCCAATTGATCGATTACCAATAGGTCGTCCATGGATCACCGTGGCTATTGATGTCTTCAGTCGCTGTATTGCTGGATTTCATTTATCGCTTGAAGCCCCGTCAGCAACAAGTGTGGGCCTTTGTCTAACCATGGTTGCAACAAATAAAACATCTTGGCTACAAGAACGCGATATTGAGGCAAACTGGCCGATAGCAGGCAAGCCACGCCGTCTTGGCGTTGATAACGCTTCAGAGTTTCATTCAGCTGCATTTGAGCGAGGCTGTGCGCAACATAATATCACCATCGAATGGCGACCACCGGGATCACCGCACTTTGGTGGAATTGTTGAACGCGTCATCGGTACGTTGATGCAGCTTATTCATGCCTTACCGGGTACAACTTTCTCCAATCCGATCATGCGCGGTGAATATGATAGCGACAAGACAGCCTGTCTAACTTTAGAAGAATTGGAACGTTGGTTGGCCGTCGCAATTACCAAATATTATCACTTAAAACCACATGAGGGGATCGACAACGATATCCCATTGCACCGCTATGAACATGGTTTACAAGAACTTTTTGCGGCGAACAAAACTCTATCAATCCCACGAGATCCACGTACTTTTCTGATCGACTTTCTTCCGGTGATGCGCCGCTCTTTACAGCGTGATGGTATTACGATTGATCACATTACTTACTTCAGCAATTCATTACGTCCATGGATACAGTTTCGTGATCAACCAACTCCTTTATTGGTTCGTCGTGATCCGCGAGACTTGTCGCGAATTTTTGTACTTGATGCAAAAAATAACTGCTACCTCGAAGTACCTTATCGAATGTTATCGCGCCCAAGCATTACGTTATGGGAGCACAAACTGGCACGTAACCGCCTGCGTGAACAACGGCGTACTATCGTTGATGAGGCAAGTTTATTCGCCGCCATTGACGAAATGCGCGAGATTGAACGGAAATCCGAGACACTAACGCGTACAGCACGCCGAAATCGAACTCGAAGAAAAACTGATTCAACGAAACCGGGTGAAAGTGTAAGCAATCAAATGCCTTCCGTGTTGACAAATATTGGTCCAGCACGTCCATTTGAGGACATAGAGCCATGGTAGACTTTAATCATCTAAGTCCCGAAGCCAGCGCACTTGCCATGTTACCAAGCACGGAGCGTCTTGCTCGTCTAAAAATGGAACGTTGGATTGGTTATACACGTGCTAACCAAGCGTTAGCAAAGCTCGAAGAGCTGCTTGCCGATGAACCTGGAAAGCTTCGTCCACAAAACTTACTTATTGTAGGACCTAGCAATAACGGCAAAACCATGATTGCTGAAAAGTTTCATCGGTCACATCCCCAGAAAATTTCTGATAATGGTGAACATGAGGTTATTCCGGTATTAATGATGCAAATGCCAGCCGATGCCACTGTTAACCGATTTTATACAGCACTACTAATGAAATTAAATACACCAGTTGGTTTTCATGGTCGTTATAATGTGCGTGAAGTGTTAATATTACAGTTAATGCGTACGGTTGGTGTACGTATATTGATTGTGGACGAAGTACACAACTTATTGGGCGCAACTGCTAATAGACAACGAGAATTATTAAATATGCTCCGGTTTATTGGTAACGAGTTGCGTATCCCTATTGTTTGCTTAGGCATACGCGATGCATATCTTGCTATTCGCAGTGATGATCAACTTGAGAATCGGTTTCATCCTTTACTACTGCCACATTGGGAATTAGGAGAGGAATTTGCACGGCTTATGGCTAGTTTTGAAACCGTTTTGCCTCTTCGTGAACCATCCAATCTTTCATCGTCACCTTTGCTTGAGCTAATTTTATCTCGATCTGAAGGCACAATTGGTGAAATGACAGCATTATTGAATAGTGCTACCGCAGCAGCACTCTTAAATGGTGAAGAACGTATTAGCTGGACTGCAATTGAGCAAGCCGATTATCGGCCTCCAAGTGTGCGTCGACACATGATTGAACGGGAACTGCGTTGATATAACACTATGCAAATGCGTTGGCCGTTGCATCCTAAACCTCGTTCTTATGAGACGTTGGAAAGATATGTCCACCGGCTTGCTGAATGTTATTGTGTAAGTTATGGGACATTTTGTTTTCGCGCATTGGGTATCCCGATTGAAGATCGTCAATCAAGGCTATTTAATAAACCAACAACAGAATTACTACAATGTTTGTCTGATGGTACTGGTATTGCTGTTGGTGTGCCCTTCGAACGGATTTGGACTCGACAAATGGAGGAATTACGTAAAAGTTTGGAAGCTCTAGAGGTTAAAGCTGAATAATTCAAATTTTAGATACTAAAAATGTATACCAGGCCCATTACACAAACGTTCGTTTTTGAGCAAGAAAATTTGTTTAAATTAGATTGCCTTGTTTATTGGGGTTTTTGATTCTCAATAACCATTCTTGATATGTCTTTCTTATTACATTATACTTCACATGAGTTTTAAGAATAAGGACACTTGGTCAATGCCAACGATTAGTGCATTTTATGGGATTTTAATTCAAATGTTCTGGAATGATCACGCACCGCCTCATTTTCATGCGTTGTATGCAGAATATGAGGTTCTGGTTGATATTCATACACTCGAAGTGATTCGTGGATCTATGCCTCGTCGAGCGCTGGCTTTAGTCTTGGAGTGGGCATTTCAGCATCGTGCCGAGTTAATGGAGGATTGGAAATTATGCGAAGAAAATCAGTCACCAAAGAAAATATCTCCTCTGGAATAGTTTGTACTGCTCCTTGGCGATTAACCAAAGTTACACCATTGGCAAATTATGAGATCGCAGTTGAGTTTAATGATGGTGCCCATGGAATTGTTGAAATGGTTAAATTAATTATGAGTGATCGCGCGGGTGTTTTTTCAGCGCTTAAAGATCGAGATCTATTTAATAAGGCTCATCTTGAATATGGAGTGCTCACTTGGCCTGGAGAAATTGATTTAGCACCTGATGCAATGCACGCCGCAATCAAACAAAAAGGTCGCTGGGTTTTACAATAGAGGATTTATCATGCTAGTTGGTTATGCGCGTGTTTCAACAATTGATCAAAATTTAGACCTGCAGATTTCTGCATTGAAAGAAGTTGGTTGTGAAAAAGTCTATCAAGATCAAATATCAGGGACTAAAGCCAATCGTCCAGGTTTGGATTTGGCTCTTGAAGTATTGAGAAAAAATGACACCTTAGTTGTTTGGAAACTTGATAGATTGGGGCGCACTGTTAAGGGATTGATTGATCTAGTTAATCACTTGCATCAAAAAGAAATCCACTTTAAGAGCATTACTGATAATGTTGACACCTCCACACCAGCAGGCCGATTTTTTTTCCATGTTATGGCAAGCCTCGCGCAAATGGAGCGTGAATTAATGGCTGAGAGAACTAAAGCAGGTTTAGCAGCTGCCAAAGCCAAAGGACGAGTGGGTGGTCGTAAACGAAAAATGACTCAAAGTAAAATTGAGTCGGCTAAACAATTACTGGCAAATGGCACGTTACCTAAAGATGTTGCACAAAATCTTGGTATATCTGTACCGACATTGTATCGCTGGGTTCCTGCTTCAAATAATCTGATTTTAGTAAGTTCATAATGAAGTTTGATTGATTATACGTCGCAAATATTAGGAGTTTAATATGTAAGCTGTAAGTTCAGGGCTACTTATTGAAGTAACAGCTGTTATACTAAGCGCAAAAATACTGCTTTATTTATAATCACAACCTACAACAATAACATCTTTTGTTTTTAATAACATTTTTTCAAAGGCAAATCCATGCACTCACGCACGCCCTATCATGAAAATGACTTTTCAAAAACCATCCTCGAGTGGTCTTTTGAAATACTTGCCACTCCTCTTCATATAGCAATGAGGCAAGCGCCTCTACCTAGAGCTGAACAAAACATTGCTCGTTTTTACGGAAACTTTCTCCCTCTTATTTTGGAAGAGGCGCGCGCTATTATTGCCGCTGGTCTTGAAAAGGTAGATCAGTATACTGTGCAATCATCCAAAAAAGGCAAGGGCAATATTTCGCATCTTTCTGATGCAAAGCCCTTTAATCTTCGGTTGAAGAAAAATGCGCACTTACCTAGAAACGAAGGCAATCCATTATTAATGACTTTCTCTGGCGCTATTCCTGATAAAATTGAACATGGTAAATCCATGAATGTTTTATTACTTAGAACAAAAGGCATAAGCCCAGAAAGAAAATTTATTGCTCTAGCTACAGAAAACAATAATGCATCAGAGTTATTTATTAAAATCATCATTAGCTCCTCGGATTATGATAGTTACGAATCGTGTTTTGTCGAAGGAAGACAATGGCAAGCACAGTATCTTGGTTCGGTTGTAAGTGAGCAGAGAATGTATGATGTTTGCCTGGAAGCTCGCGACATCTCTTGTGTCCAACAAATTGCCAGAAGTCAAATTCAAACACCGAGAACAGCAAGAGTCTCAACAGGGTCAGTTGATATTAATCATTTGAACTTATCGCAAAGAGAAGCTATTTATGCGTTTCTAAATGCCAGAGAAGGTTCTACTTTATTACTACAAGGACCGCCAGGAACAGGGAAAACAACAACGGTTGTTTCACTATTAAAACTTCTGGCTCTTCAACATAAAAGAACTATGGTTTCTGCCCACTCGAACAAAGGTGTTCAAGTGCTCGCACTTAGGGCAGTGGGTGATATGCCAGATGTTCCAATGATTTTGGTTGGTGTAGAATCCAAGCTTCATGACAAATTAAAACCGATATTTTTAAATCGTTGGCATGATATTATTTACTCGCATTTTTCATCTTATCACGATGAAATTGAGCTACTAGCAACAAATCCTTCAAATGACGTAGGCATCACAATTTCGGTTCTTATCACAGAAATCAGCACTCATATTAATGAGGCGCAACAAGCGCTAAGAAAATTTAATCTAATTCATACCCGTAGAGCATCAGAGATATCTAGAGCAGCATTATCTTTAAGTAACGATCCCTTATTAATGAGTGATTTTCAGACTATTCAAAGTCATATTAATGAATTAAAAACACAACCCCAATCTAAAAATAAATGGACCGCTTTATTGAGTTCATTAAATCGTTTGATGGACAAATGGTCTCGCATCAGTAAAGCTGATTTAGAAGCTTATTTACTTGATCATGCTGAAATTGTTTTTTCAACTTTAATTGCTGCGGGTCGAAAAAGCATGTTAACCATGGAGCCTATCGACTACTTGCTTGTTGACGAAGCCGCTCAATCAGTGGAAGCCGCCACATTAATTCCTATGCGGTTTCAACCAGATAAAGTATTACTTGTTGGAGATACAAAACAACTTCCTGCAACTGTTATTTCCTCAGCCCTTGATGACTCACCTGATAGACGCTCTTCCAGTCATTATAAATGGTCTATGATGTGGCGTTTAATTGAAGAATGTAACCAACCGAGTCTAATGCTCACTATCCAGTATCGTATGCATCCACAAATTTGCCAATGGCCGTCAAGTCAGTATTACGCAGATAGACTTATCACTTCTCCTGATATCTTGCCAATGCCATCATTAAGCAATACTAGTATAACAAGTAGGCCTTATGCTATTTATCAAATATCAGGTCACGCTGAAAGTCTTGATGGCTCTCATAGTATTTGTAATACCCAAGAAGCCCAATATGTGATTAAAATTATTGAACATATTCGTCGGCAAAATAAAGAACAAACTATTGGAGTCATCACTCCATATGCGGCTCAAAAACGCCTGATTATGGATAGTTTGTCAAAAAAAAGACAGTTACTCCCTTTGGTTGATGTCAATACTGTGGATGGTTTTCAAGGAGATGAACGAGATATTATTATTATCTCTTTTACGCGTACACACGTTTCAGAGTTTTTAAAAGAATTTCGTAGATTAAATGTCGCCATTACAAGGCCAAAGAGCTGTTTGATCATACTCGGTGCCGCCACTCTTCTGTCAAATGATATCGGACAACTTATGACCGATGCTAAATTAAGAAAAGTCCTTCATTCGGAGCAAGATCTCAAAAATATTTTAGCAACTGGTACGGTACCATCCTTAGCTTTGCAATCTAATTTAGCGATTGATATGCGAGCTTCTGCGTGGCAAGGGCATTCAAGAAGTCAATTCTATTACGCTGAAAGCATGGCTGAAATTGATAGAGTTGTGGCTTTTCTATGGTACCGACGTGCCGCTGAAAGCAATGATCCAGAAGCACAATATTATATTAGCCACCTCTATTTATCAGATAACATCATTGTTAAAAAAGATACGCAGTTAGGTATTGCCTGGTTGCATAAAGCTGCTCAACAACAATTGCCATTGGCGCAGTTTGTAATAGGCCAACATTTTCTATCTGGGAGTCTCATTGTTAAAAATGTTGCTGCTGGTATTTCATGGTGTGAACAAGCAGCCACACAAAACTTAGTTACTGCAATTGTATTTTTAGCAAAGTGTCATGAAGAAGGCCTTCACCTGGCTCAAAATATGTTGCAAGCCCAAAACTATTACCGACGAGCAGCAAAACTAGATGATTTACCTTCTGCAATAAAGCTGGCTACACTACTTGCAAACGGAACACCAGATAATCAAAAGGAAGCAATAAAATGGTACCGAAAAACCGCAGAAAGAAACGTCACTTCGACTTATTACCCGTTGGCTGTATTATTGAATAGTGTATTAAACAACCAAATTGAAGCACTGCAATGGTATTTGAAAGCCGCAGAAAATGGCGATATAGAAGCTCAATATGAATTAGGTCTTCGCTTTAAACACGGGTATCACAATTGTAATATCGATACCCCTAAATCAACTTATTTTTTTAAACTTGCCGCTGTTTCTGGACACACTCATGCGCAATTTATCTATGCTACATGCTTAAATGAAGGATCTGGCGTAGAAAAAAACCAACGTGAAGCCATGGTGTTCTTTCAGAAGGCAGCTGATAACCGACATATAGAGGCTCAATATCAATTTGCGCTATTAAAATCTCAAGAATCAAAGAGTGATGCCTACCCCTATTTTTTAAAAGCGGCACAACAAAACCATTTTTTGGCACAATATGAATGTATCGCGTACCAAATCCAATATGGCCGTGATTTGACATATTGCCTACATTTTTGCGAACAATTGGCTTTACAAGACAATCATACAGTACAGTTTCTTTTAGCAAGACTATTGGATACGGGTATCGCAGGAAAAACTGATAAAACACAAGCCTTACGCTATTATTCACAAGTAACAAGCAGTCATCCTCAAGCACAATATTATTGCGCAATAATATTGGAGGATGGTGTTGGGGTGAGTAAAAATCTTACTCAAGCACGCCAATATTATGAGGCGTGTCTTGATCTTTGTCCTGAAGCCAAACCTAAATTAGCTCGCTTGTTGCTGCAAGTAGAAACTTACAAAGATCATGAGGTCAGGGCTATTGAGTTACTAAAGTTTTATTATGCTGATTTTCAGCAAGCTCAACCAAGTACTCCACTCACGCTAGAAGGGCAATTAGAGTCTTTAATATTAAGTCGAGCTAGCAATAGTAGAACTTGCTTTATCTATTCTATTACCACCCATTCCATATATGCAAATTACTCATTAGGTATGATGTTAAAAGAGGGTGCTGGAGTTACTCAAAATAATTCAGAAGCCATGATATTTTTAAAAAAAGCGGCTGATAAAGGAGACGCTGAATCACAATATCAATTTGCATTACTCAAATCGCAGCAATCAAAAGACGAAGCTTACGTTTATTTCAAAAAGGCTGCATTGCAACAGCATGTATTAGCTCAAAATGAATGCATTGATCACCAAATTACATTCAATTGTGACCTGGCAATTTGTTTAATATTTTGTAAAGAACTAGCAGCCAATGGTAATCATCAGGCGCAATTTATATTGGCTCGGTTCTTAGATACAGGTATAACTGGTGAAATAGATAAAAATCAGGCTTATCATTATTATTCGCAATTAGCAGATAATGGTCATGCTTTTTCACAATATTATTGTGCTCTTCTTTTAGAACAAGGCGTTGATGTACCTCAAGATTTGACTAGGGCTCGGTTTTATTATGAATCTTCTATGGCGCAATGTTTCTCTGCGAGATTTAGACTGGCTTGTTTGTTGCTAAAAGAAGAACATAACGACCAACAAAGACGAGCGGTACAGATTGCGCAAGATGACGATGACGACATCACATGCCTTCCACGTCGTAAAGAAGGCGCTACCTATCGCCACAATACAAGCACAGCATTAACAAAAGACCAAGCAAAAGCTATAGAGTTATTGGAATTTTATTGTGACCACTACTCAAAAGACAAGCCAATTTTATCTGATACCCTTGGGCATCGCGTAGAGCAGTTGATGATAGAACATTATGGTGATTATATTGTCAATAGAGTTCCCGTCATTACGACTCATGCTATACAAGCCAACTACTATTTGGGAAGAATATTCCAAGAAGGAAAAGGAGTGGCGATAGATATACAACGTGCCTTGCAATATTACAGGAGCGCAAGTACACAGAACGCTGATGCGAGCTACCGTGCGGGTTATATTTATGAATCTGGCCTAAGTGTTGCGAAAAACTGGCCCATGGCTAAAAGCTTTTATCAAAGCGCAGCTGATAAGGGACATAGACTAGCAGCTATGCGTCTCACTTGGTCTTATTCGCTCTTTTCTTCTTCTAATAATCCTCCTAGTGATGCAACATTGTTAGAAAATGAAGGAGGGAAGTGCGTGATAAGTTAATTTACCAGATCTAGGTGTATCTTTATTAGTACAGTTGACTTCTAAAATCAGTACAGAGCACTCATTGAAAATGGCATTTGTATCGCTGGGTTCCTGCTTCAAATAATCTAACTTCAGTGAGTTCATAATTAAATATGATTGATTATGAGTCGCAAATTACACCGTTTTGTTTTTCCGATGACATTCACTTTGATAATCTGCTGACATCGACTTAGAAAAGTGACAGCGGTAATAAAAACCCTCGTTTTTGTTACTAGAAAACTTTTTATGTGAACGCACGAAATTGACAGCAGAAAAAAATATAAAGAATATTGAAGAATAGAATGCTTCATCTTTAAAACCATGGAAAGTGATCGCAACTCTTGAATCTGATGAGCCTATCACGGAGCGTATTGTCAAAAACCATGAATTACGTTTGAGAAAATAAGGAAATACAGCATGAGGATTAGCAATAAATACGCAATATCATTACTTTTACTTTGCAACATACTTCACGCAGGAGTCTGGGCTCCCACAAAGCACAGTAGGGCCAATTGCGGTGGGTTCAATGAATCGGTAACATGGCACTTGAATCACGCCTATTGGTGGCGTGTTGAGAGTCATCATTTTCTCTCTATAACATCACCTAGACCTGTTCATATTTTAAATAGCGGTAAGGCACATACTTGGCGTTCTATTGCATATCATGCTACTGAAGGATATTCAAGTCGAGGAGATAAATGGTATGTGGTTGGATATCATTTTTACTATCCGGACGGCCCTAACAGAAAAGAACGATTGGATGGAACAACAATGGCTACTGATTGTGGCATGGATGGTGGATGGTGGGATAACTGATATCTATATAAACCAACAACAAGGAAAATCATGAAAAAACTATTAACGCTATGCATATTAGCTTCATTCGCAGCACATGCAGATGAAGCAGCAGACTTAAAAAAAGCCCAAGAAGCTCGCAAAGAATGGACTAATCAATATTTTGAAAAGCAGGGCCTGCCAGCGCCTGATGGTGGCACTAAAATAGTTCCTGCAAAAACCATGAAATTAGATCCAAAAAGAACTGCACATCGTTTAAAATTAAAAGCACAAATGAATAGTATAGGCTATATAAATAAACCGACCCCTGATTACAAGCAATTAATGAATGTTAAGAATGTCTCTAAAGAAACATTGATTTTAAACTCTGTTAATCATGGCCCTAAAGACGATCAGATCCAAGGAAATATAGGACTGATTCATATGGCTTACCCTTTTATTGGAGCACAGAAATCCAACGCTGTTAGAGTCATTGGGTATGCTCCTTCTGGATCGTATAACCCCGATGAAGGCTGGTCAGGAGCGGTTCAGTTTTTCGAATTAAAAGATGTTGGCATATGTCATTATAGTGAGAATAATCTTAAATTTAGTCATGGTTCTATTATTCTTGCCGAGGAGGATATTATAAGAGATATCAATGGCAAAGCCACTACTATAGAAATAATAGGGCAAAAAGGCCAAGGATTTGTATATAATGTAGAGTGGTATGATAATAATTTCTTTAAGCAATTAGAATGTGCATCTCCTGCTTACAGCCCAGATATTACTTCAAAGCTTATTACTTTGGCTAAGGTCATTGATAAAACTAAAAAATAATATATTGACGTAATAGTAAGGGCCCCGCTACCTATCGAAAATATAAAGATTTGATAACTTTTTACTAGGATCGGGGCCAGACCTCAAATGTCACCCCGATGCATGCAAACACGAAAGTAAGACCGCTGTAGATAGCTGTAAAAAACCCTAACATAAAATTCCTTTGTAGTATGTTGGATTTGCTAGCAAAGCAGTTTTGTCGCAATCAAAATTCTGCATAACAACATCCAAATGAAGTCAAAAAGAGATTGAATCACTTTGTTGTTGTTATACATCAATCAGTGGACAATTATACACCACACAGGATTAAACCAGGCCTAAGATATTTAATTAAGATCACTTGAGATATTTCTTGATCTTGTTGGGGATTCTAAAATGTCCCCTAGAGGGTAAAACGCGGTCAGTTGAGGCCATTAAGAACTACAAATAAGCCTTAAGTCGGTTGGCTGTTCCATTGCTCCCGGAGCCCGTACTTAAAGTCCTAAAGCATATGCCAATGCTGCATGTATAAAATCACAAAACTTAAAAAGCCACCAAAAAACCCAACAATTATACCTGCAATGATCCACGCCCGTTTTTTATCACGCATAAATCGCTTTTGCGCACTCATTTCCGAGTCTCTTCTGTAATATGTCGCGCCACCAGGACTGCGCCTTCAATCTTAACAACACTAATGATTGCGCCAATAGGCAAATCTTCATCACACCTTACCTGCCAAATACTATCTCCTACGCTAATTCTTCCGACTCCATGCGTAACTGCTGACTGAAGGGTAAAGCTTTGTCCAACAAGCTGCTCCGCTCTCTTATTTAAAAATGGTTTATCTGATTTTCGAGAGCAGCGGTGCTTTAAAATTAATTTCCAGCATAATGCGTCTAATACAGCTAAGACTGCAAAGACAATAAACTGGGTACTCAAAGCCATTTCTGGCAATGCTAAAGGTAAAACAGCGACGATAAATGCCGAAGCGCCAAAAAATAGCAAAAACCCGGAACCAGTTAGAAGCTCCACAAGGAACAACAGTGCGCCAAAGCCAATCCAATAAAGTGCATTATCCATTTTTGCTACCCTTTTCAAAGGCCGCTTTTGCTAGTTCAGCAATACCTGCAATTGATCCCAATACATTGCTTGCCTCTAAAGGCATGAGAATCACTTTTTGATTTTCAGCAGAAGCTATTTTCCCTAACGCATCAATATATTTCTGAGCTACAAAATAATTAATTGCCTGTACATTACCCTCACTAATAGCCTTAGAGACCATATCCGTAGCCTTTGCTTCTGCTTCTGCTGATCTCTCCCTTGCCTCAGAATCACGGTAAACAGCTTCCTTTTTCCCTTCAGCTTGCAAAATTAAAGCTTGCTTCTCTCCTTCCGCCCTAAGGATAGCAGACTGTCGTTGCCCCTCAGCTTCTAAAATGGTGGCTCGTTTGTCTCTTTCGGCTTTCATCTGCCGACCCATAGACTCCACTAAATCTTTAGGCGGTGCAATTTCTTTAATCTCAACTCGCGTAACCTTGATGCCCCATGGAGTTGTTGCCTGGTCTATAACGACCAACAATCTTGTATTAATTTGGTCGCGCTGCGAAAGCATGCTATCTAAATCTAAAGAACCTAATACTGTGCGAATGTTGGTCATAATTAAATTGCGAATGGCAGTTTCTAGGTCTTTGATCTCGTATGCAGCTTTTGCACAATCTACGACCTGATAAAATATCACAGCATCCACTTTAACCATTGCATTATCTGAGCTAATAATCTCTTGCGCAGGAATATCGAGAGTTTGCTCCATTACGCTAAGCTTTAGCCCTACGCTATCAACGAATGGTACGATAATAGCAAGGCCTGGTTGTAAAGTTTTAGTGTATCGACCAAAACGCTCTATAGTCCATTCATAGCCCTGTGGAACTTGTTTAACACCCATGGAAAGAAGAGTCAACGCCAAAAACACAATTATCCCAGTTACTAACATAGTTAATACCACCTTTTAATTAAAATACTTAATTGATTATTTGTTTTTACCTTTAAGCTCCATAGCCAGTTTTTCAAAACATGGTTTCAATGTTTTACTATCGAATTCATTTAAACCACATTTATAAGCAAGCTCCCCTAATTCAATTTTTCTTTTGCTTTGCAAGTCCTTAAGCTTTTTCTTTGTATCTGCAATTAATTGTAAATATTCATTTTCCTTATCAGAAACATTCTTTTTAGTTTTTGCCATTTTTATTTCTCCAAAAATTCATTTCAAGAAACTTGCAGTAAATATGCAGTCCTCCAAAACTTAATAAAAGTATGCCAAATCCAAAAATAGATACATAATCTACTTTAGAATTTTCAAAGTCATCTCCAACTGTAAAAAGCCACCAGTTCTTTTATGCAATCAATAAATGGCATAAAAATTAAATTTCCCAAATCAGAAAATAGATCATGTGGCTCTAATAATGGTTGAGAAATAATAAACTTATGGAATGAACCTAAAAAACCTGCCATCATCAAAAAAATTAGCGTCATTACAGCCCAAGTATGAAGTAACGGCTTTAAACCAGAATACATAAACTCCCAATAATTTTGTTTATTTTTCATTGAATTATCGTTGCAATATAAATTGATTAATTATACCAATTTATCACATATAAAGATAGAAGTTTCATCACAAGCGCGCAATGAATATGCGCTGAGTTTTTCAAAATAATCCAATAAAAAATAATGAGTAAAATTAAGAAGCTAAATGATCCTTTCCTAAAAGCGAGCACACCTATCGCATTTGAATGCTTTCGATACATATCTTTTTTATAAATATTGAAAATCAAGTTAATCGAGTTGAGCCATATATTGTCATTGTGAATCTTAAGAATAATTAACATTAAGTAATTCGACATATTCATCAAAATATCATAACCAACTATTTTAATAAACACCAATCACAAACACGCAATTATCCGCGCTCAAAAGGTAAAAATGAAAACCAACTTAATCCGAAATAGAGAGAAAATTAAAGTACAGTGCATGAATATAGTATTTTTAAAGAGACCACACACCACGCAATGGAAATTGCTTTTTTTGATCCGCGCAAGACATTGATTTATATGTATTATTTTGAAAAAGTCCGTTTTTTAGAAAAACAAAGAATAAATCCATCTTTTTGAGGAGCCTGATTTTTGTATACAAACGTAAACATTTAAATTCTATAGAACCCCTATATTTATTGGCTTAAAGAAGATACTGTAAACAATAGTAAACATTGTTTACAAATGTTTACATTTATGTATACAATAGTAAACAATGTTTACAATGGTATACATAAAAATTGATAGGAACTAGGACCAAATGACTACTATATCTACACGATTAACTCAAAAGGAAATTGACTATTTAACTCGAATTGCCACAGAAAATAAGATCTACAAAGGTGATTCAAAAGAAATATCGCACGGCAAAGCCATGAAGGAATTGATTAAATGGTGTCAAAATAATGAAGTCAATATCAACAAGAAACCACGATCTATGGATGATGATATAAAGAAAATGGTCGAGCAAATTCACGTTGCCATCCCAAATTTATTGTATTTATCAAGAATGCAGCTTCTTCTTAATAGCAAATCTATCCCAGATCCAGAACTCGAGTCTTGCGTGAAAAAAACGGTCGATTATCTCAATTTAGTTTGTGGAGATTTTCAAAATATAAATTACAATGAAATTCGTTTTTCAATGAATGATCTTGGTATTAAACAAACACCTATAGATAAGGAAAAGTCCCAGTGGAAATCTCGATAGATGTTGGTAAACATGTTGTTGATGAAATACAAAATATAGCTCTTTCAGAGAATAAAGATTTTGATATTATTTCTTCTAAAATTCTTGAATTAGGATTGCGTATATATCAGTCCACAAAAAATGAAAATAAAGAAGAAAACGACCCATTGCTAGTTAGTGTTTTTAGAAGAGCAACAGAATCTAATTTATTAATCAGAGAAATGCTTGGCCATGTTTTCGATAAAAATCGATCAAGTCTCAAAGCGTATGATCATTCATCTGCTATTCATGCTATTGAAAAAACCGTTCATTTTCACATGCAAGAAAATGAGCTAGTATAATTATAACATATTGCTGAAATACAAGGAGGATATAGTTAAAAACTAAGATGATTTTTCTATTTTTAAACTAGTTTTTGTAAAGACTCTGGCATTATCTCCGCAAATTTTTCAATCATTCTTTTTGCAGATCCGTCTGCAATACATTCAGGGATCACAGTAGTAAGAATAAACCTATCCACGTCACTAGATGTAATAGGAGTGTTCGGTGGTAATAACTCTCGTAAAATTTCTTCAGATTCTCGACGACAATCCTCGTTTTTCTTGAGCGCCCGATATAAATATTTTGTAACTTTATCTTGAGAAAATTGTCCAAAACGAGTTGAAATCATCGTATAACTCTACCGATTTATATACCAAAAGTATCGCCGCCACTGGCTGCCTTTTCTTTGTGCGCCGTGTGAAAAAATATCGCTTACGCTACGCCTTAAATCATTTGACCGCTGTCCATGAACACCCGTACTGATAATAAATTATTTTCTAAGCTATGAAAGGAGATTTAAAAATTCTATACTGTTTTGAAATATATTCCTCTCAAGAAAAACTACAGATTTATGTCAAGGAAGTCACTATTAATATTCACTCTGTTATTTGTATTTCAAAAACTCTCATTTGCAGATAACAGTAATCCTCAATACACTGGCTTTTATACGGTATACTCCTTATATCCTAATAAATTTTACAGGAAAATTGATTTTTCTGGGCACGAAGATGAGGATTCATGCTTCATAAATGAGCTTATTGACAAATCCACGGATTACAAACACAAAGTGCGTTTTGACTCAAAAAATTTTGGTGCACTAATAGACTTTACAAAAGCACTTGATGTGCTTCCATATTTTTCGCGTCAGCACTCGCCAGGAGATTTTAAGTACTGCACATTTAACCGTATAGAAAAGTCAGAGGTTTCGTGGATTCACGTAATAATGCCCGGAACTGAAAGTCAATTGTTCGAGAATGCAAAAAAAACACCATTATACGAATCTTTTTACAATTGCTATACAGATGATTTACCTAACTCTCCTTTTGAAGAAAGCCTGCTTTTGTACCCCATTTATCAATGCCCAAAGGGATATACATCGTCAAACTTTCAAAAGGGTTGTATAAAAAATGAGATGCACATTTGTCCCGGAGATGTGTTAGGAAGAGACCTGGATTTAAATAAGAATTGGCCATATTTTATAAAAGAACAAGGTCATGTTGGGATTGTAATTTTGAATGACAATTATGATCCTCCATTGATGCGTGTAGTTGAAATGGATGGCATAGAATCAAATATCCAACAAATTCAAATAGAAACCTTTAAGGAAACTGTAAAAAATGGTTTTTGGGGAACAAAATATGGCACGATCTTGCATCCAAACTTATCAGTCCGTGAATATCTGCAAATCAAAAAACTTTATGATGAACTTCACGAAGAAGGAGTTGAATATACTTTAGGCTGGCAATATCATCGTGGAATAAAGAAAAAAATGTATATGATCCATCCCAAAACATTCGAACCTGTAGTGCGAGAAGAGTTCATGCCTGGCGTTTTTAGATGTGATAGCTTAATAAAGTACTTATATGAAGAAGGAGCGGGTGTTAAATTAGATATCGACAATTTTTTTAGTCCGAAACTACTTTTTCAATCTCTGCAATATCCCAGAGATTATTTGATAAAATACTACTCTTCATATTCACGTTTTTTAATAAAAAGCTCTTTCAAAAGAGTAGGATGCTCAGCTAATTTTGATGATTTGGAATCTGATATTAAAGAGTTATTGCCAAAACAAACATACCAATCAATGTATAAACTTGATGTCTGTCTCAATAAATACGTAAAATTTGAAAACCACTATAATGAAAAAGTAAATTTTCTTTGGAATCAATATTTATCACAGACTGATATTATCCCCAAAAGACAGTTACTTGAAAGGCTCCGAGATCTACATCCTTTAACAATCGCTGACAAAATTTTGAAAGAATATGACTCCAACCAAAATGACCCAATACATACCATACTGTCAGAGGTTCTAATATACTGTATTGTCTTTGACGACGAATATTCTGCTATGAGTATCTCTGAAAAAGACAAGGAGAACATTCTAAAGATATATAAAATTTTTGGTATCTCTAAAAAGGATTTTGAGAAAAAACCCTCGAAAGAAAGCCTCATCAAGAAGAAATATAGAAATTAATCACATCCTAATAAGTTATCTTTGATTGCCTCTTAGGCATCTAATCAAATGTATGATAATTAGAAAAATACTCACAGCGTAAAATGTATGTACTTCGCCAAAATTTAAAAATTTTATTTTTCCCGGCATAAAATCAATCATGCCATACAGGGTGATTATTATTAATGAGAAAATGAGCGTGTATTTTTTATGCCATTCCCGCCTAGTTAGGCCAATTATTGAAAATATTCCAGCAATAAGTGCTCCATACCCGCTAATATACCAAACTAAAAATGGCCAAACTGCTCTAAATTCACCTATAACAACAAATGAATTTATCAATACAGATACACAGCCAGCCAGCATAAATGCCGCTGTTATCAGGAAAAAATCTATTTTAAAAGCCTCCTCTTTTGTAAAATAATCAGTACCTAGTAACCGTAATAATCGACTACTTTTCTGAGACCAGAATATAAAGGCAAGAGCGAGTGGCAGTGTGATAAAGAAACCTTCAAATGACGAAGTGTGGCCATGCTCTGCGTATTCCATCGCCATCGTTCCTGATAAATAGCAGAACAGGATCAACCAAGAGTATCTATTGATTGATTTCAACCATTGATAGATTTTTTTATAAAAAGCTATGCTTAACATAATAACCAAAGCAAGTACGAAATAGTGATTCACATAAATTAAGCGATACTGCCCTGATAAAACCCAAAACGCCCCTAATAAAGCAGCTATAAATGCCATTAAGACATTAATTCCGTAGCGCATAAAAACCCCTGGTTGATTGCAAAAACCGATGTAACATCTCGTTTAAATCAGGCCTCATCTTTCTAGTTCCTTTTGAGCACGTGTTATAGTAGATCTGACCAAAGTTTGATTGTGAACTAATATGTCGTGTTTATAGTTTTCAGAAATTCGATTCATTTGTTTTTTTGCACTCGCATCAAGCGCTTTTAATTGGGCGATTTGCTTTTCGTTCACTTCGGCCCCGAGACTCGTATCCTGATTTAATTTGCGTAGTTGCTTTGCGCCTTCTAGAGTGGAAAAGTTCTTATCCTTGGCTTTTACTGCCTGAATTTCTGATTTTAACAACGTTTTAGCGTCGACTGGATTGGCTAACTGCTTGGCAACACTCTGTGCGCCCTCTTCTCTCAAGACATCATTAAAATCAGCGCCAGTCTTATCGGGCATGACAATAGAGACCTTCTTGCCAGCATCAAGTAACCTTATTACTGACTTTGTAATCAATTCATCTTTAAAGGTTTTATCACCATCATTATCAAGGCAAAGCACTACCTTCGAACTCAAGTTGCGCAAATCAACGTTTTTAAAATTACTTTTACTGAGTGTTGCCTGAACATTGGCGTTAGGGTCGCATTCTAAAATACTTAAGCCCGTCTCAATTCCTTCAGTCAAATAAGTGATTTTGCTTGATGCATTGCTGTTTAAAACAATGGTTTGTCCATTTGGAGAGCCATAGGTTTGTTTGATAATTCTGGATTGGGTATCTTTTTCACCTGTTAATGGATTGAGACGAATGACCTGCACATGATTTATTTCATTTTTATCATTTCGTGCAATTGCGAGTAATCCAGCTACAGTTTTAGACTTGTCGTCATGTTTGGTTGAGATTTTGGGTATAAACCGAAGTTCGGCATTGTGATACTGAGTAAGGTTTCTTTGTTCTTTCAAATATTTTTCAGCAATGGTTCCTTGTATTGGCACACTACTATTGGCCAATTTTATAGCGTAATCACGCTTATTAGGACTGTCTTTAACGACTCTTTTCTCAGGGTTACCTGTATTTTGATTAGGCCTTACAACCCAATCATCTCGATAATTCAAAAAATCTTTGGCAAAAGCCATGGTATCTTTAAAATCACTAAATCCCATTTGTGTCTTAATTAACTGCAAGGCATTGCCCTTTTCTGCCGTCTCAAAGTTATACCACAAACCATCTTTCAAACTGATGCTCAGGCTACCCTTGCGTCCGTAGCGCAGGGTGTCGCTCTGTTTAGACGCGGGCTGGCCTAATAAATGATGGGCAAGCGCTTCCATATTTCGAGTTAATTCATTATTTATATCTTGTGCAGAAACTTTTGGTTGTTGAGTGTAATTACCAAGCTTATCCGCAGACTTTGGATGTGATTCTACATTACCTAATGGCGTGGCTTTGGGTTGTTGTCTTTCTTTCTCCTCGATAACATTCAGTAAAAATGCGGATTGTTTGTCGCCCTTTAGCAAGCTCAAGCGATTAACCAAGCCGCTTTCATTTTCAGTATAAACGCTCACCTGTGTTCGCCCACGAGTAATATCGATTTCATGAGAGCGATGAGTGGTTGCATTTTGACGCTTAGAAAGCTCGAGCGCTAAAACAAAAGTAGAGGTAGCACTTTGCGCCCCTACTGCTGTAGTTGTATAGGAATAGTCCCAATGTGCGTCTTCTCTTTGGTCTAGTTTGATTTCCAAATAGTCTTCTGAGTTTCGAAGTAGCACCGAATTTTCTGCAATGCTTTCAACTCTATATTCTTTATTTGCAACAAATCCACGCCCTTTATTGGTTTGGCGAAGCCGAATCATATCGCCTTCTGCCAATTGAGCCTTTTCAGAGCGATATACTGACATTCGTGATTTCTCTGAGATTTCTGCTGGATTTATCGAAAACACATCTCCATTTTTAGATTGGCACTCTAAGCGGTGAGTTCCAGAATTAGCCCCTGTCACCGTTAAATAATCGCCCTTTTGAGCCACAGAGTAATGCGCATCGAAGCGTAAAACATCGCCTGCAGAATAACTTTCGACTACATTAAGCTCCGATTTAGTCATAGAGCGCTGTGAAAGCCTAGTCGTAGATACATTGTCTTTAGAAATTCTCCCCTGCTTTTGCAAACCCTCTCTAATCAATTTATTTATATGCGCCCTATCCTCATGGGCATGAGCAATCACCAAAGTGTTTTTTTGAGCCTCTGAGGTCCGATTCAAGTAATCATGTGCAATTGCTTCATAAATAGGTTCGTAATTCATTTTCTTTGTTTCTTTATCAAAACAATTAATCTCAATAACGGAACCGGAACTGTTAGACATTGGGGTGTTGCGTTCAACATATTGCTCTGGATTGATGGTATTTAGTGTCTCAAAAGATTCTTTAATCTCACGGTTCGATGCATGAATAACTGCCTTTTTTAGCGTGGGGTTACTATCTTGGCGTTTGATTTCTTCCATAAAAGCGAGTTTTTGAGTTTGTGTTTTAATGGTTAGCTCATGGGGTATGCCACTTGATTGCGCTTGAATTTGCGTGATGTCACCTGTAAATAACGCCCGCGCATTCAAAGCTATAATTTTGTTCTGCAGTGCAAGATAGTTTTGATTCCCTATCATTGATGCCTCATCGATGATAAAAATTGTTTTTTCAGGGTAGGCCGTATCATTCTCTAAAAATCTTGCAATGGTCACAGCATCAATATCGACCTTAATTAATTCATCTTTCGATGTATGCATAGGTGCAAGCCCTATTACTTTATAGCCCATTTCACTGGCGACAAGCTGTAAAAACTGCATCATTGTGGTCTTCCCTGTGCCCGCCAGTCCTTGAACGGATGTGAACCTATCTCGAGTCGTTGCAGCCAATGCGATTGCATCCTTTTGGCCTTGGGTCAAAGTGTTTGGCAAGGAGTGTAATTGCCCGCTTCTCGCAATGCTTGGCAGTGCGTTTTGACCGTTTTTATTGTTTTCAATAATATTATTCTCGATTATTAAGGAGCCTTTGGAGATCCAATAAGCACCTGCATTAATTAAATCTCCAGAGCCCACTTTCTCCTTAATGGCTTTTTCAACCAAGGGTAAAGCGGACTTCCCCATAGCAAACACCATGGCCTCAGATAATAGGGTTTTATGCTCAAATGCGGCTTCTTGTTGGCTCAATTTTGCGGTTGCGAAAGCCACAGCTATCGATGCTATTTTTTCTGGATTGATTTCACGGTTGCTTTTCGATAGTTCGGTGGTTAAAAATGCCAAATCCTTTTCAATAACAGGGTCGGCCAATGCGCTATCTCGATACATATGAGAGGGCTTGCCTTCAGCTACATCGTGAATCGTGAAACTTAGGCTCTCTTT
>CAMCUM010000033.1 GCA_945878975.1 Legionella genomosp. 1
TGCCGACAGTGGAAATTAAATTTAATTGAGACCCTAAACCCAGATTGGCGTGATCTATATGAAGATATTTGTCGTTGATTTAGATCGTCTGGATGCCGCGGACAAGCCCCGGCACGTAGGCGTCGGGGATGAATTGTAAACACGCCCTACAAATCCAAGAACCACTTCCAAAAAAGCATTGTGATCATGCTTTAATAGGAGCGTACAAAGGGTATAGAGAGTGTCATATAACCCCTGATTGGTTACTTATTTATCGTATAAAAAACAATCATCCCATAGAGTTATTAGAACTAACTAGGACAGGCTCACATTCAGACTGATTCAAGTAGTCTTTCAAAATACAAAACCTTATCTGGGACCAAGACTTAACCGCCCTTTATCCCAAGCGCGAGATCAAAAATTGTAACATAGCTTGTTCTTCGACTGGGCTCAGTGTGCGTGATTGGATCAAACCACAACCAAACGCGACGAATTGCTTGATTTTTTCTTCTTCATTGAGATTTGAATCATCATAGATTTCTCGATAGCGCTGATTTAACAGATCAGCCGCGGCCTGTTTTTGCGCTTCGGTGACCACAATACCCGCTGCATCACCCGCCCGATCTTCCGCTAATTTTTTAAGTTTGGCTTGCAAATCCTGAAATAATTTGGGAGGTGCTATCGACTCAGCATTATCCACTTTTATGGTGGTATCATGTAGGCAATATAATGCCATGACCGCAGCCAACACATTTGGGTCGACCCTATTCAGAAATTGATCTTTATTGATAATCGTCACATCAGAATCTCGGCTCCAAGTAAACAAAGGACGCGTTAAGGTTGCCATCACCTCCCATGATTTTCCAACGTACACTGTATGTTTTGTTCCGAACAAATTCGAGGAGCCTGTGATGAAAAGCACCTTTCCATTGGCAGAGCTCAGATCAAAACGAATCACACGACCAATTTTGCGATCAAACGTCAATTGCAATTGCCCAATCAAAACTTGGTTTTTATCATAAACTTCAAACTGAGGTGATCCCCAAAATGTCTTGGTAAACTTCAAAATAACTTGACGCTGATGCTGCTGATCAAAAAAATCAAATGTACCTAATGTACCCGGTGTTCGACGTAAGGAGCCGATGGTTTGCCCATTTGTTGTCAAGTCAAAACAGGTATCAGTGTTACATTTTTGCTCTTTGATAGAAAAAGAACCGGGCAGATCTTCCGCGGACAAAGCCAATACAGGTCCGACGTCCCCACAGAACAAAAGTAGACTCAACAAAATCCTACGCATGATGGATCATCCTAAGATGCAAAATTGATCGTAATATTACCATAATGCGTATTTAAAAATCAAGCTATTCTTTCAATGGAGAAAAGAAATAATCAATATCTTCCATTGTCCAGCCCAGATGGGGCGTAGGATGATTGGATAGAATGCTATCTACCAATTCCTTTTTTCGGACTTGCATCGATAATATCGCTTCCTCAACGGTACCAGCTACCACCAATTTATAGATAAACACGGGATTATCTTGGCCAATACGATGACTGCGTCCGGCGGCTTGATCTTGTACCGCGGGATTCCACCAAGGATCGTATAAAATCACAGTATCAGCGCGGGTTAAATTCAAACCCGTACCGCCCGCTTTCAGACTGATCAGAAAAACAGAGGCTTCCCCAGCCTGAAAGCGATCCACCAACTCTTGGCGTTGCTGGGTTTGGCCGGTTAACTTCAAATAGGTATATTGGCGTTCTACCAGCCGCTCTTCGATCAAGCGCAACATAGACGTAAATTGAGAAAAGACCAGGACCTTGCGCCCTTCTTCTATCAGATTGTCTAAGAGGCCCATTAAAGTATCCAATTTAGCCGATTCCCCATGCGCCATCACGGCCTCTGGGAACGATAACAAACGCGGATCACAACAAATTTGCCTCAGTTTTAACAAGGCGTCCAACAAAACAATTTGCGATTTTCCCAGGCCTTGAGAGGCAATCGCTTCGCGAACTTTCTTTTCCATCATCATGCGAATGCCTTCATACAAATCACGTTGGGGCCCACGTAATTCGATCATTTGCAGCATCTCAGTTTTAGGCGGCAACTCACGCACGACTTGATCTTTGGTACGACGTAGCATAAACGGCTGCACACGCTTACTCAGCACATTGCGACGCTCAACACTCCCCTCCCGCTCAATCGGCACACGAAAAAAATGTCGAAAATCGCGGATGCTCCCCAATAGCCCTGGCATCAAAAAATGGAACAAGGACCATAATTCGCCCAAATGATTTTCTAACGGAGTCCCTGTCAGACATAAGCGATGATTAGCATGCAATTGCTGCATAATCTGGGTTGTTTTTGTGCGTGAATTCTTAATAAATTGTGCTTCATCTAAAATCAAATAATGAAAAGTATATTGCAAAAACAAAGCTTTATCGCGCGCAACGGTACCATAGGTCGAGATCACCAAATCGTATCCATCAAATTGAGTCAAATGCCGATCTGTGCCATGGAACACTAACACCTTCAAATCCGGCGTAAAGCGTTGTGCTTCAGCCAACCAATTTCTGACCAAACTAGTCGGCGCAACAATCAAACTCGCAGATTTGGCATGGCCACGCTCTTTTTCCAACAATAAATACGCCAAGGCTTGCACGGTTTTTCCCAAACCCATGTCATCAGCTAAAATGCCTGAAAACCCGTATTCTTGTAAACTATTAAGCCAACTCAAGCCTTGCAATTGATAGTCGCGCAAAACGGTTTGTATGCCTTGAGGCGGATCAACTGCAAGTAGATTCTCGGCAGTTTGCAATTGCTCCAGCTGTGCACGAATCGCCTCAGTACCTAACCAACGCGACCGCGTAGCTTGAATAGCCGCTTCCACTTCTTGCATCAAGGTCAAATGATACCGGCGCAAGCGCAATTCATCGTCTACAATTTCGCGTAAATCTTCATGTAATAATAAGCGCAATAAAGGTTTGATACGGCCCAATTGAACCGCCAGCCATTTGCCGTGCGCTAAAGGCAAATACATTTCTTTATCATCTGGCAAACTTTCTATCTTTTTGGGTTCCATGCGACGTAACAAATCGACCACCAATGGAACGATGCTGATAGGCTTATCGTCAATGAGGATCCCTAATTGATAACCAAAAAAATCATGTCCACGTGTTTCTAATTCAGAGTACCAAGAAAAATCATCGACATACACCACTTCATCTTGCGCGCTGGGCAACGCCACCGGTGCAGGAGCCGGCTCTATATTCGGAACCGTCAGCGGCACAATCGTCAGATTTTCCTTCTCTTGTAACGCGAAAAAGCACGCGACCGCATGTTTACAATTGGTATGGGTGACACAGGTACAGCGTGCTGGGCGTTTCGGCCACACTCGCAAATCAATGTGAACGTCATAAATCTGACCTAAAGCACCTTTGACTCTACCACGCAGCAGCCCATCACTCAGACGAATCGTCAAGACATGCCCATGCTGAAAATAAACTTGTCCCTGCTGAAAGATTCTTAGTGGAAATTCAGTACTCAAACTCATTAATGCAGATTTCAACATCTATAGCTATCCTAGAATCAGTCTTACAATCCGTATCCGTACAAGGCACGTTCATCGTAGCCCGGGTGAAACGCAGTGTAACCCGGGATTTAAATTCATTCAAATCCTCCGCGTTTCACCCGGGCTGCGAACGAAACCGTTACCTCTGTTTTTGGCAAAGCAAAGTATAGTATACTGGACTATGTTGATCGTTAGCTATACCGTCCTATGACTCAAGCAATAAATATTTTGATGGCACAGATGAATCCAAGCATGGGCGCTATCGAATCCAATACAGATCGCATCCTCCAAATTATTGCCGAACATCAAGCTACGCATGATGTGATCATCTTCCCAGAGTTCGCCATTTGTGGCTATCCACCCGAAGATTTGCTCTTGCGTCCTGAGTTTTTAGAACGCATTGATTCTGCTCTGCATGTCATCCGGGCTGCCACAGATCGTTGCCATGTGATACTAGGTCATCCGCAAAAAGTCGACGATCGACACTTTAATGCCGCCAGTATTTTCTACGAGGCACAAACCGAAGCGCAGTACTTTAAACAACAATTGCCTAATTATGGGGTATTTGACGAAAAACGTTATTTCACACCTGGACCCGCGCAACCTTGTGTTTTTACTAGCCAAAATTATCGCTTAGGACTATGCATTTGCGAGGATTTTTGGCAAGGCAACACCATAGAGAGGCTCATCGAAGCCGACATCGATATCCTAATTAGCATCAATGCTTCCCCTTTCGATGACACCAAGCCGCTGCTCAGAGAGCAGCTCATTCAACAAAAAACGCACCATGCTGTAACAGTAATCTACGTCAACCTAGTGGGAGGTCAAGACGAATTGGTCTTCGATGGTCAATCGTTTGTAATCGATACACAAGGTCAGATTGTCGCGCGTGCCCCCGCTTTTAAGGAAGCTTGGCATAGTTTGCGCATTCAAGACAAAACGGTTAGCAGCCACATCACGCCCAGTTTGGATAAAACCAGCATGGTGTATCAAGCACTAACCTTGGGACTCCGTGATTATGTCGATAAAAACAACATTCCTGGCGTATTATTAGGATTATCCGGCGGCGTAGATTCTGCATTAACACTCGCTATCGCGGTTGATGCGTTGGGACCAGAGCGCGTGTTAGCAGTATTATTGCCTTCACGTTACTCCGCTGATATGAGCAGCGAAGATGCACAGACCCAAGCCGCAGCACTCAAAGTCGCCACTAAAAACATATCCATTGAGCCTAGTTTTCAAGCGATTTTGAGCAGCCTTGCACCCGAGTTTCCTCAATCAAGCTCAGGCATTACTGCAGAGAATATCCAAGCACGCGTGCGTGCGATCCTTTTGATGGCGATTTCTAACCAAAGCGGTTGGATGCTGATCTCTACTAGCAATAAAAGTGAAACCGCCGTTGGGTTTACAACACTGTATGGCGATATGTGCGGCGGATTTGCTGTATTGAAAGATGTCCTCAAAACATTAGTGTATGAACTTGCACATTATCGCAATACGCTGTCTCCAGTCATCCCATCGCGCGTCTTGACCCGTGCGCCGAGTGCCGAATTAGCCCCCAATCAAACGGACCAAGATCGATTACCTGATTACACCATTCTAGATGCAATCATTACGGGATATATGGAACAGAATCTCAGTCTCACACAATTATTAGCACTAGGATATCCAGAAGAAGCGGTCATGCAAACCATTCGACTCATTCTCTATAACGAATACAAACGCCAACAAGCGCCTCCCGGCACCAAAATAACGCCTCGCGCTTTTGGTCGGGATTGGCGTTATCCGATTACTCAGCAATTTTGAACATACAAAATCTGAAGCTTTTCAATCTGATATAGACGATTAAATTTTATTTGGCTTATTCTTCTGCAGACAAATAAAGCGCAGGAGGCCGACGAGCCATTGTCGGAAGAAGAATAAGCCAAATAAAATTTAATCCTCTATAACGTGGCATTTCCCTCATAAAAAACGCATGAGCAGTCCTATGAAACACACTGTTTCATCAGGTCAATCAAATCGACACCGTCAATTCTTCTTGCAAAATCCTCACAAGTCGTTAACATGATTAGACTGCGTGAAAAAAGGATTTAGGATCGTGATGAAATTCATTAATTTTCTGATGCTATGGGTGTGCAGCGCTGTTGCCATGGCGGCTACGCCTATTGATGGATTATATGCTGAGATTTCCGGAGGCTATGCCTACGTATCTCCTAATGTGAATCAAAGCTACAACAACTACACAGTGAACTCCCCGAGTTATCAAGCTGGGTATGATGCCGGAGGCGGGATAGGATATAAATCCAATCCTATGCGCTATGAAGCGCAACTGACTTATCTCAACGCTAATGTCAGAAACTTTTATCTAAACAATAATCTACAAACGAAGCCTACTGGATATAATCAAGCCGTATTAGGATTCGCCAATATCTATCTTGATGTTCCCATGCTGAATCCTTTGCTCCAACCCTATTTCGGAGGTGGCATAGGCTATGGTTGGTTCCAAGGCGCACTGAATAGTTCCGGACCTATTATCCCTGTTGCATTCCGTGCCGAAAACTCTACTTTCGTTTACCAAGGCGTTGCAGGTATCACGTTTAATTTTTCTGAGAATTATGCGCTCTACTTAAGTTATCGTTATATTGGTACAGCAAACAGCTTGAGTTCCTTTGGTAAAATATTTCAAGCCCAGCTAGGAAATGTCGGAGCGGTTTACCGCTTTGATGAGAAGAAATACAAATAAGGTATTTTGATGAAGCGTACACCATTACTGCTCGGATTACTCTGTATCCTCCAAACGCCCTGCTTTGCAATCAAACCGGTCGATGGGACGTATGCAAGCGTTATTATAGGGCCGACTGCTTCGCAAAATATTACATTTACCCTCAATCCCGCTCAGATCCCATCAAGCACTATTAGCAACCTTCAATCCACTCTGCAACAGGTTTATGGCGTCACACCCTCTCAAATCTCAGTCACAAATGAGAATATACCAGGCACATTATCCTATGACATTCTTGGTGGGGTTGGAGGCAGCATCGGATACAAATACGCCAAACGATGGCGCGCAGAAGGAGAGTTTCTCTACTACAACAATCCTTTCACGCAATTAGCTGTAGGAAGTAAAATCCTCACCACAAATAGTGCTGAGCCACTTTATATTAAGGGCGATACGAACTTTTTTTTAGGAGCAGCTAATTTTTATTATGATTTGCTCATTCCAAGTCGAGATGGTTATTCTGCCTTGACCCCTTTTGCCGGTCTCGGTCTAGGGTATCTTTATCAAGAAAACACATTAACTTTTCACAGCCAAACCGCCGAGGTCAAATTCAAAGGATCTATCACTGGATTAGCGGCGCAAGTGATCCTAGGCGCCAACTATTATATGGATGATTTCTGTTGGCTTTCGGTCGATATTCGCTATCTAGCTACGCCGATAGACACGCGCTCTTTTCCTAATGCAGGGATCAGTTATTCAGAACGAGCACAGACACTTGCCGTTATGTTTGGATTTCAAGGAGTCCTCTAACATGTTACCTAAATCGCCCTATATTTTACCTTCCCTGCTATCTGCTAATCTTATGGCGCTTGGTGACGAAATTTCTGCCATCCAAACTGCCGGTGCGGATTTTTTACACCTAGATATCATGGACAATCATTACGTACCCAATTTAACATTTGGCCCGCAAATTTGTCATGCTATCCATAAACAATTTCCCGACTTGCCGCTGGATGTTCATCTCATGATCTCGCCCGTTGATCCTATGATTATGGCCTTTGCTGAAGCAGGTGCACGACGGATCAGTATTCATCCCGATGCGACACGGCATGTCGATCGCAGTTTACAATTGATAAAAAATGCGGGCTGTCAAGCCGGCTTGGTTTTAAATCCTGCAACATCCGTAGAGTGTATCCGCTGGAGTCAACAGCATTTGGACTTTGTCTTATTAATGACAGTCAATCCAGGATTTGGCGGACAGACGCTGATTGCAGCGACCATCCCCAAAATCGCGCAAGTCCATGCGCAATATCCCAATCTCCGTATTTGTGTGGATGGAGGGATTACCTTAGATAATATTGGCTTATTAACCGCAGCAGGTGCCAAAGAATTTGTTGCAGGATCAACCATTTTTAAGAGCAATGATTATGCTGAAATCATTCAAAAATTACGCCAAAAAGGCATACAGGCCAATGCGTAATCTTAAAAAGACGCTCGTTTCTGTCTTATGCCTCATCAGTGCTCAAGCTTTTTCACCCCCTCCCAACGCGCCTTCTCAAGCATCAGAAAAAAACGTCACCCAAACACCCCCTCATTCGCCCAACGGGCACCTTCTCCCCGTGACTGGGGAACAGGAAATAAGGGCAGGCGCTTTTTCAGAAGCAGATCTCGTCAAACAAAATGCCCAAGCTTATTTAAACAAATATCAAACTTATCTCTATTGGACACTACGCTTACCCGACGAAGCTAAGCCAGATTTTATCCAATTTATCGAACCTACGACGCCTTTGACGCAAAAATTACGTGAGAAATGGCTCTATCATCTTGCAAAGCGCCATGATTGGACTAATTTTATGCTCCATTATCGCACCACTGATAACACTGGATTACGCTGTTATGCTTTGATCGCCAGATATCAGCTTGGCCAACACGCAGAAGTCATACAGGATACCTTGCCCCTATGGCTATCACTCACCACGCAACAATCTGAAACCTGTCATAGTTTGTTCACATTGCTACAACACGATCATGCTTTCTCCCCAGCACAAATAGAACAACGCATTGCCATGGCATTGGCACAGGATCAAAGCGCCATTGCTCAGGAACTCTTAATCCATATGGGCCCCCAGCATGCTAAAACACTCAAAATGCTAAAAGCTATTACACACGATCCACACCAAATTTTGCAGCTCCAGCCAGGACCTTTGACAGGGGCATTATATCTATATGGCCTAAAACTCTTGGTCACCCGTAATAGGGATGCTGCCACAACCATATGGCAACATTCGCGTACAGCAACGCTATTAAATCCAGAACAAGCGCAACAATTCCTAGCCCATCTAGCACTCTACAAAGCGATACGCAATCAAAAAGATGCGGAAGCATGGTTTGCAAAAGTACGTCCTGAATATAGCACCCCAGCTTTACAAGACTGGGAAATTCGTTACGCACTTCTGCAAAAAAACTGGAGAAAAATAGCGCAAATTACGGCCAAAACCTCCGTAGAAAATGGCCAACCCTTTCAGCTCTATTGGCGAGCCCGCGCGCTGCATCATTTGAATCAATCTAACACAGCTCAAACTATCTACCGCGCTTTGGCAACCCGACGCAATTATTATGGATTTCTAGCAAGCCATATGCTCCATCAAGACTTGAATTTCGAATTTGAACCAACCCCTCATGACCAATCAGTATTAGCTATTTACAAACCCATCACTGATCAAATCTCCGAATATTATCAAAACAAGCAATGGTATCTCGCAGCACATACCTTGAATGAATTCAGTCTGGAATTACCCAAACCCGAGAAAAGCGCGTTAATTTATTGGGTAGCACACCATCTGCATTGGCATGGAAGAGCCATCTATTTGAGCTCTCAAGACGAGGTATTGAAAAATCAATTAGTCTTACGCTTTCCTCTCACCTACCGACAATCTATTCAAAAATTGGCCAGCCAATACCAAATTTCCCCTGCATTAATCTATGCCACGGTCCGCCAAGAAAGTTCGTTCCTAGAAAACATCAAATCCAACGCTGGCGCCTACGGTTTAATGCAAATTTTACCCAGCACAGCCAAAAGCATCGCCAAACATGCTAAAATTCCTTACTCAGATGCCAAACAACTGTTTTTACCAGAAAAAAACCTTCATATTGGCGTCGCTTATCTCAATACATTGCATCAACAATTCAAAGCCCACCCCCTCCTCATGATGGCTGCTTATAATGCAGGCCCCAAACAAGTACGGCGGTGGGCTAAAAATAGCGACGCCGCAGAAATAGATATCTGGGTTGAAACCTTACCCTGGCAAGAAACACGCGATTACCTGAAAAATGTGATTTCTTTCTACGCAGTATACCAATATAGAATGCAAGAAAAGCCGAATTTAACCCCATTTTTGCAACCTTTCGCATAAGCGCTATAATAAAATGAAGGTTCACATCGCGGTGTCTGAAACATGATTATTATTGTATCCAAAGATTTTCGCCCTCTCGCTCATGCTTTGCAAAAAATATACAATGAATCAGTCATAGAATTGATTGATCATCCCAATTGGCTCCATGATTTGATGACCGAGAACAAAGGGAAATATCCTGCCAGACTGACGATCATTGGGCATGGTGATAGTGTATACGGCGGGGATGAGTCTTACTTTGGAGGCAATCAACATGAGAAGATCCTGTTACTTGAAGAGTTCTCTCATAGATTGATAACATTATTGAAATTCAATGAAAAACAAAAACCTGGCTTTTGTCAGCATCTAAAAACGATCGACATCATTGACTGTCATAACGGTGAAAAAACCTTTATTGCACAAAGCATCGCGGAGCAACTCCAAAAAGACCCCTATCTTAGAGAGCATGGTACGCACATGACCATCAATGGGTTTGCCAATCTGCGCCACCCGCATGCCGGAAGTATCCTCATGCTGCATACGCGGGAAAGTGATACCTTGTCTTTTTATACCTTCGATTCAACCAAAACCTACAGGCAATATAAAGCCTTACACGACCTGTTAAATGAACAAAAAACGACACTGCATCATTTGGTTCAAATGCCCGGACACACAGGCAGAGAAGAAACGATCGCCCATTTGCAAAGCCAATATGAAACCACACAAAAGAAAGAACGCACCCTACTAAAAACCCATACCCATCAAGCACTCCATATCACGGATCCGCGTCAATATTTCGACAAACATACCGAATGCCAAATTACCCTCGCAAACGCCACACCAACCCCCCAAAAAACCCAGCATACCTCACATCGTTCCCAATCTATGTTCGCCAAAAAAATACCCGCGGACCATCACACCATATCAGCTATCCCTCATCATAGACATACAAGCTATTTAGAAGGCAGTATGTTTAAGCAAGCACCTGATGAAAACATCCCCCATCCACACCGTCATACGCTGACACATAGTCATAAAAATTAGAAGACAGCAAGAGAAATCCTAAATGCATCTTGCAGTCCAACCAAGAACGAATTATCATCTAGCCTTTCATAATAGAACGTGTGCTCATGAGCAAACAAACAATTATCATTGGTATTTCTGGGCCGTCAGCATCTGGAAAGAGCTTGTTGGCCAATACTATTGTCAATGAACTCGGCTCTGATCAAGTTGTGGTCATTTCTGAAGATTCCTATTATAAAAATAATAGTCATCTTTCTTATGAAGAGCGCAGCAACATTAATTACGACCATCCGGATGCATTTGATCATGAATTACTCTGTGAGCATTTGCGCAAATTGCAGACTGGACAATCGGTTGAGATCCCTATTTACTCACATTCACAACATATTCGTTTGCCAGAAACGCAGTTGATTGGCCGCCATACCATCATTGTATTGGAAGGTATTTTATTATTTTCTGACAAACCATTACGCGAATTAATGGATATTCGAATTTTTATGTCTACGCCTTTGGATATTTGTCTGACTCGGCGCTTAATGCGCGATGTTGTCGAGCGACACCGCTCTTTCGAATCAGTCTTACATCAGTACGAAACAACCGTACGTCCTATGTTTTTACAATTCATTGAACCTTCTAGCCGCTATGCAGATATTATTGTCCCGCGGGGCGGAGAAAATAGAATTGCTATCGATATGATCAAAGCAAAAATGCGTGAATTATTAGCACCTTAAAGAGGAATATCATGAGCTTTTTAAAAGGAAAAAAAATACTAATCGTTGGCTTAGCTAGTAATCGATCTATCGCACACGGTATCGCGAAAGCCTGCCATGAGCAAGGTGCTGAACTTGCTTTTACATATCAAAACGACAAACTCAAAACACGTGTCGAAGATATGGCTGCTGAATTTGGCGCCAAGCACGTTTACCCTTGCGATGTGGCACATGATGATCAGATTGACGCCGTATTTGAGAATTTAGGTAAGCATTGGACTCATCTTGACGGCCTGGTACACTCCGTGGCCTTTGCGCCCGCCGATCAAATTGGTGGCAATTATATCGAACATGCCACACGCGAAGGGTTTAGAATAGCACATGACATCAGTGTTTACAGTTTGGTTGCACTGGCCAAAGCTGCGTATCCTATGATGGAGAACACGCATGGCTCCATTTTAACCTTAAGCTACTACGGCGCTGAAAAAGCCGTGCCCAATTACAATGTCATGGGCATTGCCAAAGCAGCTCTTGAAGCGACTGTCCGTTGCTTAGCAGCAAGCGTCGGGCCCAAAGGCATCCGCGTCAACGCTATTTCCGCCGGTCCCTTGCGAACGTTGGCCGCAGCTGGCATCAAAGATTTTCGAAAAATGCAAACGGCTTATGCCGCTGCTACACCGCTACAACGCAATATCACTGTAGAGGAAGTCGGAAATACTGCCGCATTCCTTTGTTCCCCTCTGGCTTCAGGTATTACCGGAGAAGTGGTACATGTAGATGCAGGGTATCATGCTGTGACAATGGCAAGTATAGAAGAGTAAAAAACCTCCTCCGTCTTTGCTGCGCTCGCAAAGACGGAGAAGCGAATTTTGACACGTTCCTAAATTGTAAAAAAACACACACGGTCACAATAATTTTTTTAATTTTAAAACCCCGCGATAGCGGGCCATTCACGTGAACGAGCCCGCGCTCGGAACCTTTAAAAACTAAGCTTCACACTCTGTTCCACCATCACATCATGGCATAGTTTCTCAGCCTTTTGTTTCTCCCCAAATGTAAGAAATCGAAACGAATGTTGCAACGAGTCCTTATTCGGTTTCCACAAATTAAAACAATACAGCAAAGGCAAGCCCACTACAGTCAAGCTAATCAAAGCGGTCAACACCACATTCAATACCGTATTCACAACCGAACGCCAAGTCAATTGCAACGTATTAAAATGCTGTTTCAATAGCGGCAAATTAGCATCAAAATACTTTTGCACATTGTCGACACCAACACTCCCTTTTAGAATGTTAGCGATATCTTGCACCGCAACACGACCGCCTCTTCGCGGATTGTCCGTATACAATTGTTCCAATATCTCGATCTCTGCACTCAAAGATGAAGACAATGTGGCGGTGATAGGTTTGGGCTCAGCTGGCAGTGAAAGTGCAAGCCTATCCATTTTTTCTTGAAAAAACTCCATGCCTTCGCCTGTTTTTTCAGAAACTGCGACGTAATTTTCAATACCTTGCTCTTGAGCAAATGCCTCAGCTTTTTGGTCCGTAATGATTCGTTGTTCCGCTTGATCAATCTTATTAGCAACCAATATAAACCGAGGAGCATTCACAGCCTCTTTTTTCGCCTGAGAAATGAATCCCGACAACGCATCGAAAGAAGCCTCATCAGTCACGTCAAACATCAAAATCACAATCTCAACAGATCTCAAATACATGGTCAATAAATTACGATACCTTTCTTGCCCAGCAGCATCCCAACACTGAAACTTCAATGTACCATCCCCATTTAATCTTAAAGCAAAATCAGCGCCGACCGAAGGCGAATAAGTATCTGTTGTTTCTATCCCCCTTATCCACCTATTCATAAAAACCGTTTTCCCAACGCCCGCCGCCCCAACTAAAACTACTTTAGCTACTTTTATATTTCTTTTATCGCTTATATCTTGCATATCTACTCCCAATATTTAAATATACTACGCCACAAAAACACGACTCAATACGCGTTCTGCGGCTACTTGTGTGGCTTGAATCTCTGCCACAGTATGCGCAGAGGACATAAACCCTGCTTCATATAATGATGGTGCAAAATAAATCCCTTCTTGCAGCATGCCGTGATAAAAACGTTGAAACAAACGTTCATCCGACGCTGCTACATCCGCTAATTTGCAAACTTCTGTTTGCTCGGTAAAACAAAAGCCAAACATACCGCCCAGCGCACGTCCATAAAATGGCAGTTGTTTGGCAACACAGACTTGATCCAACGCCGCCAGCAAATGCGCACTCATTTGCTGAAGATAAGGATAAAATCCTGGTTTGGCAATTTCATTCAGTGTGGCCAATCCTGCAGCCATCGCTAAGGGATTGCCAGACAAAGTACCTGCTTGATACACCCCACCGACAGGAGCAAGCAACGACATAATCTCTGATCGCCCGCCTACAGCACCTACCGGCAACCCGCCGCCAATCACCTTGCCTAACGTCGTTAAATCAGGTGTGATCGCATAGAGTGCTTGTGCACCTCCTAAGTCGACACGAAATCCTGTCATCACTTCATCAAAAATAAGAACAGTTTGATAATGATCACATAAATCGCGCAGCCCGGGTAAAAATTCTGGTTTGGGCAACACCAAACCCATATTGCCGGCGATGGGCTCGACTATCACCGCTGCAATATCATCTCCATATTGCTCAAATAAACGTGTGACCCCGTCTAAATCATTAAAATCAACCGTCAGCGTATGCTCGGCTGTACTAGGCAACACACCCAAAGAAGAAGGGATCCCCAACGTTAATAAACCCGAGCCAGCTTTCACCAATAACGCATCGCTATGCCCATGATAACACCCAATGAATTTGATGATTTTAGATTTTTGCGTATACCCACGGGCCAAACGAATCGCTGTCATCGTGGCTTCTGTACCCGAATTCACCATACGAATTTTCTCGATCGCTGGCATATGGGTCATAATTTTTTTGGCTAATTCAATTTCTAAATCAGTCGGCGCACCAAAACTCATCCCGATCTGGGCTTGACGCTGCACGGCTGCGACCACCGCTGGATGACAATGACCTAAAATGAGAGGTCCCCATGAGCCAACATAGTCAATATATTGTTTATCATCCACATCTGTTAGATAAGCACCCGCCCCTTGTTTAAAAAAAACCGGCTCACCCCCCACACCTCGAAAGGCACGCACAGGCGAATTAACGCCCCCTGGAATCACCTTTTGAGCAGCCTGAAATAACGCTTGCGAATGCGACATACATTTTCCTCTAAAGTTTTTTTCATCCCTGCCGATATATAGTCGGTATTTTACTACAAAGGAACGTGCCATGGCAAAAAAAGACCAAGAAAAAGCGCCTGCTCTACACGCTCAGCTCTTAGAGAAACTTGATTTCACTACAACACAGAAGCAGGTAGATGCCTTAATGAAGACGGTTTTATATGACAACACACTGAATAAAAACAAACTACGTTTCATCCAAGAACAATTACATGACCAACGGTATCAGATCCATCCTAAAATCATTGTTAATAAGATGTTTGAACACATGGAGAGCGTCGATTCAGAGGTCTTATCAACGTGAAGAGCGCTGTGTCATAGCTTTAACTCATATCATTGCATAACCCTCATCCGCCCTTCGGGCACCTTCTCCCAAAGGGCGGATAAGAGCATCGCAAAGAACGGCAGCGTGCGCTGTGATGGCTAATGTGGTTGCATCCGCAATGCCCCATCCAAACGGATCGTTTCACCATTGATGAGCGCATTTTCAATCAAATGCACAACCAATGCCGCATATTCTTCCGGATGACCTAAGCGTTTAGGAAATATAAGCGTTTCCTGCAAACTATTTTGCACTTCTTGCGACATATTTAACAACATAGGCGTCGCAATCAAGCCCGGGGCAATGGTATTCACTCGAATACCCAAGCTCGCTAATTCGCGCGCAGCAGGTAACGTCATAGCAACCACCCCACCTTTTGACGCCGCATAAGCCAACTGCCCAATCTGTCCTTCAAATGCTGCAATCGAAGCAGTATTGATGATCACGCCACGTTCCTGCGCCTCTCCGACTGGCTCTAAGTTCGCCATGGCAGCTGCGACCAAACGCATCACATTAAAAGTACCCACCAAATTGATATCAATCACCTGTTTAAACTCTTGCAAAGGCATCGGCCCTTGTTTATTGACCATGCGTCGAGCGGGCGCAATACCGGCACAATTCACAACAATACGTGGTATCCCGATTCGTTCAATTGTCTGAGCTAATGCTTGCTCAACAGACTGATCAGAAGACACATCACAAGCGACAGCATCTTCTGTGCCAGCAACGATACTCTTATCCCAAACCATCACTTTGATGCCACGCTGGCGCAATGCCAAAGTCGTAGCCTTTCCCATGCCAGACGCGCCACCTGTCACAACCGCGGATTGTTCAGATATCTGCATTTATTCACTCCGTTTGATAAACACTTTACTCAAGGTTTTAAAAGTCGGCTTCCCAGCTTGCTCTAACCACTCGAAAAAAACCATCTCTCGGGTCACCAATTTTACCCCTGCCTGCTGCATACGTTGCAAAGCATAATGATGATCACCTTCATCACGACTGCTAACGGCATCCACCACGACAAAGACATCGATTCCTGCAAGACGTAAATCCAACGCAGTCTGCAGCACACAGACATGCGTTTCAATCCCCGCTAAAACGGCTTGTTTTTTATTAATCATTTGCCATTGCTTTTGAAAGGAGGTATCTCTATAACCAGAGAAAAATAATTTATCGATATCAGATTTTCCTGGCATCAGTTTGCGTAACGGCTCTACCGTAGGTCCTAAGCCCTGAACATATTGCTCTGTCACTAATAAAGGAACATCCAGCTCTGATGCCAAACGCATCAACCATTGACAAGCATTCACCAATTTATCCGCATGACAAACGTAAGGCGTTAATTTCTCCTGTACGTCAATGACAATCAGACAAGACTTTTCCTTTTGTAGCAACATCACACACTCCATGTTCTCTTACTGTGCCAACACAATGTCACTAACGAATCAGCGACAAATATATTCTGATTCATAGCATGAATTATTACAAGTTTGGTGCAAAAATAAGAAGTTCTTTCGAACACAATCCTAACGAGCTTTTAATTCTTATCATCTCAGAGTATGCTATGCACATTTGAATAACACAGATCGTAGGTTGAAAAATGTGGTTTAATAATGCACTGGTTTATACGTATCAATCCAAACAAATGTTTTCCCAAATCCAAGCCATGGAGCAAGAGCACTTAAAACCTTGCCCAGCGCATGCGCGTTTTACGTTTGGTTGGGTCCCCCCCTTTGAAGAAGGGCTCATCCATGAAGTCGCAGGATGTATCGTGATCTGTCTCGGTAAAGAAGAACGTATTCTGCCGCGCTCCGTCATCCAGCGCCATCTTCAGGAAAAAATCAAAGTCTTAGAAACAGAGCGCGGATATGCGGTCAAACGTTCTGAGCGTGCCCAAATGGCAGAAGACATTGAATTTGATTTATTGCCAAAAGCGTTTTGCTTACAAAAAAAATTATATGCCTTATTTGATACGGTCGAGCAAAGATTGATCATCAATACCAGTTCGTTGACGCAGGCGGCACAATTACTTGCGTTATTACGTAAATCCATCCCTGATATTCAAATTGAACCATTGGTCACAACCGATAATTTGGCTTTGCGTTTCAACGATTGGATCAACCACCCACAAGATTTGCCGCCTAATTATACCCTGGCTTCTGATTGTGTTTTGACTTCATTGGACAATGAAAAAAAACGCTTTGCTTGCAAAGGTGGGGAATTGACTGAACTTCAATTGCTGCTTGCACAAGGATTTTCTGCGACAGAAGTTTCTCTCATTTGGCATGAACGCATTCACTTCACGTTGACCCAAACTTTATCTCTCAAACGTCTGAAATGTTTAGATTATCTGCAAGATGATATACAACAAATTGCAGATATGGATGGAGAAGAGCTCCAACGTGATGCTAGAATCACCCTGCTTGCTGGAGAATTACGTAGCTTATGCAATTCTGTGACGGTGGACATTGCTAACAAAGTTCCACAACAAAAAACGCCTATCAGCGATACCAGCGTTTGTGAATCTTAATGGACGATATTATTAAATGAAACGACTCTCAATACTACTCATCATCCTATTCTCTCTGTGCGCACTGAGTGCTTGCAAACATTTATGGGGAAACAATGACGACGAAGAAGAGAGTCCTTTTCAAGGTATGACAGCGCAACAAATATATACTGAGGGCAAGCAAAAATTAGACAAACATCAGTATTCAGATGCCATCAAGCGCTTTGAAGCGTTGGAGAACCTCTATCCATTCAATGATCATGCTGAACAGGCAAATATTGATTTGATTTATGCTTATTACAAAAAAGAAGACTACCATTCTGCAGCGGCAAGCGCAGAAAGATTTATCCACCTTTATCCCAGATCTTCGCGCGTAGATTATGCTTATTACATGAAAGGCCTAGCTAATTTTAATCAGCCACGCGGCGCATTGGCCAACATACTCCCCATGGATGTTGCCACACGGGATCCAGGCACCCAATCGCAAGCGTACTCAGATTTTGCCACATTGGTCCAAAAATACCCCAACAGTCCTTACAAACCCAATGCCTTGCAGCGGATGATTTATTTACGAAATACCTTTGCGCAACGCGAATTAAATGCAGCCTACTACTACTATGACCGTAGAATGTACGTGGCGGCAGAGGAACGTGCCAGTTATTACCTCAAAACATATCCACAAGCGCCCCACGCAAAAGAAGCCTTAGCTGTTGTGTATTACTCAGATGTCGCTTTGAAGCTAAACGACGCTGCGCAAGATGCATTAACGGTGTATCAGGCCACGTATCACAGTAAGCCTAAAAAAGTGACAAACCATACACAAGAGTTATAAAGTCACTCCCCTCGTCTTCCCGAGTGAAGCGAGGGATCTCCCCGCAGTGGCAGAGATTTTTGAAAGGTACGATTCTTTTGGTTTTAATTGCCATAAACGAAGCAATTGACCCAGTGACCTTGCTTTGCATCGATTAGGTCACCGGATCAACTATGTCTCAGCGATTTTTTCTCGACTTAGCCGTTTTTATAACTCGGTACAAAAATACGTCATTGCGAGCGTCAGCGAAGCAACCCAGATCGATGCTTCGTTGAATAGCTGTACTGGGTTGCTTCACTACGTTCGCAATGACGACAAATTTAGTTCCTTTTTAAAAACGGGGCGTTACATATCACGAATCAATTGCTGAACCACATCCGGATCCACCAATGTCGAAGTATCGCCGATATCTGCATAGTCGTTCTGAGCAATTTTACGCAAAATACGGCGCATGATTTTCCCAGATCGCGTTTTAGGTAAGCCTGGTGCCCAGTAAATTTTTTCCGAACTTGCAATAGCACCAATTTTATCTCGCACATGTTGCTGCAAAGCATCCCGTAACGCATCATCTGCTTTCACACCAGGCATCAACGTCACAAAGGCAACAATGCATTCGCCTTTTATCTCATGCGGCACACCTATCACAGCAACCTCCGCCACGCCCAGATAAGACATCATGGCCGTTTCCAACTCTTCTGAACCTAAGCGATGCCCAGAAACTTTGATCACATCATCATTGCGACCAATGATCATCACATTGCCATTCGCATCACGATACGCTTCGTCGCCCGTCGAATAGCAACCCGGTACAGGTTTGAAATAACTGTCGATCATACGCTGGTGATCACCAAAAATAGTCTGCATCAAACCCGGCCAAGGATGTCTTATAACCAAATGCCCATGACGCCCATCTTGGATCACTTCGCCCTGTTCATCCACTATCTCGGGCAAAATACCCAGAAAAGACGGTCCAGCTGAGCCCGGCACAAATTGATTGTCACTCGGTAAAGCAGAGATCAAAATCCCACCTGACTCCGTTTGCCACCAAGTATTCACAATAGGACACCGTTCTTCGCCAACCACTTGGTAGTACCAAAGCCACACTTGAGACGCGATAGGCTCGCCCACTGATCCCAGCAAACGCAAACTCGTGCGTTTTGTCGACACCAGCCAATGATCCCCTGCTGCACGCAAAGCCCGCAAATCAGTAGGTGAGGTATAAAAAATACTGACTTGGTATTTATCAATAATCTGCCAATAACGTGCATAAGAAGGATAATTCGGGATCCCTTCAAACAAAATAGTTGTTGTACCATTGGACAGCGGACCATAGACCAAATAGGTATGGCCAGTGATCCAACCCGGATCGGCCGTACAGAATAAGACATCTCCTTCGCGCTGATCGAATACGACTTGATGCGTCAATGTCGCGTACACCAAGTAACCACCCGTACTATGCACAATCCCTTTGGGTTTCCCAGTTGAGCCAGAGGTATACAAAATAAATAAAGGATCAGAAGCATCCATTGTAACAACCGGACAATTGGCATCTGCTTGTTGCATCACGTCATGGTACCAAATATCGCGTCCAGCAGACCAAGGCACCGTACGGCCTGTGCGCCGCACTACCACCACAGTCCGCACCAAAGGACAGGCTTGCAATGCGAGATCCGCATTGTGTTTGATAAGCATATATTTTTCGCCACGCAGGCCTTCATCAGCCGTGATCAAGCATTTGGCCCCCGTATCTTGCAACCGTGTCATCAAGGCATCTGCAGAAAACCCAGAAAATACCACAGAATGCACAACCCCAATTCGCGCGCAAGCCAACATCGCAATAACCAATTGCGGTATCATCGGCAAATAAATACCGACTCTATCGCCTTTCTGGAGACCTTGGGCAAGCAACACATTGGCAAAACGACAAACTTCTTGATGTAAGGCTTGATACGTGTACGTTTGAGAGTCGTTAGGCTCAGAGCCTTCCCAAATCAGAGCCAGTTGCTCAGACCGAGATGGAAGATGCCGATCTAGGCAATTATAACAGGCATTCAATTTACCATTCACGAACCACTGAATAGTTTGACTACTAAAATTCCCTACGCATACCTCATCCCAAGTTTGAGACCAAGTAACGACACGTCGGGCTTGCTCATCCCAGAAAATTGTAGGATCTTGTAAAGAATCCGCGTACAAACGCTGATACATTGCCGCATCCATCGCTATTTGTTGATCTGGTTGATGATGAACAACCGTAGGCATCGAAGTTTCAGACATACATGCAACACAAAATAAATTTACTTATCTTGTCACCGCCACATAAAAATGTCAAAGACCGATTTTTTTAAGCATCTTTGCGAGCTTAGAGAGCCCCCCACACACATCCACAAGGATGAACGCTATGGGTGAAACACCCAATAGACGTTACATCCTTCGAAAAAATACTTAAAAATGACATCTTACAGAAAATACCCCTAAAAAAGTATTTGCAACCATCCGTGCTCTGTTATAAAATCCGTGACGGAGAGGTGGCAGAGTGGTCGATTGCGGCGGTCTTGAAAACCGTTGAGGGTCAAACCTCCCAGGGTTCGAATCCCTGTCTCTCCGCCAAGTCTTGCTTGTATACCCCTTTTTCAGAGTCCCTCTGACAGTTACCATGCGAAATTTCTATATGAATAAAGATTTGGGTGATTTTTCTATCAAATAAGCCGTTTCCAAAGCGTTAGGCCCTCGATATGTGTACCCTCCTCTGTCCGTATAAAATGATAACATTGATATTGCCCATTGATGAGAGTAAATTTTGAACAGATAGATAACCTTCAATAACGACCTTACCTCACTAACTCACAAATAAAACGCCATTCCTCAGGACGTACTGGTAACACTGACAAACGGTTTCCTTTGCGTAATAGGGGCATGTTGATGAGTTCTGGGTGATGTTTGAGATCATCTAGCCCGATCATATGTGCGAATTTCTCACGAAACTGAATATCCACCATAAACCAACGCGGATTATCCATCGTACTTTTGGGATCGGGATGCTCAGACTCTGGATCCCATGCGGTAAAATCTGGGTACGCTGGACGCATGACTTCCGCAACACCGACAATACCCGGTGGTTGGCAATTCGAATGATAAAAAAAGACTTGATCGCCTATCTGCATCTCATCCCGCATAAAATTACGCGCTTGATAGTTACGGACACCGTCCCAACAGGTGGTTTGTTTAGGTGCTTTGTAGAGATCATCAATACTAAAACAAGAGGGTTCCGATTTCATTAACCAATACTTCATACATGCCTCAACAAACTATCAGGGACCCATCATATCATGGCATTGCACAATCCAAAACTGCTGTTGCGTCGTTACCTAGCAACTTGCACATCATCTCATATTGAGATATTATTGCTTTAAATCTAAGCGATTTAACATTATGCATATCATAACAAAAAAAAGAATTGTTGAAGCAAAGGATTTATTTCCTGCATGCAAACCAGCTTTAGATGGTTGGTTTAAAATTATAAAAGACAATAAATTTAAAAGTTTTTCCGAATTAAAAAAAGTTTTTAACACTGTCGATAAAGTTGGGCACTTATATGTTTTTAATATAGAGGGCAATAAGCTCAGACTGATAGCAAGCATTCATTTTAATCGTCAAAAACTTTATATTCGTAATATTTTTAGTCACAAAGAATACGACAAAGGCGACTGGAGGAAATAACATGTCTGTTTCAGTAAATCGTGATTTTATTCAACAAACCATTGATCATTGGAAACACATAGCGCCTGTTATTCATGAGCCTCAAAATTCGGATGAATATCATAAATTATCCAGCTTTCTTGATGTACTGCTTGATATGGTTGGTGAGGATGAATCCCATGAATTAATGGGGTTAGTTGATGTCATTAGTCATATGATTACGATGTATGATGAAGAGCATGCGTATCAATTTGAAAAAATATCCGGTATTGACGCTTTGAAATTTCTTATGGAACAACATAATGTGAAACAAACTGATTTAAGAGAGATCGGTAGTCAAGGGGTTGTATCTGAAATTTTAAATGGTAAGCGGAAATTGAATCTGACTCAAATTAAAAAGCTTGCTAAAAAATTTCAAGTATCTCCGGATACGTTCATTGATTAAAGGTTATCATAAATGTCCACTATTGCTGTGCAACGTCTCACGCTTTCCCCCGTACTAGTCATCATCTGGCTATCGCTGGCCATACGCATATTCTTTCTGGGAAACCATGATCTGATCACAGAAGAAGCCTATTATTGGAATTATGCCACACATATGGATTTTGGTTATCTGGACCACCCACCGATGGTCGCCGCTCTGATTAAATTATCTACCACAGTATTTGGACTCAATGAATTTGCTGTGCGCTGCCCTGCTTTGATATGTTGGGGTGTGGCGGCTTATTATATGTATCACTGGGCCGAGCTGATTCAAGCCAAGTCTGGACAATACGCCATCTTACTTTTATCGATACTCCCCTTCTTTTTCTTAAACTCCTGTATCATCACGCCCGATATGCCTTTACTGGCAGCTTGGTCTGCGGCATTGTATTATCTATATCGTACGCTCTGTTTGAATGAACCACGCGCTTGGTATGGCGCAGGTATCAGCATCGGCTTGGGCTTATTAGCCAAATACTCCATCGCGCTTTTGATCATGACCACAGGACTTTTCTTGTTGATCAATCGAGAGCAAAGAATGTGGTTACTACGTAAGGAGCCTTATTATGCCGCCTTGCTCATCCTGATAGTATTTTCGCCTGTCATCTATTGGAATGCGACCCATCATTGGATGTCGTTTGCTTTTCAAAGTACGCGGCGGTTACAAGGCAACTTTCGGTTTTCTTTACCCTACTTATTCGGGATTTTGGCCTTGTTTTTAACCCCTGTTGGCATCATAGGTTTCGTAAAACTATACAAACCAGCCCAGCCAGATCGATTGTCCCCACAGACCAAACGATTTTTACAAACCTTCCTGCTGTTACCCTTGCTGGTTTTTGCACTGTTCTCTTGCTTTCGCTCCATCAAATTAGATTGGATTGGCCCCTGTTTGTTAGCGATATTACCTTGGCTAGCCTATGTCATGCAGCATCAGGCAACCATCCTACAGCAATGGCTCAAAACTGCACTTGTGCTCATCTTAGCTTACCTATTGATCCTAGTCTGCCTGACCTATGGCAGACCACTCCTCGTCAATCAAAAAGCCTTTCCTCCCGTGATTTCTATTTCGTGGCAACAACTTTCGCATGATTTGTATCAAATCGCCGCAGCCAACCCTGCGGGAACACAACCCATATTATTACCATTAGACACCTATCGTATTGAAAGTGAACTCATTTTTTATCAAGCCAAACAATGGCACGCGCATCCTGATTTGCAACCTTTTCCTGTGCACCACGCAGCAAACTTTGGTTTCAACGGACTGATGTTTGAACTCTGGGATACCGACGATTTACATGACAAAACAGTCATGCTGATTAGCACAGAAAAAGAAAAACTACAAAATGACTCGATCCGAGCTGGCACAGAACCGTTGTCATCTATCAAAATGGTTTGGGGAGAAAATCCACATTTACACGTGCATATTGCGCCGTATTATTATCAGTTTGTGCGGGTAATTTAATCGAGTTGCAACCATAAGGACAGGAAAAATTTGTCAGGAACGGTCGCGGCTCGGTTGAAGAATACGATTTCGTACAAAACGCACTGCTTGCACATAGCGTAATTTTGCGATCACTCTTAATGCGTCTTTGATGCTATTCGCCGGTAGTTTGCTCACGCCTTTTTCTCTGTCAACAAACTGAATAGGATATTCTAGAATACGCGCTTTACTTTTATGTAAGATCCATAACAAATGTAATTTATAAGCATAATGATTTGAATAGAAACTGTCTGGCAGCACTGTAAGCAATGTTTCACGTCGCGTCGCACGAAAACCGCTGGTAAAATCATAATAACGCCGCGTCAACGCCATTCGCGCTACTTGATTACCTAATATAGACAAACATTTACGCTTCAAACCCCAATTAGCTGGAATACTTCCTCCAGCCAAATAGCGACTGCCTATGACCACAGCACATGTTTTTAATAATGCTAACATGGGTGGCAAATACTGCGGTTGATGTGACAAATCTGCATCAAACTCCACCACCACATCAGCTTGTAATGTCAACAAAGCATATTTCATGGATTGTGCGTACGCCGAACCCAAGCCTGTTTTTTTAGGTTCTACTTGCAAATGCAATTTACCTGCATACTGCGTTATCAGATCGCCTACTATCGCTTGGGTATCATCTGTCGAAGCACTATCAAAAATTAAGATTTCCAGAGTAAATCCTGGCATATCTTGCGTAGCAGCAAACACTTGATGAATGGTATCAGCGATCACCAATGCTTCATTGTAGGTTGGAATGATCACGACTACTTTTTCATTGGTCATAAAATCTTAACTCGCAACTAAAGGAACAAAATGCATTTTTTGCCAACGACGCGCCCGACTGGTACGATCTTTGACGGTGCCAGCCAATTGCCCACATGCAGCATCAATATCCTCTCCCCTGGTTTTCCGAGTGATGGTATTGATACCTTTACTGGTTAAATAATCACGAAATGCCAAAATAGTCGCTTGATCCGAACATTCATATTCCGTCATTGGAAAAGGATTAAATGGGATCAAATTGACCTTGGCTGGCACGTCGCTCAATAATTTGCATAATGCTTTGGCATGTTCCAACTGATCATTCACACCTTTAAGCATGACATACTCAAAGGTCACCACGCGCCGTGGTTCATCTTTAAAATAGTCTCGGCAGACTGTCATCAGTTGTGCCAAGGGGTACTTTTTATTAATCGGTACCAAGACATCGCGCAGTGCATCGGTCGGCGCGTGCAACGAAACAGCCAAAGCCACTGGACTACGCTCTCGTAGACGCAACATTTCAGGAATCACACCTGAAGTGCTCAGCGTCACACGACGCTTTGCCAAACCATACGCAAAATCATCCAGCATAATATCCATCGCAGAGACGACGGCATCAAAATTGAGCAAAGGCTCTCCCATACCCATCATCACCACATTCGTGACTCGTTTATCGTGCTCACCTTGGCGCTGCGATAAAGTCCGAACCGCAACCCATACTTGACCGATGATTTCAGCCGTTGAAAGATTGCGATTGAAGCCTTGTTTGGCCGTAGAGCAAAAAGTACAATTCAAACCACAACCCACTTGCGACGATACACAGAGCGTCCCGCGTGTTTTTTCTGGGATATATACCGTTTCAATACAATTTCCGCAGGCGAGCTTTAATAACCATTTATGCGTCCCATCCTGAGATATCTGGGTTGTCTCAATGTCAGGTAAGCGGATTTCAGCCACTTCCGTCAATTTACTGCGTAACGACTTGCTCAGATTAGACATTTGGTTAAAATCTGTCTGTCCAAATTGATGAATCCATTGCAACACTTGACGCGCACGATAAGGCTGCTCACCGATGGTGCTGAAAAAATCACGCAACTGCGCTTCATTAAAATTCAAGAGATTGGCTTTCTCTGCAATGGATTCTGCCGACATGATGCTTCTTAGCCCACTATTTCAGTGTGCGCAAAGAAATAAGCGATTTCTTGCCGCGCATTGACTTCACTATCTGAGCCATGCACCGCATTGGCATCAATACTATCTGCAAAATCAGCACGAATCGTACCAGCCGCTGCTTGCTTTGGATCCGTCGCACCCATGATATCTCGATGCTTAGCTACTGCATTATCACCGCGCAATACTTGGATCATGACCGGTCCAGATATCATAAAGTTGACCAAATCTTTAAAAAAAGGACGTTCTTTATGAACAGCATAAAAACCTTCTGCTTCAGCAAGACTTAATTGACACATTTTTGCTGCAACAACATGCAAACCAGCCTGTTCAAAACGCGAATAAATTTGTCCAATCACATGCTTAGCGACCGCATCTGGTTTGATGATTGATAAAGTTGATTCTATAGCCATTCCATACTCCAAAATAATAAATCATAAAGGTTGCATATTATACATGAGACTGGCCTAGAGTGAAACACAGGCAGGGCAAACGCATCTTAAATTATTTGCCTAATGATGGCTTCTCTGAAATCGTCTTCTAATGCAGCCATGAACCTCTTGCGTTTAACACTGGCTTTTCGTGATGTGTCTTTTTTAATTAGGTTCAACGCAATATGCCGCATGATAGCAAAATTTTCAGGCGCAGCCTCTGTTCGTATGCGTGACTCATCTTCTCTGAATGTCATATCAAGTGTCCAGTGCAGCTGATTTTCTATGCCCCAGTGCTGACGTATGGCTGTTAATGTTTTTTTTTGCATTCGGTTCAATAGACGCAATATAAAAGCGAGTGTCTTCTGTATCCTTTGAATGATCTTGGCGATTTGAGCCCACAAACAGAGTGGTTTCTTCTCCAAAATAAAGTTTAATTCTTTCGTGAAGCCCTGCTCTTGTTTCTAATACGCATCGTTGTATACATTCTTTGAGCTTTGCTAATTTTGTTTCATTCTCCAATATTTCTTTAACTTGAAGTTTAAATACTTCTGGATGACTAGGCGAGCTAAGAAATTTGAAAATAAATTTAGCAGCATTTTTATCATTATCGCTAGGGCCTGTTTACAATTCATCCCCGACGCCTACGTGCCGCGGCTTGTCCGCGGCATCCAGGAGATGGTCAAATTACAACTGAGCCAATTTAATTGCTCATTCAATTGATAAATAAGAACAAACTCGTAATATAACGATTCTAACGT
>CAMCUM010000034.1 GCA_945878975.1 Legionella genomosp. 1
ACGTTAGAATCGTTATATTACGAGTTTGTTCTTATTTATCAATTGAATGAGCAATTAAATTGGCTCAGTTGTAATTTGACCATCTCCTGGATGCCGCGGACAAGCCGCGGCACGTAGGCGTCGGGGATGAATTGTAAACAGGCCCTAAGCAAATGTCGAAATATAAAAAATATGATTGTGCTGTAACTGAAATTTTTGAATCCCATGCAAAGCGTTTCTCAGATAGAGTAGCTGTTGTATACAACAACACAGAGTATACCTATAAAAGTCTCAATGAAAAAGCAAATCAAATCGCGTGTTTACTCGTAAAAAAAGGAGTGCAGCCAAATGATTTTGTAGGAATTTTGCTAGAACCAAGTGCAGATTTCATCATAATCATGATGGCGGTTATAAAAGCAGGCGCAGTCTACTTACCATTAGATATTTTAGCGCCAGATAAGCGAATCACGGACATTCTAAAAGATGCAAAACCTCAATTAATTATAACTGACGGGCAATATCAATCTAAGGCGTATAAATCAGAAATTCAAACCCTTTTAATCAATAATATATACTTAGAGTCTATAAACAATAATAGAAATAATCTTAAGTCAGAAATATCAGGTATTTCACCTTTGTATCTTATATACACTTCAGGCTCTACAGGAAAACCGAAAGGTGTTCTTGTTCCACACGAGGCTATTATTAATGTAACAACAATAGAAAATACTTTAAAAGTTACGCCCAAAGATAGTTTTTCGCAGTTTAATAACTTGGCTTTTGATGGGAGTACTTTTGAAGTTTGGAGTGCGCTTTTAAATGGAGCAAAATTAGTAATTATTCCTCTGGATATTAGAGGAGATTATAAGAAGCTAAAACAAGAACTGGAAAAAAATAATGTAAATATTTCATTTTTCCCGACAAGTTATTTTCATCAAATTGCAAAATCATATCCTGAAACATTTCATACCATTAATAGTCTGATGTTTGGTGGAGAACAAGTTAATAAAAATATTGTTAAAGATTTTATAAAGTTTCGCAAAAGAAACAACCTTCCAATTTGCTTGATAAATGGCTATGGCCCTACTGAAACCACAGCATATGTTTGTAGACAAGTAATCACTGATCAAAATGTTAATGATATTGATTTATCTAGCATAGGATCTCCTATAAAAAATGTAAAACTATATGTTCTCGATGAAAAATTAAATCAAGTTGAGGAGGGTGAGCTTTACGTTAGCGGCGTAAATATTGCACTTGGATATCATAAAAGCACTTTAAATACTTCAAAATTTCTCGACAACCCATTTAGTGCTAAGGAAAAGTTTCAAAAAATATATAAAACTGGGGATATAGTCCGCAAATTACCCAATGGAGAATTATTGTGGCTTGAAAGAACTGACGATCAAGTAAAAATAGGCGGTTTTCGTATTCATCTTAAAGAAATAGAAGAGCAACTCACACAATATTCTAAAATTTCTATGGCTTCTGTCAATGTTGAAATTGGCAGCGGCTCTCATAAAATTTTAGTAGGTTATCTTGTCCCAACATCAAAAAAAACGATATTACATCCCGAAAAGATAACGGCTTTTCTTACTAAAAAAATTCCAGGTTATATGGTTCCAACAAAGTATATAAGAATCGAGGAATTGCCTTTAACTTTAGCTGGCAAAGTTGATAGTAATAAATTATCTCATGTCCCCCATACAGAGCTTCCTTATCATCGAGATGTCTTATCAGACAATATTATCGAAAATAAAATCAAAGACATATGGAAAAACCTATTGAATATCAAAACAATAGATCCTTACGTTAATTTATTTGATCTGGGTGCAAATTCTCTACTGCTAACAGAATCATGTTCTGTCATCAATAAAGAATTAAACTCGGAACTACAGATTTCTGATATTTTGTCTCATCCCACTATATACAAGTTAAGTTTGTATTTGCAGGGCAATATAGCTCCAATAAATAAAGAGACAAAGAGTACTGCTAGTTCTTACAACATTGCAATTGTCGGCATGTCATGCAGATTTCCAAAAGCAAACTCTTTAGAAGAGTTTTGGCAAAATCTCTGTAATGGAAAAGAGTGTTTAGACAACTTTGAAAAGGATTATCTACATTCTTTGAATAATAGCCCAAAAGTTTTTGATGATAACTTTGTTCCTGTAAAAGGAATTATTGCTAATGCAGATATGTTTGATGCTCATTTTTTTGGATTTAATCCTTATGATGCGAAAATTACAGATCCACAGCACAGAATATTTCTAGAATGTGTGTGGGAGGCACTTGAGCATGCAGGCTTTGCTCCGAATAAGAACCATGATAAAAAAGTAAGTGTATTTGCAGGTATGGCAGATAGTACTTACTTATCAAGAAATATATTAAAAAATAATGCTCTTATAAAAGAAGCTGATTATTTTCAAGAACGAATCGCTACCAGTATAGGCATGCTGAGCACTCAAATATCATACAGATTAAATTTAAAGGGCAGGAGTCTTAATCTCAACACAGCTTGTTCAACTGGTTTAGTAACAGTCGATTATGCATGCCAAGACTTGACTCTTAATAATTGTGATGTTGCGATTGCTGGGGCAATTCATATATCTTCTCCTCTAGAATCAGGATATCACTATCAAAAAAACAGTATTTTATCGGAAGATGGTCATTGTAGGCCCTTTTCTAAAAATGCTAATGGAACTGTTTTTTCTGATGGCGGTGGTGTTGTTATTTTAAAGAGATTAGAAGATGCGGTGCGCGATAAAGATACAATTTATGCGGTTATTAAAAGTTGTGGCATCAATAATGATGGCTCTGAAAAACTAGGATTTACTGCTCCAAGTACCCAGGGACAAATGGCCTGTATTCAAGAAGCACTTAATCAATCAGCTTTAAATCCAGAAGATATTCATTATATTGAAACTCATGGGACGGCCACAGCGTTAGGTGATGTCATAGAAATAGAGGCACTTACTGCCGTTTACAAAGAATACACCAAGAAAAAGCAATTTTGCCTCATCGGTTCTTGTAAAGCTAACATTGGTCATACAGATGTTGCAGCAGGGATTGCTGGTTTAATTAAAACCACTCTCACTTTGCATTATAAAAAAATACCTCCATTAATAAATTTCGACGAATCAAATTCAAATATAAAATTAGAAGAAACACCATTTTATGTTAATCAAGAACTTATAAATTGGCCCGCTGTAAAGGAAAAAAATGCATGCATCAGTTCTTTTGGATTTGGTGGAACCAATGCTCATATGATTATTAGTGAATATGTTGAGCCTAGCGTAATTGATAAATGTTCAAATGAGCCGAAAGAACAAATAGCAATCATATCAGCAAAAACACGGCAAGCCCTTGAAGGAAACATAAAGAATTTAGCAAGTTTCGGAGAGTCTACAAGTGGTTCAACTAATTTTTCTCATCTTATTTATACTTTACGCCATGGTAGAGAAGATTTTCCGTGGCGCACTTTTGGAATAGGACGAGATTTAACTGAAGTTATAGCAAATTTGAAAGAAAAACACTCTAAAATTTGCGATGAAAATACGCCACATAACATCATTTTTATGTTTCCTGGTCAGGGGACACAATATTATGAGATGGCCCGAGCATTAATTAAAAATTGTTCAATTTTCGAGGGAATAGTCATTCAAGGATTTTTGCATGCAAAAAACTATCTTGACTGTGACCTAGCAGACATTATTAATGACCCTAACGATGCTAGGTTGTATCACACTCAATTTACGCAACCTGCCTTATTTATCATAGAATATGCACTTGCTAAAACACTGATAGAGCTTGGAATACAACCAAATTCCCTCATTGGCCATAGTCTAGGTGAGTATGTTGCGGCGTGTATTGCTGGGACTTTTTCTTTTGAAAATGGCATTGCACTAATTTGTGAGCGTGCGTTGCTCATGCAAAGCACTCCTCCAGGAGAAATGCTAGCTATTGAATGTGAAAGAGAGGATGTCATTGATTTTTTTAAAATTTCAAGTGTAGAGCTCGCATTACATAATACACAAACCAATTATATTTTTTCTGGGGCAATCGAAGAAATAAAAAAACTTAAAGATTATTTATCTAAACATCAATATTCGTATCAAATGCTCAAAACCAAACATGCTTTTCATAGTTGTTTAATGGAGAAAATAAGACCGTCATTTAAAGAAATATTTTCAAATATAGTATTACAAGTACCTACTATCCCAATCGTATCAAATTTAACTGGAGAATGGTTGTCTGCTCAAGAGGCTGTTAGTGAAGAGTATTGGTATTCGCAAATGAGACAAACCGTTAAATTTTATGATGGAATCGAATTGCTCTTACGAGATCAAAATTCTATTTTTATAGAAATTGGTCCGGGCAATAGTCTAAGTTCCTTTGTAAACGCTATATCAAATAAAAAGACTCTGGTATCTCATATAATTCATACGTTACCTCATCATCGTCAAGAAAAAAATGATTATCATCCATTTCTTACTGCTCTTGGAAAAGTATGGCAACTTGGTATTAGAATTAATTGGGAAAAATTAGGGGTTCAAAATTCTGAAAAACATATACCTATCCCTACATATTCTTTTCAAAAACAAAGCTATTGGATTAAACCGGATAGTAAAGAGTTACCTTTTGATGAAGCAAGACATTACAAACCGATATGGTCACGCCAGGAAAATTATAAAAAAGCAGCTCAATCTAAGCTGCTAAATTCAACAAAAAAAGAATACAGTTGGATCATATTTAAGGACTCGGTAGGACTTTCTGATCAAATAATTTCTATGTTAAGAAAAAATAATATCGATCCCATCATCATAACATTTAGTAAAAATTACAAAAAAGAAGAAAATAAGTGTTTTACAATCGATCCCGCTAGGAAAGAGCATTATCTTCAATTTTTAGCAGCAATTAAGGATGTGGTTAAAAATCCAATTATCATACATGCATCAAGTTGCTCCAATTGTGGGCGCGAAGTATCTGGGTCAACTGAAATAGATAAACAACTCATATTGAGCTTTTATAGCTTACTTTATCTGACGCAAGCCTATAATGAGATATTTGGTAGTGCTCTTCATGCAAAAATTACGGTAATTACTAATAACACTCAAATGATATTAGGAACAGAAAAAATGAATCCTATCAATGCTACATTGATAGGCGCTTCGCGCGTTACTATGCAAGAGTATGAAAACATAAAAATAAAAATAATTGATATCGATTTGGCTGAGGATCCTTCTAAAGATAGCGAATTATTAAGTTATATTGTTCATTTTTGTGCTTCAAATGATTGGTATAATGTTTTTATTAATTCTGTTAGAAATAATCATTTGTGGCATTTGATGTATGCGCCAATAAATGAAACACAAAGAAAAACAAAACACTTAAAAAATCATGGTGTATATCTATTGACTGGTGGACTAGGAGGCATAGCATTAAGTTGTTGTGAAGCCATAGCTAGAGAAGTTAAAAACCCTACGTTTATTTTACTTTCACGTAGCCTTTTTCCTAGAAAATCTGAATGGGACTCTATATTAAAAGATATCAATCATAAGTTTTACACGAAAATTCATCAATTAAAAGTTTTGGAAAACCTCGGAGCACAATACTATTTACATCAAATTGATATTACAGATTTAGCTGCTCTTAAAAGTCTAATTCAGCAATCTATTAAGAAATTCGGTAGAATAGATGGAGTAATTCATGCCGCAGGTATCTTAAATTCCGAATTGATCCAGTTTAAATCAACATTATCTGCGGCAACTGTTTTGGCTCCCAAAGTGTTGGGTACTTATAACCTGATCAGCGCTTTAGAAAATACGCATCTTGATTTTGTAATTTTGAAATCATCGCTTTCAGCACTACTCGGTGGAATTGGGCAAATTGATTACAGTGCTGCAAATTCTTGTTTAGATACATTTGCATTTAGTGATTTATTTTCTTTTGCATCACATGTAACTAGTATTAACTGGAATGCATGGCAAGATATTGGCATGGCAGCTAATATTTATAAAGAGAAAAAACAAACATTCATTGGGCACGACAATGATGTTTCTATTAAAGAAGGACAAAAAATTTTTCTAGAAATACTTCAAACAAATGAAGTAAACATTGCCATTTCAAAAGCAGACATAAATTTTCAATCTTCCACACATGATTTACAACAAATTTCGCGTGACCATCGGCAAATAAATACTCAATACGAGCCTCCCACAAATGATGTTGAATTTATATTAAGTAATTTCTGGAAAGAAAGTTTAGGCATTAATCAAATTGGAGCTAATGATGATTTTTTTGATCTTGGTGGCCATTCTCTTAAAGCTACAAAATTACTAGAAAAAATCAATCGCTATTTTGATTGTTCTCTTACAATACAGCATTTATATGTAGCACCCACTATATCTAAATTGAGTGATTTCATACAAAAAAAAGATACCCTTCAAACTGATATTTTAGTTCCGATGAAAAATATAGATAAAAACCCACCATTCATTTTTTTATGTCATCCAGCAAGCGGCATGGTTCAATGTTTTAATAACTTTACTAAGCAATGGCAAATATCGATGCCTATATATGGGATACAAGATCCCAGCATTTCAAAAAGAGAATTAATTTACAACGATATTAATGAGATGGTAGAAAACTATTTTCTAGAGATCAAAAAAATACAACCTAGTGGACCTTATTATTTAATTGGATATTCTTTTGGAGGAAATATTGCTCTAGAAATTGCAAACCTAATAGAAAAGCAAAACGAGCGAATCAATTTGTTAGTAATGCTTGATAGTTGGAGTATATTCCCTGAGTCATATCAAGCAGAAAAAAATTATAAGGACAGCTTTATCGCTGATAATCCTGGAATTGATGATTGTGTGGTCGATATGGCGTGGAAAAGGATTTTGTTATTGCAAAAACATCAGCATAGTAAGATTAATCAAAATATGCTTCTTATAAAAGCAAAAAAAATAAGCAATGATTATTGTTCTATAAATTCACATGATAATGGGTGGAAAAAATACAATAAAGGAAAGGTTTTTGTCAGAAATATTGATTGCGATCATGGTGCTATACTAGATATAGAAAACATAAAAGGGATTATTGAGGAAATTGAAAAATTACTTGAGTATAGCAAGTCATAATTTAGAGGCATCGGAAATTACTGCATACAAAAATGCTTTTGATATGGTAGGTATTCCCTTTGTTTTAATAAGTGACAAATTACAGATGGTTGGCGTTAATAATTGCGCGAAAGATTTACTTCAAATCAATCATACGTTAGAAATAACAGCAGAAACATCCCTGTCTATTAGAGAGAATTCAAGAATAGCTCAAATACTAGATTCAGATGGAGAACTGGTAACCAATTGCTCTATGCAATATAACAATAAATTTATAAAATGGGAAAAAAAAACTATTTCTATTAATAAGGCACCTTATTTCGTACTTTTGGGAATTGATACTACTGAAAGTGAAAGTTTATTAAATATATTACAAGATCAAGCAGAAAATACCATAGGATACGTAAATCCTAATAAGTCTGACGTTAAACAATATATCAACCAAATATCTAATTATTACACTTCTATTATTGAGAAGATTCCATGTTATATATATTGGAAAAATATTAAGCTTGAATATCTTGGTTGTAATCAATTGGCGGCCTCCTTTGTAAGGCTTAAATCTCCAAAGGATATTATTGGAAAGACTGATTTTAATATATTCATCGACCATGAGCTTGCTAAGAGTTATCAGGATGCTGATAAAGAACTTTTGTCTAAGGGTGGGTCTATTTTGAATCAACCTGGCAAGTTAACAAACGAAGATGGTGAAACATTCTATACATTAGTTAGCAAAGCTCCTATTAGTGATCTTTATGGCAATATTATTGGTTTGGTTGGTATTACAGTTGATGTTACAGAGACAGAAAAAGCCAAAGAAGTCGCTGAAGAAGCAAATATAGCTAAAACAGTCTTCATCTCCAACATCAGTCACGACATTCGTACACCACTTTCTGGTGTAATTGGGTTGAGTAATATCATTGAGAATGAAGAAAAAGATCCGACACTCAAAATGCATGCACATCATATAGCACAAAGTGCCGATGAGTTATTAAATATGCTAAATCAAGTTATCAATGCTGTTTCATCAGGTAAATTAAAAGTAGATAATGTGCGCTCTGAACCTTTCGATTTAAGACACCTTATTGAATCTCTTATAAATCTAGAATCTCCACCAGCATACTTAAATCATATTCAATTAGAAACTCATATTGACGATCAAATTCCCAATCTTCTTGTAGGTGATCATGACAAAATTTATCACATTGTATTAAATTTAGTCGGAAATGCGCTTAAATTTACTCAAAAAGGCTATATCAAAATAAATATTACACTTGCTAAGAGGCTATCTGACAGTGTGCAATTACTCTTTGAAGTCAGTGATACAGGAATGGGGATCCCACCAGAATCGTTAGATAAAGTGTTTGAAATGTTTTATAAGGTCACGCCTTCCTATAAAGGAAAAGATAAAGGCCATGGCATGGGGCTATACATCGTCAAAACATATACTGAATTATTAGGTGGCCAAGTCTCGGTAGAAAGTAAACTCAATGAAGGCTCTAAATTCTCTTTTACACTTACTCTGAACATAGCAGAAGAAAACGCCAAGCCGCAAAACATTGTTCAAAGCCAGTCTGTTTTCAGTTCGGATACAAACGCAGAGTCTATACAGAGGACCGATGTATCTACACACTCAAACTCCTCACAAGAAAAAGTGTCTGAAAAACCACAAAATAAGCCCAAAATCCTTGTTATAGAAGATAATAAAGTGATGTTATCCCTTGTTAAAACTCTCGTAGAGGAAGCAAAATGCAATCCTACTACAGTCGAGGATTGTGAGTCTGGCTTAGAGTTCGCTAAAACAAAACATTTTGACCTAATCTTTTCTGATATTGGATTGCCTGGTATCTCCGGAATTGAATTTGCGCAAAAACTTAGACAATATGAGAAAGACTATAATAAAAGCCCCGTACCTATTGTTGCTATAACAGGCCATGGCCAGGCTATAGAAAAGGAGTGTCTTGAGGCAGGAATGAATTATGTGATCATCAAACCCTTAAAACCTGAAACATTGACCGAGCTTTGCAATGAGTTTGCTTTGTTCGGTGGAACACAATACAACCCTTCCCATCTCGACAAACCTTCTTTGAAATTGGTCAATATTCAATGTGTGGGGGCACTTGGACCGGATTTACCAAACACCGAGGCTGAATTATTTGAAATTGATAATCTTCCAATATTTGATATAGAAAATGCCGGAAGATTATTAGGCGATAACACCGCACTTCTCATGAAAATGCTCAGAGATAATATTAACATCGTTATCCCAGAAGAGCTGCCCCGCTTAAAGAAAGCACATGACGACAACGATTGGCAGGTTGTTGCTGATATTATTCATAAACTGAAAGGGGGGTTTCTCTCCATTAGTCTCACGCGAATCGCAACGGCATGCCAATACCTGGAGCGATATCAACAAGCTGGTCATAGCGCATCATTTGAAAAACTCTATCAACAATTTCTCGAAATATTAGAAATAACCATTGAGCAGCTAAAACCATGGTCTGAATAAGGCATGTACTGTTTAACTTACTTACAAAAATATAGATGCATCTGACATGTTACGGCGTGATTAATTTGGGGTTTAAGTATAAACCCTCAACGTTTATATTTTCATGACTTACAAAATATTTGAGTAATTGTCCAATCTGTTCTTCACTGACAGGTTTGACCAGGCACCCATCTATTTGGTAGTAATCAAAATCGTAAGCAAGCTGTGCGGAATAGGGGAAGCCTGTGAGCGCAACAATGGGCACATGTTGATTTGTTCCCTTCTCCAGAGATCTAAAGTTTTTTGTTATAACCTGCCCGGAAGAATCTTTACCAAGCTCTAAATCCATGGATATCAGGTGATAGCTTCCTGGCTTAAATAAAGTCATTGCTTTATCAAATGAATCTACAGCATCAACTGTGCACCCTTGTTGCTCAAAAAAGCTCGTTATCAAGTGACGATAACTTTCATGATCTTCAATTACCATGATACGGGGTGCAAAATCTAATTTCAGTGGTGGGATTTTCGATTTGCTTTTTTGAAGTTCAATCAATTGCTCTTCTGAAATAGCAGTCATTTGAACCAAAACACTAACAACCTCATTTTTCATGTCTGTTATTGGGAAATGCTTACATTGATAGTGAGATTTTATTGTAGTATTACTGGAGCTTGTATCGATCCAGTCGATTGCGTTTTTTTTGGAAAAAATAACCCCGGCATCACTTAGTCTTAATCTATCTTCTAATGCGTCAGATAGGCCAAATACCTTGGATATTTTAGAATAGGGCTTGGTTTTAAAGTCTTCTAAAGATGTCATATTAAAAGTATTTTTGAATGATTGGCTGCAATTTTGCAGATGGCCCTCTGTGTCAACCAAATAAACAAAATCAGAGCCCAGAGAATCTATAATTTGGTTGACGTAATGCCTCCAATAAATTTCATCTGTTGATTTCTCATAATTCATTTTTATGCTCCGTGCAAAAATTAGTTTCACCAATTCATACGGTCATTATTCCGTTTTTTATATTTTGTCGTAATTTCGCATTAAGACGGCTGCGTTGAAAAAATTATCGCTTACATTCAGGGTGATTTTGGCATTTCCATGGTTATTCGGTGCTTTTTTAAAGTATAGTATACGATTTTCATCATGCTTATTTGTGCGGACTTTCCTTGTTCTTTAAAAAAGATTCATATGAAATAATGTTTGCGGTTTTCATGCCATGATATGGAAAACCCTGAGTAAACGCATAGTAATAGTCAGATGGTATGTAGCCAAACACCTCATGGTTTTTGTTTTTGTCATGAAAAACTTCGTTTTTCAATAAATATGCATCCCAGTCAATTTTCTCTCTGCGTTCGAAATCTTCTGGTTCATACAAAGATAAAATAAGCTTCTTTGATTCTAATGCCTTGATAACTGATGCTGGTGCGCCCCATTTTTTTGCCTTTTTAATGGAATTGATAATGCCTGTTTCATTTCTCACAAACAGCCAATGGATGTCTGCCTTATTATCTAAAAGCATGAGACTTCCTTGGCTATCAAATAAATAACCTTCACATATTTTATGCTTTTTTAAATATGTATTAAATATCGGGAGGAAATTACCATCATTTAGAAAGCTGGTTTTTTCATTGGCATCATGGACCAAAAGAGAGGCTATTCCATGACTGGAGTCTTGAAACTCATCTGCCATTAAAAAATTAATTCTATCAAACAGCTGACCAATATGCCCCGGATTAGTCTTTTTAATGCAATTTTTTTGCCTAATTATTTTTTTAAACTCCTTATTGAATTCTTCAAATCGTCTTGAAGTCAATAATAAATAGTCATGCGTATGCGATTGATAATAATCATTTTTACCAACAAGGTTGGTGAAATATTCGGCATTATAATTAGGGTGATGGTCTTCGAAGCCTTGCATATCATATTCAAGCACCACTATTAAAACCTCATTAAATCTATTTTTATTGTAAACTTCGTCACGAATTTCAATCACTTTATCTATTCTGGTGCTTGTTTCACGCCCTTTAAATACTTCGCTGCCCTTTTTTTGTGTCAACAAAAGTGCTGCTTTTTTTGCATTTGTGTACGTTGCTGTTTTGTATCTTTTTTGTAATTCTATGGCGGTTTCTGAGAGAAATTCAGCGTCATTATCTATTAGCATCACTGTCGTTGGATAGAAAAATCCAGGAATATTGCAAAGGCAGCTATGGTTAAATTTGAAGTACATGATTCCCTCCGTTTATTCTTTAATTATAGTATAATAGCCCAAAAATGCTTTATATTTGAGCAGATTAAATGCATCTCAGGGTTGCATATCTCTTTGGGAGGGTCGTATCATCCACATAGAATTTGGTCGCTTCTATAATCAGAGGGTCCTTTTATCCAAGATTTGTTTGAGTAGGAATCCTCGTCCTTCAGGGCGGGGAGGATGTCAAGGTCATAAAATATTTCGTATTTTTAGGTGCTAATGCAGTAATATGCCAAGAAAAATGTTTTTTTGTCGCTTCTGAAATTTTCCGCTCTTTGGCAAAGAAGCTTTTATGCGTTCAGCCAGACTAAGGGGTATTTTTTGATATGCTCATCTCTGGTTAATAGAATAAGATCGTGTAATTTTGCTTGCATGATGAGTAAGCGATCAAAAGGATCTGTGTGAATCAAAGGTAAATCAGCCACTGCTAAGGCCTCTTCAGGTAGGATAGGTAGCAATTGAAAATTTTCTTGTGTGATTAAGGTCAATAATTGCTGAGGTAGGGTCAAACGGCCAGTGCTTTTTTTTATGGCCATTTCCCAACAAGAAGCAGCACTGATAAATACAGTGTTTGACTTGTCTTTAATAATGTCACGTGCGTGTGCACTGATTATCTCGGGATCTGAAAACCACCATAAAATAACGTGTGTATCAAGTAAATAACGCAATTATTCTTCTCCATAAAATTGCTTTAAAATGTCTTGAGGCAGAGGTGCGTCAAAGTCATCATTGACTTTAAGAATACCCTTTAATTGACCGCCATGGCGTTCTTGTGCTGCTTCCGTATAGGGTGTGAGTTTAATCAAAGGGACGCCTCCCTTAGCAATAATAACTTCCTTTCCTTGTAAGGCTTCTTGGATATATTTAGAAAAATGTGTTTTTGCTTCATGAATATTTACTAACATAATGTATCCTATTTATAAGCGCTACTGATCGGTAGTATAGTAGACTAAGTCTGATTAGTCAATTTTGCCAGGCGCTGTGCGGAAGGTTCAAAGTTGTTTCGACTTGCAAATGTCTATACAATATGCATCCTGTATTAGCAATGGGGTATAGTGATGAGAAATAGTATGGAATATATGCGCAAACTGGCGGATCCTACTTATGAGTCGCAAACAACCGCGGTGTCAAAATTTAAATTGGTTCATCCGAAAGACAGTACGTATGCTGCATCAAAATCTTTTTTCAAAATAATAACCGATGCAGTTGCGCGGCATGAGAAGCAAAGCCCTATCCGTGTTTGCGAACCATTTGTATTAGTGCGACATCATAATATTGTAAAAGAACACACCAAATTATATCAGGAAAAATCTACGGAATTAGGTAATTTGGATAAGAAAATTATGGCTGCTGTGCTGCTGGCGTTGGTTGCGATGCATACCCCTTTTATTCCTTTTATAGGCGTGATTGCGATTGCTGGATGGATGGCGGCACTATACTTGATGAGTCAGCGTGCTTATTTGTATATCGAATATCATGATGCGCTGTTGCTTCTGGTGGCGACGTGTAGTTGGTGTTTGGGCGCTGATGATGAGCAGTCAACCACTATAGAGCTACAATCTGATTTCTCACAAGAACCTTCTTCTTCTCAACAGCAAGTATTATTAGCGAATACGGCCATTCAAGCTATGATGGACCAATTATATCTGGTACTGAGTAAACAACAAATCAGTCATCTTCTTTCTCGAACTAATTGGGCGCAATATCGCATGACGATAGAAAGCCATGATAATAGATCGCAACGAAGGTTATCCTCTTTTTTTGGTCAAAATGCGAGTCAAAGCTCTCATTTGGCACGGGCTGTCAATGATGAATTAGAAAGCCCAGCATTAAAACAAAGAAGTGCTGAATTTATTCGCTGTATTTATGGACTTAATCGTGGTTCAGGTGCCGATTTTCTGCGTGTTTTCCTGCATGCAGTGCCAGATTTTTGTTACGCTGTGTGGCAGGTTGGCCAAAAAGCGTTTGCATCACCAGCATCACCGGCGATGACCGTTTAATCCTAATGCTAGATAGTCGCGATCTTGCTACAGACTTGCTAGAATGATGATCTACTGCTTCGTTCAAGGATGATTCATGCGGCGTCAATGGTATATTGGTTTTGGTGTCTTTTTTACTTTGTTTATGCTTAGGGCGGTTGTTTGGGGGCATGCAAAATGGATCCCCGTGATTATTGTTCCGCTGATTTTTCTCTGGATTTATGATGCACTGCAAAAAAATCGCACTATTTTGCGTAATTTTCCTGTTTTAGGACATATGCGCTATATCTTAGAGTTTATTCGGCCTGAAATTCAACAATACTTTATTGCGGCTGATGATGCCGAGCGACCTTATAATCGGGAAGTTCGGTCGATCATCTATCAACGTGCGAAAAATGTGCGAGACACCATTCCATTTGGTACATCACAGGATATTCTGAGAGATGGTTATACCTGGGTGCTGCATTCGTTGGCGCCTAAAGAGCATGCTGAAGTTGAATCACGGATATTGGTCGGTGGGCCTGATTGTAAAAAACCGTATTTGGCATCGCGCTTAAATGTGTCTGCCATGAGTTTTGGTTCTTTGTCAGGTAATGCGATCATGGCCATTAATTTAGGTGCTAAATTGGGTGGTTTTGCGCATAATACGGGCGAGGGTGGTCTTAGCCCTTATCATTTGCAGGGCGGCGATTTGGTCTTTCAATTGGGGACAGCTTATTTTGGATGTCGAGATCAAGACGGAAATTTTGATCCGGATTTGTTTGTAATAGAGGCCGTGCGTGATGAAGTGAAGATGATTGAAATCAAATTATCGCAAGGCGCAAAACCGTCGCACGGGGGTATCTTACCTGCCGCAAAAGTCACCAAGGAAATTGCAGAAATTCGTCGCATTAACATGGGCGAAGACGCGGTATCTCCGCCGGCGCATTCAGCATTTGATTCGCCGAAGGGGTTATTATTATTTGTGAAGCAATTACGTGATTTGTCCGGTGGGAAGCCGGTTGGGTTTAAAATCTGTATTGGGCGAAAAGAAGAGTTTTTTGCTATTTGCAAAGCCATGCTGGCGACTCAGATTTTACCTGATTTTATTACAATTGATGGGGCGGAAGGTGGCACTGGCGCGGCACCGCTTGAATTTGTGAATCATGTTGGCGAACCCTTAACGGCAGGTTTGATTTTTGCACGTAATGCCTTGGTTGGCGTTGGCTTGCGTGATAAAATTCGTATTATTGCGAGTGGTAAAATTGCTACGGGTTTTGATATGGTATTAAGAATGGCGATGGGAGCAGATATGTGCCAGAATGCTCGCGCCATGATGATGGCGGTAGGTTGTGTGCAAGCCAAGCAATGCAATGCCAACACTTGTCCTTCAGGTGTTGCTACTCAGAATAAGCGGTTACAACGCGGTTTAGTGGTCGATCATAAAAAATTGCGTGCGGCGGCTTATCATCGTAATACGATGCATGGGTTTTTAGAAATTGTTGGCGCCATGGGCTTGACCAATCCAAGCTATTTAAGTCCTGATTATATTATGCAGCGTGTTTCGAATCATGTGGCAAAGCCTTTAAGCGAAGTCTATGATTTTTTGACCCCCGGGCAATTGCTGGGATCGGATATTCCTGAGGCATACAAATCATATTGGGCTTTGGCGAATGCGGAAAGTTTTTAAATCTAACCAAACAAATAAAAAGGAATGATTTTTGAAGAAAAGGATTGCAGTAATTGGCTCAGGGATATCTGGTTTAACAAGCGCCTATATTTTAAGTAAAAACCACGATGTTTCATTGTTCGAAGCCAACGATTATCTTGGTGGTCACACGCATACGATACCAGTGCAAATGAATGAAACCATCTACTCGATTGATACAGGGTTTATTGTTTTTAACCAAAGAACATACCCCAATTTTTGTAAATTACTAGCAGAATTAAAGGTACCCATTCAACCGAGTGAAATGAGTTTTAGCTATCGTTCTGATCTGCGGGGGCTTGAGTACAATGCCTATGATTTAAATACACTTTTTGCAGATCGTCGTAATCTATTTAACGTAAAATTTTATCGCCTAATCAAAGACATTATTTTATTTAATTTTGACGCAAAAAAATTCTTAGCTCAAACAGATAATCTAGAGATAACTATTGATGACTTCCTCAGGAAAAGCAAGTATTCAGAACAATTTAAAGAATGTTATCTTATTCCAATGATGGCTGCTATTTGGTCAAAAAATAAAGAAGATACCCTAAATTGCTCTGCTCCCTTTATATTACAATTTTATAACAACCACGGACTTTTAGATTTGTTCAATCGGCCTATGTGGTATGTCATTAAACAAGGCTCAAAAAATTACATTACACCGATGCTTGAGGGACTTAAAAACCAAGTTTACTTAAATTCAAAAGTAGAACGAATCATAAGAGAGCCCGATAAAATTAAGATAATCGTGAATTCTAACGAGCATGTTTTTGATGAGGTCGTATGCGCTACTCATAGCGATCAAGCATTAAAAATGCTCGAGAAACCGACGCCTGAAGAAATCAATATTTTGATGGCAATAAAATATACTGAGAATGAAGTCATTCTTCATCAAGACCGGAACGTCATGCCAAGAAATGAGAGAGCTTGGGCAAGTTGGAATTACCTCGATAACCAATGCACTGCGCCGACACTCACCTATTATATGAATCGATTGCAGTCAATCCATTCCAACCATGATTTTTTTGTATCATTAAATTTAGGGCATGAAATTGCTGAAAGTAAAATCATCCAATCCTTCAAATATGCGCATCCCTGTTTGAATGCATCGGCATTAAAAGCTCAAAAGCAAATTAATTTGATTAATGGGATGAATCATACATACTATGCTGGAAGTTATTGGGGTTATGGTTTTCATGAAGACGGTGTCAATAGTGCTATCCATGCTTGTCAATTGTTAGGAACCTAAGTGATGAAACATTTCGTTTTTACGGGTCATGTTCGACATCGTCGGTTTTTTCCAAAACAACATCAGTTTTCATATAAGTTATTTATGTTCTATTTTGATCTGGCTAACATCCATACTACATTCAAAGATATCAAACAGGTTTCCGTAGAGAAATTTAATTGGTTTTCATTGCGACGAAAAAATTATCTGAAGGAATCGAGTATCCCTCTTGATGAATATGCTCGCGAATTGGTTATGACTCAGTTCGGAACTTACCCAAAAGGAAAAATTTATTTATTAACCCAATTAAGTTGTTTAGGGTATTGCTTTAATCCCATCAGTATTTATTTTATTTTTGATGAAGAGAATCTCAATGTGGATTATTTGATTTTGGAGGTCACGAATACCCCTTGGGGAGAACGACATAATTATGTTCTTAAGCATTCAGTGAAACTTAAAAATGAAATCTATTCTTATAAATTCCAAAAAGAACTCCATGTATCTCCTTTTATGGCGATGAATTATGCTTATAAACTGAATTTAAAAATAAATTCACAAAAAATAGTGGTTCATATGGAAAATTATAGGGATGGAAAAAAAGATTTTGATGCGACATTATCTTTAAATACGCAAAAAAATGCATCCGTGAATAAAGTCTTCTGGCAGTATCCTCTGATAACTTATAAAATTGCAAAAGCGATTTACTGGCAAGCATTAAAATTATGGATCAAGGGTGTTCCATTTCATACGCATCCAGGATCGAATAATAGGACATCGAATGGACGAAAGTAATGATTTATACTCCCTAAGTGCAAGATTCTGTAAAAAAATTTTTCTTAATTTATTAGATGACATCACATATGGGTTCATTGAAATTCAGGATCATGAGAGCAGCTATGCCTTTGGTCGTGAGGACGAAAAAAATGATTTATTTGCTAGCATCACCATCAATAATCCGAGCGCGTATAAAGCCATCGTCCTTGGGGGTTCTGTAGGTGCTGGAAAAAGTTATATTGATGGAGATTGGGATTCTGACGATCTACAAAAATTAATCACGCTTTTTATAAAAAATGAGTCGGTCTTCAATAATATTGAGAGTCCCATCGCACGCTTTTTGGGTTTCATAAGAACCATAAACTATAAATTAAAACTTAATTCTATTTCTAGAGCTAAAGAGAATATTTTAGCTCATTACGATTTAGGGAATGATTTTTTTAAATTAATTCTTGACCCTTCCATGATGTATTCGTGTGCGCTTTATACGCCAGCTGGGATCAGCCTGGAAGAAGCTGCTGAAAAGAAAAATCAAGCCATTTGCACGGCATTGCAACTAAAACCTGGGGACCATATTCTGGAAATCGGAACGGGATGGGGTGGATTTGCATGTTACGCAGCAAAAAAATATGGATGCAAGGTCACCACAACTACGATTTCAGAAAAACAATATATTTATGTCAAAGAAAAAATTACTCAATTGGGCTTAAATGATCAGGTTGAATTATTAAAAGAAGACTACAGAAACCTTTCCGGTCAATATGACAAAGTAGTTTCAATCGAGATGATTGAGGCAGTGGGTCATAAATATTTTGATGCGTTTTTTCATCAATGCTATCAACTACTGAAACCTGAGGGTTTGTTTTTCTTACAGTCAATCGTCATGAATGATCAAGCTTATGATTCAGCAAAAGATGAGGTTGATTTTATAAAAAAATATATTTTTCCCGGAGGCTGCTTGCCCTCCGTATTTTCTATCAGTAAATCAGTTGCCAGCCAAACGAAGCTGCAATTGCTGTTACTTGAAGACATAGGCCATCATTATGTTTCTACTTTGCAGGATTGGTATCATAATTTATTAGCGAATAAACAAGAGATTCTAGCACAAGGATTTACGGAATCTTTTATTCGAGCCTGGGAATTCTATTTTTGTTATTGTTCTGCCGGGTTTCAAACCGCTTACATTAGCAATATTCATGTATTGTGGCGAAAATGATCATCCATGACATGACTATTTTGTTGGCGCGGTTATCAAAGGATAAATAATGTATTCTATCGGCATGGTCATGATTTATCTTTTTTTACAAATGTCTGTGATGTGGGGATTCTATCGTATCCTCAAAAACCCTTCGGTTGTTGATGTTTCTTGGTCATTAGGACTCATGGTTTCAGGTTTAATCTATCTTAGCTTCATACCTCTAACTTTTCGTACTTTGATGATAGGCTTTCTTCTTATTCTATGGGCTTTACGCCTTGCATGTTATCTATGGTACACACGAATAAGAAAGGGACATGTTGATCAGCGTTACATGACACTCAGTGCTAACTGGAAAATCAGCCCCTCGCTGGGTTTTTTTATTAATTTTCAACTCCAAGGGGTGTTCATCTTAATTATTTCAAGCGTATTTTTCCTGATTAGTAAATCAGGACGGACTGATATTACGGGGATAGATATTCTTGCATTTTTTATGATAGTAGTAGGCATTATGGGAGAAACCATAGCCGATTTACAAGTTCACCGTTTTAAAATACGACATAAAGGTGAAGTGTGTCAGATAGGTTTATGGCATTATTCCCGCCATCCTAATTATTTTTTTGATTGGTTAAGTTGGATGGGGTTCGCTTTGTTTGTGATACCATCCAAGCTAGGTTACCTTGGTTTTCTTTCTCCTTTGATGCTTTATGTTATTTTTACCCGCATGACAGGTCCTTTGACAGAAAGAGGATCCGTACAATCAAGAGGACAAAAATACATTGAGTATCAAAAAAAAACCTCAATGTTTTTTCCCTGGTTTAAGAAAAAAATCGGTTTTGAATGAAGGTGGCAAATACACTACTTAATCCACATAAGACCATGCCCCAAATAAAATCGATGACTGTTATCTTCCAAGTCCAGTTGGCAAGGATTGAGTAATTAGTGAAATCATAGAGACCATAAGTGACTAATCCAAGGATCACGCCTCCAACAAGTGCTTGCAAGTAATCACCTTGCGCACTGGGCAGTACAAAATAAACTATCCCTAGAGTGATGCAAATATAAACAACTGCAGCTGCCCACCAAATAGGCGTCATGCCCTCACTCGACTTTCGTAACAAAATGCCGATGTTGTCCGCATAAATATTTTTTGCAATCAGGCCTAGCCAAATCATATCAAGCACAAAAATACACAGCATCGTTAAGAGAAAAAGCCCCGTAAATTTCATCATAATTCTCCAGAAAATGAGTCCCTAATCAGTCTTGTCACGGCCAAAAGCCAAGCTAATTTGCGCTAAATTATCTCGATTTTCGGCTCGTGACCCCAATTGTAAACACGCCCTAATGATAATGCCCCTCTGTTTTGCCCCTAAAAAGATAATAGGCATATAAGGTGTATGCAAGCAATATAGGTAACATTATAGCAACCCCAGTCAATATAAATACAAGTGTGGAGGATGGGGCGGCCGCTTCCTGAAAGGTCATCTGATATGGAATCAAATAAGGATAAACACTAATCCCTATTCCAATATAAGCACACAAAAAAATGATAATGCTGTAAATGAAAGGCTTGCGTTCACTCCTTGCGTTTAAACATAGGTTGCCCCAAGCAAGGTAAACTGCAAATGCAGTGATGATAGGGAGGGGGCTTAACCATAAAAAATTGGGAAATTGATACCAGCGATGAAAGACTTCGCTGCTGTGCAAGGGTGTCCAAATGCTAACAAATACTAAAAAGAAACTCACAGCAATCAGCAATCCTCTGGCATAATGCACCATTTTATTCTGAAGCTTACCTCTGCTTTTGATAATCATCCATGTTGCACCAAGAAGCCCATAACCACTTGTTAGGGCCACGCCAGTAAATAAACTAAAAGGAGTCAACCAGGTGTCGCTAGTTGCCATCGTCTGAAAATTGATTGAGAAACCTTGAACAAAACATCCTAGTATGACGCCTTGAAAAAATGCTGCTACGATTGAACCAATCGCGAATAGCCAATTCCATATGGGTTTCGATCTGTCCGCTTTGAATCTAAACTCAAAACTAACACCCCGAAAAATCAAGGCTATCAACATAAACATGATGGGAATATAAAGAACGGGCAAAAGAACCCCATACACTTGAGGAAATCCTCCATACAATAGGGCACCGCCAAACACCAGCCAGGTTTCATTGCCATCCCATACCGGGGCAATTGAATTCATCATTGTATCTCTTTCACTTTCACTGCTGGTAAAGGGAAATAAAATGCCAACCCCCAAATCGAAACCATCTAGAATGACATACATCATTACAACAAAAGCAAGTAATACAGCAAATATAAGTGGAAGCATTATTTTTTCTCCACATTTAAATCAGTCATGTATTGAAAGGCATGATGTTCGACTTGCTCTTGGTCGACGACTTCAGGGCCTGAACGAATCAATTTTAATAAATAGTACAGATAAAATCCGAACACAAGTCCATAAGCAAGCACAAGCAGTACAAAAGAGATGATGACATTCTCCGTGCTGATTGCAGAGATAGCATTGTGAGTTTTTAATAACCCGTAGACAACCCAGGGTTGTCTTCCGATTTCAGCTGTGAGCCATCCGCAAATGCTTGATATAAATCCTAGGGGTGTTAGCACAAAACACCAATAGTGAAACCATTTTTTCTCATAAATTTTGTTTTTATAACGAAGAAAAAGGCCAACAAGAGCGGTTGCAAACATTAAGAAACCGATGCCTACCATGATTCTAAATGAGAAAAATACAGGAGCAACCCTTGGCTGAAGATCAATGGCCACAGAGTCCAAACCCACCATTTTGCCATTCCAGTCATGGGTATTGATGAAACTTGCAAGTCTAGGGATTTCGATAGCATAGTTATTTTGCTGTTGCTTTTGAGAGGGTAAGGCGAATAACACCAAAGGTGCTCCGTTTTGCGTATGCCAAAGTCCCTCGATTGCTGCTGTTTTAAGCGGTTGATGTTCTTTCACCATGAGACCGACAATATCGCCTATCACAATTTGAAGAGGAACAAGGATCAAAGCGGCCCAGAGTGCGAAAGACAGGGTTGTCTTTGCGACATGGATTGCTTTTTTACGAAGCAGATAATAAGAAGCCACACCCATAATGACAAAGCAAGTTGTCACATAAGAAGCTAACATCATATGAATAAACCGAGGTATAAACGATGGGTTCATCACCACAGCCCACCAGCTGGCAACCACATACTTTCCGGCAACTACCTCATATCCACTGGGTGTTTGCATCCACGAATTAGCAGACATAATCCAGAAAGCAGAAATCGTCGTCCCTATGGCAACCAGTAAAGTTGCTATAAAATGAAGGAGAGGCGGAACTTTTTTCCAACCGAAGAGCATCACCCCCAAAAAACCTGCCTCAAGAAAAAAGGCGGTTAACGTTTCATAGGCGAATAATGCGCCTAAAACATTACCGAACTTGGTAATAAAAGGACCAAAATTTGTTCCAATCTGATAGGCAAGCACAATACCTGAAACAACCCCCATTCCGAAGGTAAGAGCAAAAATTTTAGTCCAAATCTTACATATATCGAGATAAACCGTATTGTTTGTTTTTAGCCAGAAAAATTCCATTAAGACCAAAAAAACAGCCAATCCCAAATTCAATGTTGGAAATAAAATATGAAATCCAATGCTAAAACCAAACTGGACGCGCGACAGGATTTCCACAAGCATTTTATCACTCCGTTTATTGACGGTCTTTTGACCTTTGGTGATACGGTCAACAGACCTTGTTGATAACGATCTTATATAGACGATTAAATGTTATTTGGCTTATTCCTCTTCCGACAATGTCTCGTCGGCCTCCGGCCTCCTGCGCTTTATTTGTCTGCAGAAGAATAAGCCAAATAAAATTTAATTGTCTATACATTCAGTGTAGCAGGTTCTAGCGCGGTGGTAGCCGGTTGCGGTTGAGATGCTTGCTTAAAGAAATGATAATACGCTTTTAAATGGGATTGGCCCTGGATGCCAGGATGGTTACCCATTGCTTCGTATAAAGAACTTTCTTCTATTTTGAGCAAGTTCGTAGCTTGTCCACGCTGGATCCCTTTATTGAACTTTCGATGCAAATCATGACAAAGTGCACGCAATTCATATGCCGTCCGATCGGTATGCGTAGCAGGTGCTTCTGTTTCGTTCGGAAGGACTGTTGCTAATTTTTCTAAGCCTAATGTTGCTAAGTTCTGGAGATTCGCACTGTTTTCAATAAGCGGTTTACCATAGATGAGCGTGAGAAGCCCGCGCGCAATCGGTTTGAGAAATAACGTAAACGGCGTCAAAGCTATTTCAACGCTCCCTCGGATCAGATCCATTATCCCGTCGCCAATGTAAGCAGCATTGCGTTGCAATAGACCTATTACGATTTTAAAGAGACCGTATAGGCAATGTGCTACGCCTAATAGAGGCTGTTTGAAGTCCTGCCAAATTTGATACTGTGATTTATAGGGTTTGGCATAATCCAGGAATAGTTTAGCGAGTTTTTTTCCATGATGTTCTAAAGGGGCTTGATTCAGGGTCAACTGTGGCTTAGGCGTATGCTTTCGGTGTGGAAACAAATCGATGGATAAGTAATCATCTATGTCCCTGGTATTCGTAAACTGGATATGTTCCGCAACAAACGGTAAAAAATCCTCTGGGACACTGCTCAAGCTTTGTGAGCTCACTGGTGGCATGGCTTCCATGACCATACGTGCGATACCAACACGCCAATAGCTATATTGTTCCATTGCTCTAATTTGTTGTGGTGCAAAATCTTTTAGGAACCACTGTTGGTATTGCTGTAATCTATTTTTGAGTGTGCGTTTTTGGGGATTTTGAATGGCGGGACGTAATTCACGTAATAATTTTGCTGAGGCAAGTAGCCCGGCATTTAATCCTTTAAAATAAGACAACCCCAGTGCTGCGTCGCCTATTAGCACAACAGGAATACGATGTGTAGTTGACGTGACTTGTCGCGCTTGGGTTGCCGGCAATTCATTCACGCTCAATCGTAGATTCTGGACCCCATCTTGACCTTTTTCAGCTAAATAATTCACAAGAAATGGTGAGAGGCCACCTAATTTTTCCCTGAGTTCTGCCAGAGGGATCTCCATGTTTAAAGGAGACTTAGAAGGAGCACTTTCTTTCAGCCTTTGATATTCCTCTTTTGAAATAATGACTTGTGTGGTCACCGGAAGAAGCCTGGTCGTGGCATCGCGAGGGCCAGTATATTCATGCGCAAGCCGGCCTGATTGTACCATGGCTGAGTACAACGGTTGTGTGCGTTTCTTAGTAACGTCGTAACGACATTGCAATGCATAATCAAATTCATATTTGACTTGATTCTCCGGTAGGAAAAAAATTTGATTGGTGATGCCGTGGGTACCATCTGCGCCAATAATCAGACTGGTATCAGGGTAATCACTCAATTTTGTAGCAATATTGTCTTGAGTGATAGCCTCATAACAAACCTCGATGCCTAGCCCGAGCGCCATGGTTTTTAAAGTGTTTTCTAGTTCACTCGTCCGAATATGGGCATTATTTTGTAAGCGTTTTTCTAATGCCAGCAGGGTTTCGGACTCTGTGAGACCCGCTGCTTGCATCCACTCTCGTAAATTTTGATGCTGCATATTGAGCGTATGATGGCGCTGGTATTCAGGATATTTTTCAAAAACCACTATGCGCAGGTTGGGATTTAGTGTTTTTAAACCCAATGCCTGCGAGAAACCGATTGGTCCACCACCGATGATTATTATGGTATTTGGCATCACTTACCCCATCTGCAAATGATTAAATATTGTAAATCATACGCATAAATAAGTCAAAAAATATCAATCGTAACGCCCCACGTCCTAAGTGATCCCTACAAAAATTGAACACATGTCCTCATCGTATATTTTTTGCTTAATTTCAACGAAGTCGGTCTCTGAAATGAACTTCATGTATCCATTTCTAACGGCCTCAAGTGCCAAAAATATTAGGGCCTGTTTACAATTCATCCCCGACGCCTACGTGCCGCGGCTTGTCCGCGGCATCCAGGAGATGGTCAAATTACAACTGAGCCAATTTAATTGCTCATTCAATTGATAAATAAGAACAAACTCGTAATATAACGATTCTAAC
>CAMCUM010000035.1 GCA_945878975.1 Legionella genomosp. 1
CGTTAGAATCGTTATATTACGAGTTTGTTCTTATTTATCAATTGAATGAGCAATTAAATTGGCTCAGTTGTAATTTGACCATCTCCTGGATGCCGCGGACAAGCCGCGGCACGTAGGCGTCGGGGATGAATTGTAAACAGGCCCTAATGAATTAATAAAAAAACAAGTGAGAGTGATCGCCATCAAACAAAGTTTGGATATTAAGCAGCATGACATGACATCCAAGGTTATGATCACGCTGTTTTCATTATTTTCTGAACTTGAACGAGATTTGATTAGCCTACGAACCAAAGAAGCATTGGCTAATAAAAAAGCGCAGGGTATTCAGTTAGGCAAACCAAAAGGAACCATTCAAAAAAGTAAATTTGATCAGGACGTTACTAAAATTAGGGAATTATTAGCTTTAGGTTTATCAGTTAGAAAAATAGCCATTTTTTTGGGCTATAGCAACCACATTGGCCTTAATACTTATGTGAGCAAAAGAAAATTACGTGATGGGGTGCATTTAGTAACCTCTGCTTAATTCGTCGATGTAGGGTTGGGTTCGGAACAAACGATGCAAACTTATTAACTTGCATTGTCTGTTGCAGTGATTAACTCCGTAATAGACGCAGTCTTGCCATAAGAGAACCATAATAATACAAAATATAATGCACGCACGGGATTAGTTGTTTAGCTTGACATTGGTTCAAATTAAGAGCATAATGCTTCAACTTAATTCAAACAGAGGGTATTTATGCATACTGAAACCAACGAAACGCCTGTTACTACCGCTGAAGCTGTAAGATTAGTTGATGTTGTTATGGCAGACGATCCTAGGGAATTAAGAGACTTAGGATTAATGACTGTCTATAAAAATCCAAGGACAAATGTTTTATCCGTTAGTGAAATAGCTATAGGTCGTCAAAATTCTCAGACCTTCTCCTCAGATTTTTTCTCACATGCGGCATCCACGAGTTATTTGGTTCAGCTTAGCATTCCTGAAGACTGTTACAATGAAGTGTTACAATCATTAAAGGATGAGCCACTAATAACTAAAATTAATGATGTTAAAACAGTGTCTGGACAAACAATAGAAAATAATATTTCAGATATGGTGGATAACGCTAGATTAGAACAAACTTCTTGCAGTATTATGTAGCTTTTAGTTTTTTAACTGATTTTTTTAGTGAAATGATTTATTCTGTAATCAGTGATTGTTATTACTGATTACTAGAATAAATCGGCATGTGATCCTGTTCTTTCAAAAATAATATTGACTGTTTCAAGTTTGTATATGAGTACCTGGTCTGGATCACTATGACATTCCTTCCTATTTTTTTCATTTGCTATCAATCTGTTACCGAAATATAGCTCGGTCGATCACATGCACTTATAGTAAAAATATTTTTTCCTTAGATCTGATGCGGAACACCATACCAGGACTGATTTTTTTTCATTTAATTAGTAAAAAACAGCACAATTTTGGCACTTCACTGAACGATTTTTAGCTCCGGGCCTAGTTGAAAGTTATTCGATTATCTCCGGTTTGCATGGCAGCACATTAGTTCGATCGGAATATATGAATTCTACAGCAAGAAGGAATGCCATAATTTACATGATGTTATAGAAAAATCAGTGACTAACAAAAAAATCGATTTATTGGCTACAGCCTAGTCTAGCAAAGGGTTGTAGGGGCGCACTGGGAAATTCCGTGCCTTCCTGCAAAGAACCCCTATTAGTCGGGTATGTTGATAAAGAATCAGAGGAGTCAGACTTTAGTATGTGAAAATTATCCATGGAGTCTGACCCCCTTTGATTTATTGATATTTTTCAGAAAAATCCTCTCTCCATATTTGATCGAGGCCCTCACGAAAAGAAGGGTATTTTAAAGCAACGTGAAGTTCTTGTTTGATTTTTAAATTAGAGACTTGTCGGTTATTTGAATAAAACTCTTTTTCCATGGGTGATAATGAAGCTTTTTCAAAAGGGGTCAAAGGTAATGCGGCTCGTTTCAATAACCAAGAAGCATAAGCATCTACCACATGTGAGGGGGCTGGCTCATCATCCGCCACATTGTATATAGATAAGGGATGACTCGCTTTTATTGAGGCCAATAAGACAGACACAATGTCATCAACATGTATTCTAGAAAAAAATTGTCCTTCTTTGAATATACTATATTTCTTCCCCGCATCAGTACGTTGTATAGGGTTTCTATCTGGTCCATAAATACCCGCTAATCTAAAAATGTGTAAGGGAATATGGTTTGCTTTTGCATATGCTAGCCATGTTTCCTCGGCTTTTAAACGCAAAATACCGGAAGAACCATGTGGATGGCAATCACTCTTCTCATCAACCCAATTGCCTTGATGGTCACCATAAACGCTGGTTGATGAAAGATATCCTACCCATTGAATATGAGCAGAGTGTTTCTTAATTAACTCGCCATATTGAGATAAAACAGGGTCCCCTATATCTGGGATTGGGGGCGTACTAATTAAAAGATAGTTGGCTTTACTAAGATAAGATTCTATTTCTGGATCATTAAAATCAATTCGCCTTCCTATCGAAGCATGATCACTGTCACTTGTGGTAGGCTGGCGTGTGGTTCCAATAGATTCGATGCCAAGTTGATGAAGCTTCTGAGCCAAAGCATTTGCAGTGTAGCCAAAGCCAAATATAAAAAAACAGGGATTCATCGTGGCACCTTCCTTTTTAATTGCTGGTAATAGCTCAATGCTCTGGCTCTTGCAAATGAATGATCAATCATAGGCTCTGGATAAGTTGTGTTTGAATACACTGAGTTAGAATCAGCAGCTGCCCAGGGAGCATGTATTGATTGGTTTTTAACGTTGGCAAGCTCCGGAACCCACCGACGAATATAGGTTCCATTGGGATCAAATTTTTGACTCTGTAATACCGGGTTAAAAATACGGAAATAAGGTGCCGCGTCCGCGCCGCATCCAGCTACCCACTGCCAACTCGCACTATTGCTTGCGAGATCTGCATCGACTAGTGTATCTAAAAACCAGTCTGCACCGATACGCCAGTCAATCAGCAATCCTTTAGTAAGAAATGAGGCAACAATCATACGCACTCGGTTATGCATATAACCAGTTGCCCATAGCTCTCGCATACCCGCATCGACGAGGGGATAGCCTGTCATACCTTGTTGCCAACGGAGTAAATCATTTTTTTCATTTTGCCAAGGAAATAGTTCAAATTCATGCTTAAAATTCTCAGAAGGTAATTTAGGGAAGTGATAAAGTAGATAGACCGAAAACTCACGCCATCCGATCTCAGATAGAAAATGCTCAATGGATGCTAAGTCGGATTGAGACTCTAGTTTCGCTAAGTTTATTGCCCTTAGGATTGTGGAGGGGCTAATTTCACCATAATGCAAATGGGGTGACAAACGTGACGTTGCATTTTTCTCAGGGACATCTCGGTTTTTTTTGTACCCGTTCAAATGATGCTTAATAAATGCATCCAGATTTTTTTGTGCACCTTTTTCTCCAGGAGTCCAAAAATCAGGAAAGCGTACAGCCCAAGAAGTATTTGGCAATAATTGCCATTCATGGATAGACTCACTTGGGACTTCGAGCCCATGTGGTCGATGAGTCAAATGAACCTCAGCTTGGATCTGCAAAGTTTGTCTGCAGTGTCTCCAATAAGGCGTAAACACCTTAAAAAAACTTCCACTTTTATTCTGGATGGTCCAAGGCTCATGCAGCAAGCTGCCATTTGAGCTACAGACCTCAATATTTTTTGCTAGTAAAACGGCCTTTATTTTTTTATCTCTTGAAATAACTGCCGGCTCATAGCAGCGATTCCAATATACTGCTTTTATAGATAATTGCTGGATTAGGTCTAAAATAATTTCTCTTGGATTTCCGTGACGTAGCACCAAACATAATCCCTTTTTATCTAAGGATTTTTTTAAAGCAACCAAACTATGATGCAGCCACCAAGCTTGCGCCTCTCCTAAAACGCTATTTTTTTTGTCATAAATATACAAAGGAATTACAATTTGATGATTTGTACAGGCGTTGAAAAAGGCGGGGTTATCATTCAATCTTAAGTCTTGTCTAAACCACACTAGTGCAATAGTCATATGATCCTTTGCTTATAAAGAGTTAGGCTTCAGAATGTTGATCAAAAATTGTAAATACATCATGAAGAATGGTGTGACAAATTTTATCTAATGGCAAATGACTAAGATTTTTATCAGAAAAAGGATTTTGTAATTCAATGCCTATTTGATCTAATGCCAATAATGCGTAAGCAACTAATCCTGAGATCACTGGACTAATATATATATTGGATACAGGTATTAAGCCAATCGGTAGCATTAATAAGAAAAACAATATGAAACGACGCGATTTTACTGCCATAACAAAAGGCATCGGTGTTTTTAAAATTCGCTCGCATCCGCCTAAAGCATCTACAAGCTGAGCTCTTGTTTCTTCTGCACGAATGAATGCAAAGGGATCTAATACATTATTTAAGCGTGCGTCATTTAATTCTTTTGCAATTAAACTTGCCAAAGCAAGAATAGGGGCCTTCGCGTGTATAATGGTAGCAAGGGTTTTTTCGTCAAGATAATGCTGTAAGACAGTATGATCCTTTTTATTACGAAGATGGTTTTTCATGAGATAAGGAAACATGATCGTATAATGACAAATTTTCGTTTTCCATTCTTTAGTATTTTCTGCTAAAACATATTGGTTGCAAATAATCGCCAAATTCCGACAATTATTGAGTACATTCCCCCATAGTTTCCTTCCCTCCCACCAACGATCGTATCCAGCATTCACTCTAAATACTAAAATTAATCCCATAATTAAACCACTATATTCAAAAGGTCCAATTGGCAGTACTAAATTAGGAAAGGGATGATGCAACAACGAAATTAAAATGGCATACAGTACCACCAATATAACCTTACTGATGACTTTAGGCGTTATGGAGCCTTTGATTGTTAAAGCATTTTGCAAGAAACTATCATATTCACATATATTTTCTAGCATGATTTCATCTGTGTTAAAACGATAGCCGCTATTTTAGCTGATTAAATCACAAACCACCATGGCTTATTCAGGGTGATTTCGTGAAAAAACATGTGTCTGTTTATAGCTTGGAGGCATTTTTTTTATGAATGTTCATAACCTGTTCGACCGGGTGCCGTTTCCTCTTCAAATAAAGCTTCAGACACAGACACTTTTGCCGCGTCGCGTGGTGTTCTGTTTGTAACAAAGGGTACACAGCATCTAAAAAGAAAAAACAATCTACAACAGGTGTTTGTATCAACATCAGCTTGGTCACTAACAACCTGTATTCGCAATATTATCAAGAGAAGGGGGGCGATTCTCAAGAAAAAGGTCTGTTTTTGTTTCATCAATCATCGTAGAAAACTTATACGCTAAACCAGTTGCGTTTTCTAAAAGTTTCAACCAAACAGCACTCGGTAAAGATACCATGTAGTCAACTGAAATAGATTCTAGGGCGTTAGAGGGCAGCGTTTTTAATAATTCTGAATGTTCGATATATTGTATACATAACAATGGCGAATTTTCCTTATTGGCTCAAAAATCAGATAAAACGGGTTCAGGCGGGCCCAGGAGCGCCCACGGTCACGGGCTCGTATTAGATCGCGGTTTGTCCAAACTCCAGATTATTATCGACGATAATTTAAACAGGATTCGCCAGCATCTTGAGTATATCTAACCATGCAATCTGTCCCCGGAGTAGAACTATGCTGTGTCTGAAGCCCATAAAGATTTCCCATATATTTGACAAAGTTATCATAGCTTAACTGATATATTTTTCTGGTGCATTCTAGTTTTGACTCGTCTCTAGGATCAATAAAGAGCACAAAAAATTTATTTGCTTCATTTTTTAGAAGCCCTATCACGACTACTGAATGTGTAGGGGCTGTTGTGCCTTCGGGAACGTCAAGTCTAGTATTGGGTTTCCATCCGGAGATGGTGTGGCCGCATAATGGATTTTTCAAAGAAAACAATGCGCCTTCTGAATAGTAATGATCACCATAATAGCCTCTTGCAGTTATTGGGCCAAATTCCCGAATCTCATCCATAAGAGATTGTGGGCCATCTTGGATAGTCCAATTTGAAATGGTTAATTGAGGGTAATGCTGTAATCTTGCAAAAGTAATTGCAGAAGATGAAACTATGTGTTTCATTTGAGTAGGTAGCATATTATAAGGTTTCAGTGGGAATCGCACCTGATGTAAAAATCTTTGCGTAAATTCATTTAGGTCAAAGGTCAGAGCACACAATAGTTCTTCATTTAACGAGATCATGGATTTGTTATAGTTGCTAAGAATCTGTTCGCTATATTGACCATCGCAATCGCCTTCTGCAGTAAGCTTTTGTAATAACTGTAGTTTGTCCTTTTTTGAAATATCACTGTATTCAGATATAGATTGTCCAGATGCTTGAAGCAGAATAGATGTTATGATGCGGATTTCGTGATCTTTTTGATTTAGAAAACTTGTGTGCTTCTTTCTGTGTTGGGAAAACAGTTGCTCAATGTGCCTTAATCCCGGATCTGAATCGAGATGTTTACCAATTCGCGGCCTAAAGAAATTAAAGGCATAATAAGTACATGTTTCGCTTTTTTGCCCCGGCGCATCGATACGACTTCTCGTATCAGTCACACCAACTCCAGGAAAGTGTTCTGTAGGATTAGGTTTTCCTGACGGTATTTCCCAAAAAACAGTAGTGGCTGAGTTTTCTAAAAGATTATATGACATGTTTATAATTTCCTAAAAAATATGGCTATTGTATCATATTAAAAATATTTGGTGTTTAATTGGTGCGCATTATCTGCCATGCTTTTGTAACCTCAGTAAAATTAGATGGCGAGTTAAAATTAATCAGTATCGATTCTAGCTCCATCGTTTGCATCGCGGTCAAGAATTTTTCAATTGTCTCAGTGCGTTTTTTTGTGCTGATTTTTTTATTGATCTTTTGAACTTTCATAGGCAGCTCCAGCGAAGATTAAAAAATACGCTTAATTCTATCGTTGAATACTATAAATACTATCTTGCCATGAGGTCTGATTATCAAAATAACCAGACTTAACGGATGTTTTTCTGACGGCCACAATAAAACAAACACCCCACTTTATAAGTGTTTTGATATTGAGCGAGACATGTGGGAAAGCCTAACACAACACTTTTTTACTTTGTTTTTTTAGTTTTGGCTTCGGTAATGGTAACTCATCTGCGGAAATTCTAATCAAAGTTGATAACCATTGGCTGTTTTCCCATAAATCACCCGTAACCAAGAGATAAGGCTTTGCACCAGGATAAGGATAGTCTTCAACAAAATGATTAATAAATGACTTCCCGGCCTGAGTTGGCTTAACAAAAAGTTGATTATCACATATCAAAGCAACAATCTTCCCATCACAGTAAAGCCCGTATTCACCAAACATTTTTTTTGCAGCAAGTATACCTACCCCTTCAAGTTGCTCTAAAATGAAATCAACCGTACTTTGTTTCTTTGACATAACAATCCTCTAATGTATCGATGATTGCTAAGGTGGTTGCTATCGCCTTAGCACTTTTCAGGATGGTCGCGAGTATATATTGGCTTCGTTCCGTGAAAGCTTTTGGTGAAACCGTAGAATGTTTCAGTTTTTTGAACTGGTCGAAATTTTCGACCGGTTGCTCCTTGTATCGTGAATTAAGCGCTAGGTAGTATCCATCAGGAAATTTACCAGGATTATTTTTGCCTCATTGAGGCGTTTTGTTTCAACATCATATAGCTCGACAACGTCACTATCTAGAATAATATGTTCACCTCGGATTTCTATGATTTTTTCCGCAACAATCCTATTAGACAGTGATGTCCATTTTCACCCTTCTGAATAATAATTAAGAGCATTATACAGACATGGATCTACTGATGCCAATCTCCTGTGGTTATAAGATGAGTGCGACATTGGGCCCTCCGGGAGCATCGGTGTCTGGGGGAACTAATATCAGTATCCCCTAATTAAACTTAATAAAAAAATATTATTGAGTAACTTGTATGCTCAGCTCTGGGAGATTTTCGATATCAACACAAGAATATAATGCCCCATCCATAATCTCATTCGTTATAAAATTTATAAAATTATTTTTTAATATTGCATCTAGTTTAAATCCAAGCCGCTCAGGGATTGCCCTGCTTTTTTGGTTGGTAGTAAAGACTTTAATCTCTATTCTTTTAGCGTAATATACGTCGAATATTGCTCTAGATAATGCATTGACTGCTTCCGACATAAACCCATTCCCAGTTTTTCTAGTGTCTAGCCAATAACTGATTTCAAATTTTGGTACAAACCAATTAATAGATTGACACCAGATACAGCCCAAAAATTGGTTGCTTTCTTTTTCAATTATTGCAAAGTACATATTTTGAGGAGACAAATGTTTGTGACACGCGATGCTAAACTCAATAAATACCTTAATATCATCCATTGATTTAGTAATTGCCCAACTCCAATAGGAGCCCATTTCCTTTATTGATGCTTGTTCTGCTTCAAAATAACTCTCTATATCATCTCCGACAAGTGGTCTTAGTATTAACCTAGGCGTTATAATTTTTTCTAGAGTTTTGTTTTTTGTCATAAAAAATCCCTTTGGTCCTTTTTAATTATTTGTCCCGTTTTCAAGAAATTGTTGCATTAATTCCTTTCTCCCCTGCCTGACGAATCGTGCATTCATGAATTGCTTTTCTTATGTTGTTTGTATTATAATTTGACACGATATGTTCAAAGAAGAGGAATCATGATAAGCAATCAAAACCTCCAAGTGATTATGGCCGCTACCGCTAACGCATTTTATGTCTCACAAGGACATGCTTATCACACAGAAATAGTGGATGGTGGCACAAAGAATAAAATCTATTCATTCTTAACCGCTGCAGCCCTGACGCCTTGGATTTTTTCACCCCTCGCTCAGATATGGCCAACCATGCATCTCGGACTCTATCAATTCATCTTCACCGCTTTCTCATCAGTTGTCTATTACATCGCCTCTATTGCACATCAAAATCAAATTTATATCAATCAAGGCGAAGAAGATAAAATTCAAAAATTACCGTTTAACTGCCATAACAATCAATATCTCATGGATGCAGCATTGTTTTTGAGTCAAGGTATGAATAAATTCATGCTCCCATTTTATGTGGTGACATTGGTATCTTGTATTTTTCTTGGCGCACCAATGTATGGGTACATTTCTTTAGCCATGTTTGCTATCAATCTTCTCAATCAACATGGTTATTTTCCAGAGTTTTTAAAAAAACCTTATCTGTATTTGAATGTCTTGGTCGTATCAAGTTACCTGTTTGGTGTATTGAGTTGGTTCAACATTGCCCTCTTTTCAGCCGGCGTAGGATATGCCCTCTTCGATTATATTCGTTGTCATTTACAGCATGCGGATAGTCCCACACCACAATTTCCAATGAATAACCCTCAAAAAAAATTAACGGTCATCGCTATAGCTGGCAGCGATCTTAACGCGTCTAAGCGCTTAGACGACCGTATCAATCAGCATAGACTATACAAAAGCGCTTGTGCCACCCATGCTGCTCAAATACGTTTTGGACTCCCTTATGAGCCGATGATCAAACTGTATTGTCGTATTCGCGAGAAAAATTTCAACGATGTGGCTCAGTATCTGAAACGAGTAATGTTCCATGAAACCCTCGCCTCCGATGTCCATGTTACGTTCAATCATTTCTATGAAAGCCATCAGCTCGTCGAACAGATATTATCCAGCGCTCCTTCCGTGGATTATAATGACTATTTTTCGCTCTTTGAGCAAGTCGACTTTACATCGCCAGCATTGCGAAATAATATTGCCAATGAGATGTCTTTACATGATAAATATCAAATGTACGATGCTACAACGCGCTGTGCAGAATTGAATTTGCCGCTTAATACAGCACCTATAGACGTTCAAATCGCTTTTCTGAAACGAGAAATGACTTATTTTGTTGATCGGCTAAACAATCCATCTTATAAAGATTTGACTGCTGAACAAGTCGCTGTGATGCACCGCTACGCTCGGTTGCTGTTACCCAAAATAGCCGACCTTTCGAGTGAAAAACGCAATGATATCTTGTTATACCTTGCGATTTGCACAGGATCACATTGTAATCGCATCTATCTAGAAACCTTAAGTAGTTTGGCTGAAGAACTCGGTTGTTTAACCAATGATCATGCGCATACTTTGCGTGAACGTGCGATGTTAGCCGCCCAAGCATCTCGAGAAATTGCATTTCGCACATATTACTACCAAGCAATTGCGATAATAAAAAAGAAACACCCTACAATATTTGGTACCTTATTTGATGATGTGAATGATTACCATACTTATGAAATTTTTGTCCGTATGTTCGGGGCCAATTTTTATTTACGTAATCCTACCCTGACCTTACGCTATCGAACCACTGAAGATATCTACAGAGGTATCACAGTCCATAAATCTTTAACAAACCTAGGGTTTAGGGATGAAAAATTGTTATTTTCACAAATATACAATGCAGATTATTTGGTAGATCAAGTCATCACCCCAGGAACTAAGCTCCATCCTATTTTTATTGCTTGGTGTGAAGAGCGCTTTCCGTCGTGCTATCAAAATGTATTATATGATGAAGATTATCTTATAAATAAGGGTGCAAAGATCAAAGCACTAGCAGAACTCATGCTGCTTGATCTAGATATTTTAGAATTAAACGAACCTTACCCAGAGCATACTATGTCTCCCGTGGATTTGGCTACCTTACGACTGCCTATGGTGGTGCGTGAAGAGGTGATCAGTTATTTTAAAGCCAGATCAAATCCGCAAGATAGTAGTAAATTTATTTTATTGATGGCAGTAAAGCGCCATGGCGTCAGCGCCATTTGGGATATCATCAAAGATCAGCTGGCTAGACGTTTTTTTGCCGAATTTGATATGGTATACACCAGTATGGATAGCGAAGTGTTTCATACTGTTCTTGAGACCGCCAAACAGGTTGACTTAGGTCGTTTACCTGACTTCGATTTATGGGATTCAGAAGTCTATCTGCTGGAGCGGAGGGAGTTTAATGAGCGAAGGAACCGACTAGTTGCAAACAGCATCTTCCAGGCGTCAGAAAGTAGAGTACCCTATGGTTTATTAGATGCCAATCAACTGGCAAGTGCACGGGTTTGATAGGGACAATTTTATCTCTCCTAAAAAGTTAATGATAAAAAATTAGGCGAACGATACATTGAACCATCCCTTTGGAACGCACCCCCTAAAGGGTATATCGCTTGATCAATGGAAACTACGAACAAATAAATTTGATGACAACTTCCGGAGTTTTTTTTCAGAAGAATTTAAAAGTCTTGCACAAGTATGACGAGTGAACTACAAAAGCTCTTGTAACATCTTATCGCATAATTAGTAAGGGTCATGGTTGAGTAGAGCAAGCCCCTGTATGCGAGCAAAAATATCCAGTGATTGCTATAGGTGCGAGTCAGCACTTAGCGCCTGTAGACTCATTTTTGTAGTGTCTTGGCTATTGATTTTAATCCTGCACCATCATTTAATTTGCAAAAAACATTTTCACCTTGTGACCCTTGCACGCGTCGCAGACATAAATACCCATCTAGCCTTCTAGACGCCAGCTATTCTACCTCTTTGGGATAAAATGACTCAAAGCGAGATCGAGTCACACCAAAATATAGACTATAATTAAAGCATATAGGTTATTTGGTGATGACGTCATGCACGATAAAACGCCGGGAATGCTAAAAGCAGAAGCAGATATTTGGGATGAGTTTGGATCCAATACTTGGATTTCAAGCGACCCAAGCAGTCAGGCTATTCTGATTGCGGCTAAAAGGGAAAATCGTTTAGACAAGATGAAGCCCTTTCATGGCTTCGTCTTAGAACAAAAAACATTGGCAGACAGTGAGTTCACTCAGTTTATTGATATGTTAAAAGAGACTGCTGCGGAGCTTGCTCCAGGGACGAGAATAGAATTAGCCATTTTGACCCATTTTATTGATCCGGATTATGAATGGAGTGCTGATTACGCTGAAGGAAAAACAACTTGCGCGCATTGGACTGCGATCGATCTTATGGTCGATGAACATGGCGATGTGCACTCTTTTGTTTTAGATGCTGCTAATTCTTATGGTCATGCTCGCATGCATGATACTTTAAAAGCAACCTTCCCTGAAGGGAAGCATTATGTCTATAAAGTCGAAACGCTAGGCACTGATGATAAAAAACGGGTTTCCCCTATTCAAACGCAAACGGTGGGTTGTCGCGTATTTACAGTAGAACATTTGAAGCAATTATCTCAGATTGATACTGAAACGTTATATGGAAAAGAATTACCACAGATTTCTGAGCCGAATGGTGTGGTAAAAGCCAGTCGATTTAAAGATAATTTAAAATTATCGCGTATTTTTCGCGGCATGCAAACTTGGACAGGGCTCAATGCGCTTCCTAAAGGAGTAAAAGAGACGGTTGTAAAAGAAAAAACTGGCGAAACGTTATTACAGTATGCCGAACGGAACAGTGAAACCAAAGGTGGGTTTAGACCTATTAAAACGAATGAAACTATTTCCAGAAAAAATATTAAATATATCAATAAAAAACGCGAGTACTATAATGGGTTGTCTCAGGAAAATCAGGAAAGAATTATTGAAGATAGGCAAGGATTTATTTTCTTGCATTATCCTCAATTGTTTCGATTATCTGATATGCTTGCGAATATTGATACCTCAGATGGTAAGGAAAATCTGTTTGGTGTGATAGAGCATTTTTCTGAAAGTATAGAAAAAAAATTGGTTGAGACAGATGGTATTACAACGCAGGAAGATGTGCGACATTGTCTGCAAGAATTGGCCCTCATTTCGAGAGAGAAAAGTCCTGGTTCGATAAAAAATGCCATCTTACTTGCGGTCAGTGGTTTATACCGTAAGCTTGAACACAGCCCTAATCCTTTCGATGTGATTGTGCTCTCTTCTGTGATAGAAAATGCCTATAAATCAGCTACTGGTAGTAATCCTGCTACTGTGTTTCGTTTGCTGTTGAAGGAGGCATTTGGCTCTGGCTCAGATTCCGATAACAGCGATGAACATACCCCTGGAACTTACTGAGTAGCTATATAATTAGAGAAAGCATTCTATCATGCGTTTTTTCGCTATAGATTTGGCCCGTTGGAACACAGCCAAAACGTTCTTTCATTTCATTTTTTGATAATAGGGTCTGTTGACAATTCATCTAACGAACCCTACGTCCCGGGGCTCGTAGGGTTTTGAATTGTCAACAGACCCTACTCGTAAGGAAAAAACTTGCGCGCAACAATAATCGATCCTTTTTCGGACAATAAGAGTTGACCATTCACCTCGTTATTCAGTGCCTCGTAATATCCCTGAGTCGCCTGATTTATTGAGCAATCGCTGTGTGACTTTGCTTTAAAGTTCTTGAAATATCAAGTATATCAGCATACCTGACTATGATTTCATTGCCGGGAAATGATAGATTACTCCGTCACGAACAAAACATTGAGCAAAAAGTTTCGTGAAAGGTATATTAGCTGAGGTAAGTAGCACGAGAGAAGCTGCGTCTAAAAGTGGTGTTACAACCACATTTTATAAGGATTTTTTGTGTTGAATAGACATTTTTTTCTTTGCCTCATCAGTTGCTGCTTAGCCACAACCCCTTATGCAGGCGCCATGGCAGACGTTGTGCCGATAACGTCCTTATACCGACCACTGATTACATTGTCCATCGGTCCTGATTTCATTCAAAAAGGGCAAGCGCAAACATTAAGTCCGCTCCCTCCGTTTGAAAAGTATTATACCAACAGCCACAGTTCAACCACTATTTTGGATGGTGGAGGATTTATTGCTGTTGAACGTGTTATTAACGACAAATGCTGGGTTCAATGGGGTGTGTCGGGTTACGCTGACTCGCAAATTTGTCCAGAGGGGAATGTGTGGCTTTTTGCTTCTCCTGAATTCGATACATTAAGTTATACTTACAATGTGCAGCACGCACGTGTCATGGCGGAAGGTAAATTTCTAACGACACCAGATGGCTATCAAACCTTACATCCTTATCTATCCTGGGGATTGGGTGCGGCGTTCAATCAGGCGAGCAATTACCAAGAGACGGCATTTATTCCGAACGCTGTGCCCACCCTGCCCTTTGCGAACAATACGCAAACGTCGTTTACCTGGAGTGTTGGCGTAGGCTTTGATTACACGCTGGATCCGTATATCCGCTTAGGCGTGGGATATCAGTTTGCTGACTTAGGCTCTGTTTCGTTAGGCCCAACGCTCGCCGAGACCACACCACAAACCTTAAGCTTGCCGCATCTCTATACGAATCAACTGCGTTTTCAGTTCACTTATTTAATGTAAGGACGCCATAATGAGAAAATTACTTGCTCAGCTATTTGCTACGACTCTCTTATTAACCTATGCCTGCATGAGTTTCGCGATTGTTAATCTCAGTAATCCCATTACAGTAACCTATCTCAATAATGGCACCACAGACTTTGTAACAAACACCAGTGGAAATGCTTATTATGAGGTGACAGTCAACGCAGGTATTACGCCAACCGACGTTCCTTTATCTCTTAGTGTAGGTAGCACAAACAATACACCAGGGCTTGTCGTCCAACAAATCACGTCGGGCTCACCGTCCGCTTGTGGTAGTCTCAGAATATGCGGTAGTACGTTTCCCCTGACTGCTGGGCAAAGTTGTTGCTTAGCTTTTACGCTGACGAGCGCTAGGAGTCGTAGTTACAAGATGCGGCCACTCGTCCAGACGACACCAGCTGCATTCTCAGGGCAAGCGCCCGCAGCACTCCCTGTTGTGGTCTCGGCAACCAGTTTATCAATTAGCCCATCAACACTTGCTTTATCGGTAAGCGATACCAGTTTAAATGCCGCGCTCACTGGACATCCAAGACGATTCACCGTGACGAATACGGGCCAGGCTTTAGCGACTGGTCTATTCGTTACGTCATCAGGCCTACCCACTGGCACTTCCATTACGAGCACGACATGCGGTAGTACACTAGTCGCAAGCGGCAGTTGCACGATTACCATTACACCAGGCGATGCTGCATCGAATTGCACGAGCGGGACAGCACCTACACCTGGTACTGTTTCGATCAGTGCTAACAATGCCATCTCCACTCAATCTGATGTGGTGGTATTGAGTTATGGCTGTCTCGAGCAATCAGGTTATATTTATGCAATAAATGACAGTTATTCAGATTATCCAGTGGATGGCAGCATCGGTGGAACGGTACTCCACACGACTGATGATAGTACCCGAATCGTCTGGGACTCAAGAACTGCCTGTACGACTTTTCCTTATAACCACTGTTATGTAACAAGCGCAGATAGTACTTCGAATGGCACAAACATAGCGGGAGGCAACACTTACCTCATTTATAACGTATTAACCGCGACACATGCCGAAGATGTCACTTCTTACGCAGCAGGACTTTGTACAGGCACTTTTTCTGGCTATAGTGACTGGTATTTGCCAGCAATCTGTGAAATGGGGTATGACACAAGCTTGGTGGGCAGTGGTTGCGGTTCGAGAATCTCCCCAACATTACAAAATATACAGTCTAATTTGATTAATATTGGACTCACAGATATTGCTGGCCTGACAACAGGTCAGTATTACTGGAGTTCTACTGAGGATTCATCGGATCCTACTCAGCAAGCGTGGGTTCAGTCTTTTGCATTGAGTGGTGACGATCAGAGCTTACATGATAAAGGGATCCTTCTTCCTTTTCTTGGCGTTCGATGTTCACGGACTTTAACACTGAATTGATGCTTTTTATCTTGTGCACAACTACAGGCAAGCATTAGGATTAGGATTGTAGATTTTTAGCCAGTTTACGGTCACTGAAAATTTAAGACTGATTTGCCTTTTACGTGAAAGGTATATCTATGGCGAGCGTCTTTAAATAGCGGCGCTCGCCTCTACGCTTAGACCTATTAAATCCCGCAAATAGCAGACAAGTCATCAGGTTGATTTTTTGCCTTAGGCGCTGATGGCTCAAAACCAGCATGGAATAATTTATCTCCAATAATGCGCCGAGGATCGTGCGTATGTTGATAAGTGATGGCTGAGATTGAACCCGCCACTACAAGCGCAAGCGCGACATAAGGTAAAGCAACTCCCAATGCCAAAGTACCCAAAACAATCGCTGCAGATAGAGTATAGCCTGCTATTGTGTATTTGTGATGTTTTTGTAAGACAATCCCGCATTCACTCTGTAATCTTAATTGAAGGTCCTCTTTGGTTTGAATTTTGGAGTCAACGTATTCCTTTGTTAAAAATAAGGCTGTTCCAATCTGATCGAATGTCTGTTGATCATGAATTTTAGGGATCAAACTGTTAATAGTGTTTATCAACCCTTTGATAGTTGTAGTTAAATCAAGGCGGCTAGTGCTGAGTGAGTCGAATTGAAGGATTGCCTGCTGTAAAAAAGCCAAATTGCATGTTTTGACAGCGGTTTTGTCTTGAAAAAATGTCATAAATTGTTTCACGAACCGCTGGCATTCTGTTTCCAAAACCTCATCATTTTGGATGGGCAAATACTTGCTTTCCATAATCACCTCAAACTTTTTTACAAGTCATAATTGTATCAAAATCGAACATATTTGTCAATCATTGTTAAAAATTAGTGCACCAACCTTGGTTGCGCTATCGCTACATCAAGGCTACGTATGACTGATGTGGCTTTTTTTAATCATGGTCTATAATAAAAGCACAGTTCTTTTTTTAAAGTGCGAGAGATACTTCTGCAGTTTAGAAAGAAGTTTTGTGACAACCCAATCTATGGAGAAAACCGTGAAAAAAACAATCATTGTATCAATCGCTTGTATCATGTGTGCTTCATTCAGCATATTGAGTGCATGTAGTACTGTACAAGGCACTGCAAACGGTGTTGGAGAAGTTGCAAAAGGTACTGCAAAAGGTGTAAGCAGTACTGCGAAAGGTCTTGGAGGTGACTTGGATCGCTTATAACACATATCTCAGGTTGGGTCGGTGCCCAACCTGAATCAAAATCAATTGATGTATATCACATCACTTATTTTAACGTACGATTGTCTATGACAAACCGATAACGCACATCCCCTTTTACGACGCGGTCATATGCTTCGTTAATTTTTTCAATGGGTATGAGCTCAATTTCAGAGGTGATATCATGCTTCCCACAGAAATCTAACATTTCTTGCGTTTCTTTGATACCGCCTATGAGAGACCCAGCTAATTGTTTCCGTTTCATAATCAATGCAGCAGGCGCAATAGAGAGCTGGTCTTCTGGTATACCAACGAGGACCATAGTTTTATCTCGGTTTATCAAACCAAGGTAAGCACTCAGATCAATGTTTCCAGCGGCAGTGTTGAGCATGAAATCAAAATGATTGGCATATTTTTTAAAAATACTGCGGTCAGATGTATTAATAAAATGTTTTGCACCAAAGCGCAAGGCATCCTCTTTTTTGCGGTCGGAAGTACTTAATACAGTGACTTCTGCGCCCATTGCGGCAGCAAGTTTGACAGCCATGTGGCCCAGCCCACCTAATCCCACCACCGCAACTTTATCACCAGATTTTATTTTCCAATGTCGTAATGGCGAATACGTTGTGATGCCAGCACATAAAAGGGGTGCGGCTTTGTCCAAAGGCAGATTGTCTGGTATGCGTAACACGAACTGTTCATCCACTACGATTTGAGTAGAATACCCCCCCAATGTCGGAGATCCATTTTTTTCTCGTCCGTTATAAGTTAGGTTAGCTCCTAATTCGCAGTACTGCTCGAAACCTTCTTGACAGGACCCACAAGTACGACAAGAGTCCACAAAACACCCCACGCCGACTTTATCACCTAATTTATAACGCGATACAGCAGAACCAATTTTGCTAACAGTACCGGCAATTTCATGCCCAGGCACCATTGGAAAAGCGCCTTTGCCCCACTCATCGCGTGCTTGATGGATGTCTGAATGACAAACACCACAATAGAGGATATCGATCACGACATCATTTGGACCTGGATCACGGCGTTCAATTTGGAAAGGTTTTAAGGGATCTTTGGCTTTTACTGCTGCATAAGCATTAATTTTATTCATACATATTCCTTGACTGATCCATGAATCATTCTCCTTTGAGTCTAATAAAATATGCTACTTCACTGAGATAGAACAATCAATCTTTCTTTCATTTGAAAAAATGTTAGAATGAGAATATGAAGATTTGGATCGACGGGGATGCTTGTCCGAAAGTAATCAAGCAAATTTTGTTTCGAGCCGCTATGAAGCGTAGCGTACCGTTATGCATCGTTGCCAATCACATCGCTATTACCCCCCCTTCCCTCTTTATCAAAAGAATTTTAGTAGAAGCAGGATTTGATGCTGCTGATACCTATATCGTGGCGCATCTTGAAAAAAATGATCTGGTCATCACCGCCGACACTATTTTGGCTGATTTGGTCATTGACAAAGAGGCCATTGCGCTCAATCCTAGAGGCACGCTTTACTCCGTAAACAATATCAAACAAGTCGTCACCATGCGTAATTTAAATGAAGCCCTACGTAGCACAGGGTTGATTCGCGGCGGACTCAGCCAATTGAGCGCAAAGGAAGTACAAAGTTTTTCTAATCATCTAGATAGAATTATCACACAATTCCATCGTTAATAATCAAAAAATGCATATCATCCCAGCCGAGGGGCAAATGTCAATAGCCCCTAGCTAGACGCAGGGATTCATAATACCGTGACCATGTGACGTCGTATTTCGCTAACATTGTTATCAATTGTTTCACAAATATTGTCCAAGGGTAGGTGGCTGAGATTCATTTCAGAAAATGGATTTTGTAATTCAATACCAATTTGATCGAGTGAAAAAATTGCGTAAGACACTATACCCGCAATTAGGGGGCTGAGAAACAAAGAAACGTTTGCAAGAGCAAATGGTAACATTAATAAAAAGAATAAAATAAAGCGCCTTGATTTTACAGCCATAACAAAAGGCATTGGTGTTTTTAAAATTCGTTCACATGCTCCTTGAGCGTCAATTATGTGCTCTAATTGCTCTTGCGCGCGAAGAAATGCAAACGAATCAAAGCCATAATTATTTCGTGCAATTTGCAGTTCATGGGCCATCACTGAGGCCAGAATCATCGGTCGATGTTTAGATTCATTTAACTTCTGAATAGTATCAATATCAAGAAGATGACGAAGATATTGAAAATTGCTCTGATCTCTTAAATTGTCTTTCATCAGATAGGGCAAGGCAGAAATCATATTGGTGATTTTAAATATCCATTCATGATTTTCTTGATTGGTATAATTAACTAAAATAATGGTCAAATTTCTACTATGATTGACAACATTACCCCATAGTTTCCTTGCCTCCCACCATCTGTCATACCCTGCGTTGACTCTAAAAACAAGGATCAATCCCATGATTAACCCACCATATTCAAAAGGACCAACAGGTAAAACAGTCGATGGAAAGAAATAACATAGATATGACACCAAGCAAGTATAAATAATAATTAAACCTACTTTTTTAATGACTTTTGGTGTAACAGATCCCTTCAATGCTAAGGCACTTTTTAAAAAATCCTGGTATTCAGGTTGATTTTGTAAACCATCATTGAGATTCATATTTGATTTTTCTCGACTATTTTATATTGAATTTATGGGCTGTCCCGCTTTGATAATTTTTTCTCTAATGGCACGCCATTTTATGTGATTTGGAGGCAACTCAATTAGAATGACATCCGCTTGAGATCGATCCGCATATCTTAGTTCATTATACAGTTGATAGGCTACAACTTTCTCATCATTGGGTAATTGATGATGCAGGGTTCCCTCTTCTGCAGTGTAATCGGAAATACTAATCATATAAATTTCACCTATTAATAAATGTGAATAGTTATCGATTTGTTGCCAATCATCAATATAATATAGCAACTTTTGCGGTTTGTAATGACTGTCCAATTGTCCTGATACCCTTGGCGAGGATACATTTAAAGGGGATTCTTTGGCAAGCCTATTTTTCATGGTTTTCAAATCAATCATACCAGGTCGTAAGACAGTATAGTTATTGGGATGAGTTGCTTGGATAATGGATGACTCAATCCCTACTTCACAGCGCCCTCCATCTAAAATCAAGAAATTCTCATTAGGAAAACTTTGAGCAACGTGTAACGCCGTGGTTGGGCTTATCTGACCAAATGGATTTGCTGATGGTGCGACCAAAGGGCGATTGAGTCGTCTTAAAAGCTGTTCTGTTACGTGATGCTTGGGGGCACGAATGGCGATACTGTTTTGCCCTGCATTCACTAATGAATTGATGGCACCTTTTTTGCTATTTAAGACAAGCGTTAATGGTCCTGGCCAGAAAGCAAGAATCATTTGTTGGGCATACTCAGGAACATTGGTTACCCATTGACTTAAATCCCAATCATGACAAACGTGCATAATCAGCGGATGATTGAGAGGTCTTTTTTTAATAGAAAATATTTTTTTAATCGCTGTTTCATTTGTTGCATCCGCAGCTAAGCCGTATACAGTTTCAGTTGGAATAGCAACAACATTTCCCTTCTCTAAGTCTTCTAAAGCGAGAGGAATACTAGTAGTGATGGTTGGCATAAAACCTCAGCTAAATTAGGGATTACAATAGTCACAGTATGTGGGATCTGCTACAATTAATTGATCTTTTCGTGAGTGTTGCTCATGATAGTCGCATCGAATGCATCCCCAGTCTTCATATCGATACATTTTGGTTTCATCACCACATAGACTACAGGGTAAATGACCACTCACAGATTTAAAACCAAACCCAGGAATACCACATCTAGGACAAGATCTCGTTATGCGAAGGGCTAATTTTTCAGCTAAATCAGTCAATGTTTGCATGCGAGTTGGGTTCATCATTGCACGCATATCTGTTGCAATAAATAATTCATTATATCTTTTAAAACCTAGTTCTAATGAAGATCGAAGTTTATCTAGACTAGTGATTCCTTTTTCGAGGACATGTTGCCTGTCCCCTGATTGTAAGGTTAGAGCATGACTAGGAAAATGTACTGATTCCATGAAAGAATCTAAAATCGTATCTGGATGAATGGTCATCATTTTGTAGTTTGTATTGGGTGTGACTAACTGTTCTGCAATAACCCAATCATTTTCCAAATCGACAAACACCATGATTTCATGTGCATGGGGTATAAACGGATTGGATGGGTGGGGACCAAAACTGCCCTCACTCGCAATAGATAAAACGTAATTCTTTTCATTTGCAGCATGTTTTGCTTTTAATATACAGGTTTCATAAGCAGACAAAGGCCGAGGAATCTCTCCGGTAAATGTCCCAAATTGATCCGTATCAATATCCTCCACATATATATAACACCCCATTTTTTCTCGAAAAATTGGTTCAATGGCCTGCTCCTTTTTATGTTTTGAAGCAAGTAGAACGAATTTATCTTTATAAATCATATATCACTCCATTTATCACCTTAGCAGTGTTGATCTCCTAAGGTGATTTCTGATGATTAAATTAAGAAAAGTAATCTACTCTTGCGACGGATACATCTGATACAAACATCACACCGGAGTTTTTTTCTAATAACGACTTCATTCCAATTGCTATACTTTCAATGGCTTCTTCTGGAGCAACCGCAATAAACATGACTAATACGGCTTTGTCGTTAAACAGTAGCTTTCCTTCATGAAAACCATTATGTCCTTTCCCTGATACATTTCTAAGCAAAGTAAATCCTGAAATATTGGCTTCATTTAGCATATTAGAGATTAATCCCTCATTTTCTCCAGAGACAATCATTTCTATTTTTTTCATGTGATGCAATGTTACTTTGCTATCTGGATCTTGATGCGTGTTAGTGAAACTCATTTTTTTCTCCTTTGTTAGTCAATAAATACCATTCCCCAGTTGTTTGTAGTTGATAGGCTTTATTTTCAGTTGGCTCTATCACAATCAAATGAACCCAAGCATTAAAAAATAGTTTTTTCAAAATATCTTGACGATTGATAATCGCCGTTACATTTTCCCTTGGCGCATAGATAATCGTTAGTAATCTTTGCGGCTGATGATAGTTGATACCATCCGTGGCATTTACCGATTGCAGGGGTAATCCGTGCATCAAATCGCTACCGTTTCCTTGCATGACACCAATTTTACCAGTCACATTGTGTGTGACTTTGCTACCACTACCGTAAGTCACATTATCAATCGTAGAAAACAAATATTGTGTGTTAATCCACTCAGCAACAACCATTGGAGCGGTTAATATGGTTTCAAGCGAGGTAAGCTGTTCATCCTTAATCCAATCATACGAATGTAAAAAACATCGTCCTTCCAAGTCCAAAGCCTTAGTAAGTCGTCTGGGACCAATGATAAAAGCAGCATTACGAGCCAACCCCCACTCAGGTCTTACTTCAGACCAGTCTTGACTTCTGCGGTCTGTTTCTTCGACAGGCTTAGCGCGAGTAGACACATCAAAGTGGATGACACGCGAAGCCGTATTTTTTGTTTTTGCTTCTTTTAGATTGTATTTTAACAACTTTAAAGTTTCTTTATGAAGTAATCGTCGCTCATTATCTTCAAAAATAATCACATCATCCGTTGTGGTATTGTGCTCAGCTGCTAAAAATCGAGTATCTTCAGGTATAAAAATACCGCGCTCAGAGAGCGTAGCTTGAATTGACTCTTTGTTTAATATGGCAGCTAAAGCTTTGGCATTCCCACCACCGTGGTTGCCGCCACAGGCACCACAGTCCAAACCAGACGCATAAGGATTATTTTGGGTACTGCTTCCGTGCCCACAAAAAATGACAAATTTTCCAAAATTTTCTGTCAAACCCATGATGCGAAGCACTGCTTCTGCATAAAGTGCTTGATCTGTAGAGGAAATGCCGTTGCTGCTATCAGCGGCTGTCATATCAACCATGGGATTCGTTGCTACGGTTGGCCTAATTTTGTCAGTCAATTTTTTAATAATTGATAGGGTTAAAGAAGGTTTCATGGTTTTAGATAACATAAGCAGCCCACACCATGCTCCCAATGTTTCAACTAGCGCAAACGGTGTTGCAAAATTATATTTTAATTCTTGATACATATCCGTTAGACCATTGAGTAATGTCTTGCCTTGTTCGTGTTGTTTTTTTGAACATGCGTTGTCACTAGGACAATCATGAATATCATATCTTGGCTTTAATAAGACTGGGCAAGAGTCCGTTATTTTTCCAGAGTTATAATCATGAAGACGAATGGGAAGCCCAAAAAAACCTGCAAAACCTAGTGTCTCATAATTGCCCAACGATTCTAAATGACGACGAAAAGGCTCCGATCGGACATCAATACAGAAGACCAACTGAACATCCGGAGATGTTTCCTGTAATGTATTCATTGCGTTTGCTTTGCTTAACAAAGGGCGAACCAAATGAGATTGATAGTTCTCCTCAAGTTTTTTAATACGATCTATCATGGGATGTTTATGAGATTTCGTGCTATTTACAACATTTTCAGACAAATTTATTTTTGGATTGAGAAGGACAGTAATAATTAGTCGAATTGCGATGAAATCAACAAGCATATTTGAAGGTTTCCCTAAATGATTGGGGGTATTTTGCCATTCAGTTAGCCATTTAATATAACCCGACCATCCTGGCAATTGTGCCAAAGATTTTTTTAAAAAGAATACTTGTTCTTCATCAGAAATTTTTAGTAAGTCCAAACATAGAGCGATAGCCTCCTCTGCATGGTTAGGTAATTGTCTTAACCATTGTTTATTTTGCGTTGACCCTTGATGAAGCTTCTTGTCGTATTGTGACAAGTCCTTGAATGTTGCGTAAAAACCTGTATTACTTGTAGGGATTTCGATAACACTCTGACCTTTATCAAAGTAAGCGCCGCACCATTTAATGGTTTCTTGGTTAATGTCTTGATACTCATTACCAGACTGTTCAAATAGACACTGCGCTTCATGCAACGCTTCCTCAAAGGGTTTTGACTCAAACCCTTGAAGTGAATTGCAAGCGATAAAGGTTTTTAAGGGCCAAACAGGGGCTATTGATTTAGCGGCAAGATGGACCATCGTTTGAATATCCATGGCACTGTATCTCTGCTTTTTACCTGTCCTTGGAGTTTTTGTAGAACTCATTTTTTCGTTACGCTGAATAGTCATCGTGAACACTCCTAATATTGATAAGTCTGACGAATGGATGTGATTGTTTTCGGGTGCGGCTGACTACCATTCAACAAGGCAATGTAACTGCGTTTCCAAAAACTTGTTTTCTGAATAAATGTTAAACACTCTAGGTTTAAAAGAAGCCATACGACGATGAATCCAATGAATGCACTGAGATGCAGTATATTCATGGTATGATGCGCCATCGATATGGATGGAATGGCTGTTTCAATAAGATGAATGCTGCATCCATATATCGCGCCAGAAAGTACTGCCGCGGTCATCGCTAAGCCGTGCTTAAAAACAGTAACGTTTTTATTCAGGAGAGAATGAGCCGCCTGGGTTGATGCAATAAACGCAAAACCAA
>CAMCUM010000036.1 GCA_945878975.1 Legionella genomosp. 1
CGTACTGCAAGCTTGAAATGCTTAAATTTAAAACAGGACTAAACCACTTCGCTATCAAATATAAGTTGATTGTGCGAGCCAATCAGGTTGCAATGCAGGAGCTAAAAAACATGGCTTGTTGACACGCTCCGTGCGTAAGGTGAGTGAATAATGCCAATAGTTTAAGGTGGTAGCTTGCCCTGACCTCTGGATTTCTGATGATTTTTATGAGGGCTTTCTCAAGTTTGGCTTCTTCAAGTGATACGACTGCTTGCTGTGTTTCAACACGAGGTTTGGACGTTCTCTCGGCAGTTTCTTCAGCAGTTTGGATAGGGTTTTGCTGATGACTCACGAAGTTTATAAATTGTTGATAGAGATGTTTTAAGGAAAAACTGATATCGGCTAAATACGAGTCAGGAATGATTGAAACCCAGTGAGTAAGATGGCGATTATCTAGGATAATATGTGGCCTATCATTTTCGGTTTGACTTACGCCACTCACAATTTCACCATTCACTGCCATGGCGAGATTGATAGGAGTATCAGAACTGATTGTCCATTGTTTTGTGTCAGGATCATAGACAGCTTTTTCGTTGCTGAGTGTCCGATTTAAAGAGAGCAATGTTTCTTCGCTGCCCCAAGTGGTATCTGTGTTCAAATGACGGATATAGCGATCTAAATGGGTATGTTGCTCTATTTGAAAAAACTGAATGGTTTTTTTGGAAATAATTGCTTCCATTAAATTTCTTTTTTCTTTTACATGTTCGCTTGGATGCAAGTGTTTTTTAATATTTTCCCATCTTTCATTGAATTCTTTTTCTACCTCTTTACTAACACGCTTGGCATATTCTGCCATCGAACGTCGCATACCTGGCACTTTAAAAATCTCAGCTTTGCCATAGTTTCCCAGAATATCTGACCTGCGCTCGATATATTGACTATAATGGGGGGGGAGTGTTTTTGAAAAATGTTGGAAGAATTGGTAAGCAGTAGCGCTGTAAACTGCTGTGTCTTCTGGTTTGGCTATAAACTCTTTTCGGACTGCGCGGCAGGCTAGTCCTCTACATGCTGATCCGAGGATATCTTGAATAGTGGCGTTATCATGAGTGCTAAATGGCGTGTTCAAGTTTTTGCTGCGCGCTAGGATGGCTAAGATATCTTGATGTTGAGCTGGCGTTAAATCTAAGCGCCGAAGAATTTTATGAACGGTATCGTCGTTTTGTGCACGCAAATAATACATCAAAGAAATGGCGTAAGCGTAATACATGCAATTACCGCGGCCTTTGTTATCAATGGTCTTCATTTTTTTGCTTGTTTTATGTGTGCATAGATCTATTATAGTGTATAATTTGGGGATTTTTTGTGATTTGTTTATGCCTGAAATATTCTATATTTAACTAGGGCGTGTTGACAATTCAAAACCCTGCGTCCCGCGGCTTCGTTAGATGAATTGTCAACAGACCCTAAATTTGGAGAAAGATATAAACGAAACCCGGTTTAGGTTAGTTGCAACGCCTCCATTTTTCTAACGAGTTTTTGTGTTTCGCTTAATTGACAGAGGGGCTTTATTTGATGGTTGGTGAGTTTGGCAACGCGAGTGGTCTCTAGCCAAGCATTGATTTCTTCTAAATCTGATACATTTAAAGTGCCGGCGTAATATTTTAATTCCAAAATGGTTTCTATCAAGCCATACTGATCTGACGCCAACTGCTGTTGGACTTCGAGTAAATGTTGTTGTGCCATGACAACATCGGTCATGGTGCGAGTCCCCACGGTATATTGTGCGGCGATACTTTCTACCGCTTTTTGTTGGGACATCACTGTTCGTCTATCTGCTTGCACTTTTTGTATGCCATCCATGACGTTATGAAAGGAGGTATTGGTGCTAACGACTACATTGCGATAAATACGTTCTAATTGCTGACCTTTGGATTGAAAATTATATTCGGCTTGGCGAGTTTGAGAAGCAACCAATCCTCCCTGAAAGAGAGGCAGATTCGCATTCAAACTGACGCCTGCAATGCGCTGTTCTTGTGGAATAAAAAGGTTGCCAGCAAAGGCAGAAAGGGCAGTATTAGTATTTCCAAGGGGGCTGCTACCGTTATATGTATCCACAATATTGCCCTGCATCGTGATCACTGGCCAATTAGCGGAAGAAAATGCCTTCACACTTTCGCGAGCGGCTTGCATATTATATTTTGCTGCGTATAAGCTGTAATTTTGTTTTAATCCTGCGGTGATCCATTCATCGACAATTTTGGGCTCTGGCGCGGTCAATGGGATATTGTTATTTCTCAATGGGGCAATCTGTGTGTAAGTATGGTTGGTAATGCGACTCAAATCTTGATTTGTATTGGTTATTTTGTTTTTATCAGAAATGACTTCTGCAATAGCTTGGTCGTACGCTGCGCGTGCCTGGTAAACCGCAGTGATGGTGTCTAATCCCACATTAAAGCGCTCTTTGGCTTGTTCCATTTGGTGTTTATTAGCGCGTTTTTTGCCTTCAGCAAAATTTAAATTATCTTTAGCCAGCAATAATTGTAGATAGGCATGTGTGGTGCGCAGCATCATTTTTTGCGCAGCATCATTGAATTCTGCCATGGCAGCTTTGACATCTGAACGAGCTTGTTTGACTCGCTCCCATGCCTGATAGTTAAATATTGTTTGCGATGCGTTGACTTTCCATTGGTTGGTATAATACGTTTGTTCTACAACAATAGCGCCAGAATCAACCAATTGTTGAGAGCGCCCAGCTAAGGCAGCGATCCCTATCTGTGGGAGTAATTGCGCCCAAGCTTGCGGGAGTGTTTCGCTTTTGGCTAAAAAAACACTGTAAGATTCTTTGAATGTTGGATCATTATCGAGTGCCTGGTGATACACATCCATTAAATCGACAGAAAAAGCTTTGCTTGCCACGAAGCATAAACATACGCCTATTATCCGCGCGGTGGTCATATCAAAACACAAATGGGTGATGATTTTTTTTATCAATGAGTAAAGGGATATCTGTTTCAAGGACCCATGTTTCTGTCCAATTATTTTGGTGATCAACTTGATATAAATGACCTGTCATAACAGGGTGGTTGCCTGTTATGGCGAAAAGTTTGCCGCCTAAGGACAATTGTAACTTCAGTATATCGGTGATACGTGGAATGGCTCCAGTGAGAATGATGACATCATAAGGCGCTTGATGAACCCAACCATTGTGTCCATCGCTCGTTACAAATTCAATATTGTTGCGGCCCTTCTCATGACATAGTTTTTTGGCTTGATTGGTAAATTCTGCAAAGCAATCCACAGATATCACTTGTTTGGCAAGATGGCTGAGCAAAGTAGAAAAAAACCCACTGCCTGTACCAATTTCTAATACTGTTTCGTGCCCTTGCAATTCGAGTGCTTGCAAGATTAAAGCTTCTTCGAGAGGTGTCAGCATGCGCTGCTGATTTGCGAGAGGGATTTGCATATCAGAGTATGCAAATGCACGGTAGGCTGGCGGAGCAAACTCACTACGCGCAATTTCCTGATACAAATCTAAAACTTTCTCATTTATCACATTGCCAGTACGTAATTGTTGTTTAATCATGTTGGTTTGTGCTAAAATTTTATTCATTTTAAACCTGAAGAATTGTAATTTGTTGCTATTCTAACAAGAATTCATGAATTTCATAGTGGGTATTGCGTAAGATTTCAGGTGAATACTCAATTTTTTGTTTCGGAACGGGCGTGGCTCGGTTTTTTGAGCGACACGATTGTCTGATGCACTCATAACTCTGAGCCACGACCGTTAGGAGTGGAAATGAAGCAATAGGAAAGCGAAGCATAGCGTCGTCCGAAGGGATTTGTTATACTTCGCGCCTTAATAAAATAACGCTTAAGAGAACGTATGGCACAATATATTTTTACCATGAATCGTGTATCGAAAACTGTCGATAACCAAAGGGTGATTTTAAAGGATATTTCTCTTAGCTTTTTACCTGGGGCAAAAATTGGTGTCCTAGGGTTAAATGGTTCGGGAAAATCAACATTATTGCGGATTATGGCGGGTGTCGATCAGCAGTATGACGGGGAAGCACGTCCTCAGCCTGGAATTCGAATTGGTTATCTGGCCCAAGAACCTATTGTGGATTTGACTAAAACCGTTCGCGAAATAGTGGAAGAAGCCGTACAAGATATGAAAGACAAATTGGTCCGCTTTGATGAGATCAGCCACCGCTTTGCAGAGCCGATGACCGATGATGAGATGAATACCTTATTAAACGAACAAGGCGAATTACAGAATGCTATTGAATCAGGCGGTGGTTGGGACCTGGATCGTAAATTAGAGATTGCAGCACATGCTCTTAGATTGCCAGATTGGGATGCTGCCATGAATGTGTTGTCAGGTGGAGAACGACGTCGTGTTGCATTGTGTCGGCTGCTACTGTCTAACCCAGATATGTTGTTACTTGATGAGCCAACCAACCATTTGGATGCGGAATCTGTGGCTTGGTTAGAAAAATATTTAGAGGACTTTCCTGGCACAGTTGTGGCTGTTACGCACGACAGGTATTTTCTTGATAATGCTGCTGAGTGGATTTTGGAATTGGATCGTGGGGAAGGTATCCCATATAAAGGTAATTACACTGCTTGGTTGGAACAAAAAGAGGCTCGCTTGGCGCAAGAACAAAAACAAGAAGCGTCACATATGCGTGTTTTGAAAGCAGAATTAGAATGGGTGCGTACTGCGCCGAAAGGCCGTCATGCGAAATCAAAGGCGCGATTGTCACGTTTTGAGGAAATGAATTCGAAAGAGTTTCAAAAACGCAACGAAACGAATGAAATTTATATTCCACCTGGTGAGCGCTTGGGAGATCTGGTGCTAGAAGGGCAAGATCTTGCAAAAAAATATGGCTCGAAAGTCTTGTTTGAAGGCTTGAATTTTTCTTTACCCAAAGGCGGTGTATTGGGGATTATTGGGCCGAATGGTGCCGGAAAATCTACATTCCTAAGATTATTGATGCAAAAAGAAGTTCCAGATGCTGGAACGATTAGAGTTGGTGAAACAGTGCAATTGGCTTATGTTGACCAAATGCGAGATCATTTGAATGATCATCATACCGTCTGGGAAGAAATTTCCGATAAACATGATGTGATCCAAGTCGGCTCGTTTCAAATGCCTTCCAGAGCCTATGTAGGGCGGTTTAATTTTAAAGGTCCCGACCAACAAAAAAAGATGAGTCAATTGTCCGGGGGAGAGCGGAATCGAGTGCATTTGGCCAAATTGCTAAAACGTGGGGCCAATGTTTTGTTACTAGATGAACCTAGTAATGATTTGGATGTCGAAACACTCCGTGCTTTAGAAGACGCGATCTTGAATTTCCCTGGCTGTGCAGTGGTGATTTCACATGATCGTTGGTTTTTAGATAGGGTTTGTACGCATTTGATGGCATTTGAAGGGGATGGTCGCGTGGTATTTATGGAAGGCAGCTATACAGATTATGAAACAGAGCGCCTTAAAACATTAGGTGATCAAAACAAAAACGCCCAAAAGAAATTTCGCCGTTTAGAGGATTAAGCATGATACTGAGAAAATATTTTTTACTGTTTGCTGTTATGGCGTCTTTGGTAGGATGTGTGCAGTTAGATGAATCTACTTATATTACGGATGACGTTGGTAGGGTTCATCACTCGGTTTATTATACTTTAGATAGACGTGGGCGCTCTGAATTTCCTATCCAGATTCATCCTACCGGTGCGAAACTATTTGTGTTTGACCCCAAAGTGGCAGCATGGGCAGCCTATGATGCACAAGGCAAACGAGTGATGACCGGTGGGGCGTCTGGTGGAAAAAATTTCTGTGAAGATGTCGGGGCTCCATGTCGCACAGTGACTGGCACATTTAAAGTTTATAATAAACGTGGTGCTGAGTGTAAATCAGGCGAATATCCGGTCGAGACAAAAGGCGGTACCAAAATGCCTTATTGTATGTATTTTTTCCAAGGGTATACGATCCACGCCGGTTATGAAGTGCCAAACTATAATGCCAGCCATGGTTGTGTTCGAGTATTTTCTTCTGCAGCCAAATGGTTGAATGAACAGTTTATGACAGTAGGCACTAAAGTGATCGTGCTATCTTATATAGATGAAAATGGTGATGGAGATTGGTTAAGATCTCAAGGACAGTCATCTAATTTGGCAAGGTAGCCACTTAGAAGTACTTTAAAATCATGTCAAGATCGAAACAAATCAAAAGGATTCTGCAACGTTTTCCTACAGAAGGATATAAGCAGTTTTCTTATCAGACACGTCCCTTTTTTACAGTAGGTATGGCGGTATTTTTGCTTGCCTTAGGTTGGTTTCAAATTGTCAACCTTGCTGTGATCTATTGGATTCTAGCCGCATTTGTATTGGATAATGTAGCCCTAACGCCGATTATGAATGCCTTGCGTGCGGTCAATCATTTGTACTATGGTCGCAAAAAATTTAAATCGACAGTGATCCTAGCTGCGGTGATCACCGCATTGATTCTGGGTGCGGTCTTAGGTTATTTTGTGATGGCGCCGTTGATCTCAAAATTTTTGCTTGATTATATTGCGTTAACTGGCTGCTCACCGTTTCTCATTTCTATGGGTGCGATGCTCGGAGGATATATATCCCATGCAACACACAAAATACCGTTGTTTTGGGGGATATTTATTGGGAGCTGTCTTGCTTCAGTTGTCTATATTCCAATACCTATTATGATTGAGGTGGTCTATTTTTCTGCGATTGCGTTGGCTTTCGTGACGACGGTTGCGACCAAACAAGCATTACGTCTTTACTTTCAGAAGCATTATGGTCATACCAACGCTGATGGTTATGACCTTACGCGTACTGCGCGTGAGCAAGATGATTTTATCGAAGCACAAGCAAAGCAATTTCAGATCAGTCCTCAGGAATTCTATACATTGACTCAGCATTGTCGGAAAAAAATTACCGAAATAAAACGGGACTCGAAATTGTGGGAAGAGTATATGAATATTCGGATCCACACCACCAATTCTTATAAAGATATCTATCACGGACTGATGAACCCTCATCTAACACCTGAAACTGTCCGAGTAGTCAAGGAGATGATTGGGAATAGCAATTTACCGCCGGAGCTGAATACTGCGGAGAATAGAAAAAAAGTCACGAACTCTTTACGTGCGGGTACTTTTTTCAATCCAAATGTAGAACAGAGAACCTTGGTACATCAATTCCAAATTTTTGACAGCGGCGGCTTGGATCCTAAGTTGCTGACGGCATTTCGTCCGAGGTAATCGTAGCAATCAGCTGCACAATGCCTAGCTCGTTATCTGACTTTTTTGTCACAACCATCATGACTGCCAAGGATTGAGAGAATTTTTCTTGATCGTTTTGATAAACCACTTCAACAGGCACAACAATTTTCCATTGGTTATCTTTCAGCGGGCTGATGACTGCTTTGCCAACTATTTGACTACTGACACTGAGTTGTTGGTTTTTGATGATTGAAATATTTCCTGATTGTTGCAGTGCTTCATGAAATCCCGTCCATCCTTGCGGTGTAAAACAGGATTTTAATTTTTCTAATTGATTATCGAGTTGGTCGTAACGATATTCAAAAGCTTTGGTTGCTGCATATTGCCCCCAAAGCGACAAATTTTGTTCAGAGATAGTGATGACGGGGTGTGCGCAGTCAATAGGATCTGCTGGCTCAGGTGTTGGCGTTGTTTTAGAAGCTGTAGCTGTTGTAGAAATGGTGGTTGTTTTAGTAGCAGTAGTTGTTGCAGGAGCAGCTGCAGTTGCTTCTTGCCCGGCGCCTGTCGAAGAAACAGTGGTTGTTTTAGAAGCGGTAGTGGTTGTGGGCGCTGCAGCACTGGTGGGAGGTGTTGCAGTTGGTGCCACTGTTGCTGCAGAAACAGTGGTTGTCTTAGAAGCGGTAGTGGTTGTGGGCACTTTTGCAGTGGTGGGTGGTGTTGCTGCTGGTGTCACTGTTGTTGCAGAAACAGTGGTTGTTTTAGAAGCGGTAGTGGTTGTGGGCGCTGCTGCTGGTGCCATTGTTGTTGCAGAAACAGTGGTTGTTTTAGAAACGACTGCTGTTGTAGCGCTTGTCTTTGACGTTTGATCCGCGGTTGATTTCTTTGCAGCTACTGCTTTGGCAGCAGCATTCTTTTTTTCCGAGGCCACTTTGTCGCTAGCAGCTTCTTTCTCTGAAGTTACTTTTTCATTACCTGTTCTTTTTTCTGGCTCAGAAGGTGTCTGAGATCCAGCGTTGCTAGGGGAATCAATTTCTTTTTTCGGCTCAGATGTTTTTTGAGATTCAATGCCAGCCGCGTCCTTCTTGGAATTTTTTTTATCTGGTTGTCCTACAGAATGATTTTGTGCACTTACTGATGGTTTTTGCAGATTCTGAGTATCAGTGTTGGGGTCAGCTTGAATATCATTGGCGAATAGAAAAAAGAAAATGTAGTTAATATAAAGTATTTTTTTCATAGCATATCCTTGCTCGAACCAGATGATAGGAATTCATTACAATTAGCCTATCATGTCTGGTATGATCCGTACAATATGGGTTCTGGCTGAGTAGATGTATGTTTGTCATTACGGGTGGGGGGAGTGGTTTAGGGCGTGCATTGGCCCTAGAGTTGGCTAAGCGTAAGCAGTCTGTTTTGATTGTAGGTAGAAATGAACAAGCGTTGCAAGATACGGCGCAACACGCCGAGTTGATTGAGTATTGCTGTGCGGATGTCAGTGTGGCATCGGGCAGAGCCCTGATCACTCAGACATTAGCGCAGTATACTCAGATTCTTGGATTGATTCACAATGCAGGCATTATTGATCCCATTCAGTCTATGTCGCAGATAACAGAAAAGGCATGGCGAACTTGTATGGCGACCAACCTAGAAGCGCCACTTTTTTTGACGCAAGCATTGTTACCCCGATTGACAGATGCGCGAGTCCTACATATTGGTTCGGGAGCTGCTTATTTTCCTATCAAAGGTTGGAGTGCTTATTGTACTTCAAAAGCGGCATTGGCTATGCTAACGCGCTCTTGGCAATTGGAAGAACCCAGTATGTTGGTGACTTCAGTTATGCCGGGTATTATAGACACCGCTATGCAGTCTACGATTCGATATGCCCAGTGTATGGATCCTGAGAAACATACCTTTTTTTGTGATCTCAAAGCAAGTGAGCGTCTTCTGAGTCCAGAAACTGTTGCAGTATTCTTAGCATGGTTATTGTTAGAGGTGTCTCCTGAGCAATATGTTGCACAAGAATGGGATATTTATGATACGTCTCACCATGCCTCTTGGCTGAGACCCCCATGTCGGGTACCTGCTATAGATTGATAGTGACTTTTCCGCTTTTCTGCGGAAGTGGAAAAACAAAAAGGATAAACGATAATGAAAAAAACCACTAAAGTTCACAAACCTGAGCGATCTACGTTTGAATTAACATGGCGATGTATGGGTTTGAGTATCGTATTAGCGATGCTTTTGGCGATGTCGAACGCTTATTTAGCTTTAAAGTTAGGTATCTTGGCTTCTGCGTCTATTCCCGCTGCTATCATTTCTATGGGTGTATTACGTCTGTTTAAAAACGCCAGTGTTTTGGAACATAACGCGGTTCAAACGGCTGCTTCAGCTGGGGAAGCTGTAGCGGGCGGCATTGTATATACTATCCCAGCTTTGATTATTGTTGGATATTGGCATCATTTTGATTATCTCACGAATGTATTGATAGCCATATCGGGTGGTGTATTAGGTGTCTTATTTTCCGTGCCTTTGCGGCGAATTTTGGTTAATGATCCTAATTTGGCGTTTCCAGAAGGGAAGGCCATTGCAGCGGTCTTAGTTTCAACCAATGAACAAATTGGTTTGCGCGATATTGTCTGGGGTTCTGTGATTGGAGGCATGCTTGAATTGGCACAAACTGGTTTAAAATTTTTGGCCAGTAGTTGGACATGGTGGTTTGCTATCAAACGACATATTGTGTGCATTGGCCTAGGGTTTTCTGCAACCATGCTGGGTGCGGGATATTTGGTCGGGTTTGATATGGCCTGTAGTATTGGTTTAGGCGCGGTCATTGCATGGTTGCTTGCGTTACCTGTTTTTTCTGCGGTGTATCCACAGTTTTTAGTGCATGCGACACCAAGCGTTGCCGGAATGGCTTTATGGAATCAGGAATTACGTTATTTTGGGATCGGCGCGATGTTGTTGGCTGGAATTTGGACGTTGATGACATTAATAAAACCTTTGGTGCACAGCATGCGATCTTCGTTACGGACGAATCAGCATATATCCCGAGCGCGCGCAGATCAGGATTTGCCACTGTCTGCGCTTGCATTGGGATTTGGCATGATGATTTTGGTGCTTATCTACTTGCTAAAAAATGTGCTACCTATCACGCAGATGGGATTTTCTGCCACAGCAGGGATAGGTATTATTGCTATGGTGATTTTGTATATTGTGATAGTAGGGTTCATTTTCTCTGTGATCACCGCTTATTTTTCTGGGATGGTTGGTGTTACCGCGAGTCCCGGGAGTTCGGTGGTGATTGCTGGGATCCTCTTTGCGGCTTGGATGTTGCTGTCGTTGATGACAAGCGTTTTAGCGTTACCTCTGAGTACCTCACAGATTGCAGCAGCACAGGCAGTGGTGATTGTGATTGCCTCCGTGGTCACGGGCATCGCCGCTATAGCCAATGACAATAGTCAGGATTTGAAAGTAGGTCAAATAGTGGGTGCTACACCTTGGAAGCAACAATTGATGTTACTGCTTGGCGTGGTGGTTTCAGCATTAGTGATCCCGCCAGTGATGCAAATGCTGTTCGATGTCTATGGGATTGCAGGCGTGATGCCACATCCTGGAATGGATATCAGTAAATCACTACCCGCACCTACCGCAGCTATGTTGGCGGCCCTCACTGGCGCTGTGTTTTCACATGGATTACCTTGGTCGGTCATGAATGCTGGTGCGTTGGTCATCGTTGCCTTAGTGGTTCTGAGACGTTGGTTGCGTCTAGAGCGTTGGTTTCATTTATCATTACTCGGTGTTGCGATCGGGATGTATCTACCTGTGACTTCTTCTATAGCTTTATTTGTAGGAGGAGCCATTGCTAAATTAGCAGAACGTCGTTTGGATAAAAAATCATTGCCGATAACGCAAAATTTGTTACAAAAACAGGTCGGAACTCGTATAGCCTGTGGTTTGGTTGCAGGTTCTGCTTTGATGGATGTGTTCTTAGCCATTCCGTTTTCTATACAACATAGTGCTGAAGCCTGGCGGATAGTCTCTGAGCCTTGGGAACAGCATATGGGGGCTATTTTGAGTTTGTTGGTTATGATCGGATTAGGTATTTGGATGATCCGACGAGTAGAGAGGATTGAAGGATGAGTACTGTCATAGTGATTCCAGCGCGGTACGGTTCGACGCGCTTACCTGGCAAGCCTTTGGCGATGATCGCAGGGAAAACTTTGTTGCACCGTATGTGGTCCCTTGCTATGGCAGTTCAACAGGTGGCGGGTGTGTATATCGCTACGGATGATGAACGGATCAAAGCACATGCGGAGAGCTTTGGGGCGCAAGTGATCATGACGCCAATCGATATTCCCAATGGCACGGAGCGTGCATTTCATGCCGCGACTTCCTTGGCGCAGCAGCCAGAGATTATTTTGAATTTGCAAGGGGATGCTGTTTTAACCCCGCCCTGGGTGATTCAAGCCCTGATCGATTATATGCAAACGCATCCTAGCGTGCCTTTGGCAACAACAGCAGTACGCATGACCCATGAACAATATCTACAAATGCGTCAGGCCAAACAAGCAGGGGCGGTAGGTGGTACCACGGTCGTATTTGATAAACAAGATAATGCCCTCTATTTTTCTAAAAGTATCATCCCGTTTTTGCGTCAAATATCTGATACAGCTCGATTGCCGGTATTTCGCCATATTGGCTTGTACATTTATCGTTATGCGGCGTTAGAACAATATCTGGCCCTCCCTCCAACGGAATTAGAGCAAGTAGAAGGATTGGAGCAATTGCGTGCATTGGAACATGGTATGCCGATTAAGGTGGTCCAAGTGGATTATCGTGGACGCAGCCATTGTGCTATTGATAGCCAAGCGGATATTGATTATGTAGAAACCATTATTGCCAAAGAGGGGGAGTTACTATGAACATTATTTTAGCACGGCATGGCAATACGTTTCATGCGCATGAGCCGGCCTATTATGTCGGTAGTCAGCATGATTTGCCGTTGGTACCATTTGGAATAGAACAAGCTCAAGCGATTGGTCAGGCTCTGCATCATCAAGGCTGCCATTTAGCGGGTGTGTATACAGGCCCTTTAAAGAGGGTGCGTAGCACGGCACAAACAGCATTGACCGCTATGCAGAGTCCTCTTCAAGAAGTTATTGATGAACGTTTGAATGAATTGGATTATGGCTTATGGAGTGGTTTGACCAGCCAAGAAGTAAGGCAACGCTTCGGTGATGCAGAGTATGAAGCATGGGAGCGCCGGTCGCAGTGGCCAAGTCTTGGCGTTTGGGGCGAAACTGAAGAAGCTGTGGTTGCCAGAATCACTGCGTTTGCTCAAGATATGGCACAGCGCTATGCAGAGCAGGATACTGTTTTGGTGGTGGCGAGTAATGGTTGTTTGCGCTACTTCTTAAAATTAATCCCAGCTTTATTCGAAGAATATCGATCACAACGTTTACTAAAAATTGGCACGGGTCATTTGTGTCAATTGCATTATGATCACAAACATTGGACGCTCGATTATTGGAATCAGGCACCCACTAGTTTCATGACAGATCTTGTTAGATGAGTATACAAGCGCAGCATGTGGTCGGGGGCATTGCGGGTACAGTATTTCTTAATGTCCCCAAATTTATGTCAATGAATACATGCTAACGCGTTGTGGGGTGTCGGTTGAGCACTCATATATTCTTTGGCAAAAAATCCTAAGACAGCTACTGATGCAATCCCAATGCCAATGGGTAGCGCGGTGCCACCTATGATGTAGCCCGCGCCCATACAACATGCACTGAATAGAATGCAAACCAAAAATCGATTGTGGAATGTACCAAAGGCAGACAGTAAAAACTGTGGATGCTCTGGAGCAGCTTTTTTTGATACCTGTTGACTATGCACGGGTTGAAGTCGATCTACTTCTGGGTTAATTAATGTAGCGTAATGCGAGCCGCGAGGTATTTTATAGATAGCCAGATTTATGTGTGAGGGTGTGTCGTCACAATCTTCTTGATTGTCATAGAGACATGCCACCTTTCTGTCCCCCAATTCGCTATAAACCTGGAGATGGATGTTCTGTTCAGAAAAATACCCACCAGTTATTTGCAGATTGGTATTGATCTCCAATCTTTCAAAATCACCCAACATATCCTCATCAGCAACGTCCAAGCAGTCTTGTAGGCGATCAAATCTCGTTTGTGCTTTGCCGGTTTCTGTTGGGCGCTGTACTTTGGTTTGATGACAATATGCTGCTACATCAAAACGTAAATAGGCCGCCAAAAGATAGAGGATGTAGTCATGTTGCGGGCGTCTACGTTCCGGTCCATACTTTTTTAGTGGCATGATATTTTGCACATAAGCCAAGGATTGGGGGGTGGCTTGCAGTGTGCGGTAAGTATTTAAAAAGTGAATCACATGTTCTTCTAATCCTTGTTTTTGAGACAGAGGTAACCTGACGCTACCTTGACCTACGGGGTATCTGGGATCATTTGGTAATGCTGCATAGGAGGTATAATCTTCATAAGGAAGTAAATTATCACAATTACGAGAATATAGATTATGTAAAGTTTGATACACAAATTCTTGCTGGTTATGTAATAAACCGAGCAATAACAAACCTTGAATGATGGAGCGGGGACCGCAATTGCCATCTCCGATAGAATCTACCAAAGCAGAATAGGCTGTACACCGCTCTGGATCAGCTTGTTGCTTACGAAAATCCGTCGCTAGAGAAGCAGCCAATACATTTTCAATGGCATGGATAGTATAACCAATTTTGTCAAAACTCACGGATGCTTCCTCTCCCCAATAAAGTGACCCACAATTGTATCATACGTAAAATAATTTAGCACAATTATAATTATATTATTCTGCAAATTATATTTAAGTAATAAACATAAGTCTGAAGCTCGACTTTAGCCATTTTCCTAGAACCGTTCGCCCTGAGGAGCGTGCGTAGCAGGCCTCTCGAAGGGTCGTTCGTTATTTATCAAGGTTAGGCCGAATTGCAGACTTTGATAAATACCCACTTACCCTTCGAGACGCCAGCTATGCTGGCTCTTCAGGGCGAACGGTCTTTGGGATAAAATGGCTAAAGTCGAGTGAAGGAGTATTCATTTTTTACAAAGAAAACAACGCAAGGCTAGCCTGATGCTGTTCAAAATACACTTGTTCAGGATGTTCGCTTAAGATGGAAACTGCAATCAAATATTGGTTCGTATCAATGGGGCAATAATCGATGATTTCGCCGATTTCAGCTTGTTGTGGCACCGCATAGCATTTTTGTCCAGCAAAAATGGGGTCGGTTGTGGTGATTTTATATAGTTTGAGACTATGTTTGAGTTTGGCACGATAATGGGTACGCGCGATGATTTCTTGTCCTTTATAACAGCCTTTATTGAAACTGATATAGGGTGTCGTGTGTAGATGCAAGCGATGGGGCAGAAAGAGCCCACGGGTGTTGGGGTAGATGGTGAGGCGTGGTAATTGCAATTCTAAATAATGCCAAGCCAGCGAGCCGCGTTGTTGTTCGTTTGGAAATGCGGCTAACCAAGATGTTTTTTGGCTGGCCTCTCGTAATATGATGATAAATAAATGTTCACTTAGCGCGTAACAGCAGACATCCTCATTTTGGGTGACTTGCCACGGTGCAGTGGGTAGCACACAAGGTAAATTGGGTTGATACGCATGCGGAGGCAAATAAAGACCTAGAAAAGCAAATTGGGTATTGATCTGCAAAGAGACCCGAGAAAATAAGGCCGTTTTGGCCAGAGCCTGTTGACTGGTTGCCAATAAATCTTGTGGCATGATCATATGTAATCCCTGCCAAGCTACCACATCTAAGAGGGCCAAAAGTCTGCCTTGAAGAGAGCACATGCCTCCTGGGCGCATTTGAGTCGCAGAGACTTCCTTGACATCGCAGGTTAATTGCCCCTGTAAAAAGTCGATATTGGTATTGCCCGCTACATCTAAGGCACCTAGATAATCTAAATCAAAGACATAGGGAAGCGCTGCCTCAAATTGTAAATCTTGGGGAAGGGTTTGCGAGGTTGTGTATACTCGCTCGTTGAGCGTATTCATTGGTTTCATAGGAGGATCAGTATATACTTCCGCGCATGGATATCAATAGTTCCTTTCAAATTGGGGCATTGCGCTTTGCAAATCGCCTGATTCAGGGCCCGTTGGCAGGGTATACCTGTGCGCCTTATCGCGCGACATTTTCAGCATTTCAGCAGCCTGCTTATTGTGTCTCAGAAATGATTTCGGCACACGATTTCTTGACGCGCCAGCCTGCGCGGTTTGTGTATCGAGATCCTAGCGAGGGTTATTTGGCCTATCAAATCAGTGGGTATCGCCCTGATGTGATGGCTGGCGCTGCTGAAATTTTGCAAGATTTGGGAGCTGATTTGATTGATATCAATTGCGGTTGTCCCAAAGCAAAAATTCGTAAAAAAGGAGCAGGCTCAGCCTTGTTGGCAACGCCAGAGCGTGTGGTGCAAATTGTGACGGCAATCAAGGCTAAGATTACCATCCCCGTGACAGTTAAGATGCGTTTGCAGGGGGCGGAACAAGATTTGATGTTTGCTAAAATGATAGAGCAAGCAGGCGCAGATGCCGTGGTGGTGCATGGGCGTCGCTGGCAAGATGATTATGATATTCTTTGTGATAAAACCCAGATAGCGCGTATCAAATCTGCTGTCAGCATCCCTGTCATCGCCAACGGAGATATTACAGATCTCCATTCCCTACGGGCTATGGCAACTGAAACGGCTTGTGATGCTTATATGATCTCGCGTGCAGGAACAGGCCGTCCCTGGTTGTACCAATCCTTATTGTTAGGGGAATCTCCACGTTGGGATTTTGCTCTGGCACTCGATTTTTTCATGGCCCATTTGCAAGGATTAGCGCGTTTACAAAATGAGCACCAAGCTATTTTGCAAAGTAAAACCTTGGTGAAGTATTATTTCAGACCTTGGTTGGCCAGAGAGCAGCTACAGACCTATTATTCATTGGACTCTTTTGCCAAAATAGAGCAATATTTGCGAGCCTACTTGAACAAACTTTGAGAATCATATGAACCCTACACAACGTAAAGCAAAAATACGCTATCGAAGTCGGCGCGGTATGTTGGAATTAGATGTGCTGTTAGAGCGGTTTTTGGCAGCAAAATTGGATGGCATGAGCGCAACAGAGCTTGATGTATTGGAGCAATTGTTAGAACAAAACGACCCAGATTTGTATGCCTGGTTGATGGGTTATGAAACTGCAAGTAAAAAGGAGTTGGCTGATTTTGTCGTGCTTATCCGATCTTATCATCACGATACATCCCTCTCCTAAGTATCGACGTTTGGCTTGGGTTTTGACAGGATGCGCGTTGGTGAGTTTGTATGTGGCGCCTGTGCCATGCTTTTTGGCGTTGTTATTGACCATGGTGATGGTATGGGCCTTATGGCAGATAACGCGTTGTCCCATGCCGCATCCTGGTCTGCAATCCATCGCTTTTCAGCAAAAAAAATGGGCAATCTATGTGGGTGGTAAGCGATGGGTTTATGAGCAGATGCATATTTGTTTGGATGCCAGTTTGTTTCTCCTACTCCATTTTTCTGGCTCAGAACCCTCGACACAGCGGCTATTGGTGTTGTTTTATGATCAGTTATCTCATGAAGAACTCAGACGTCTCAATATCATCCATACCACTACCCCAAGCAAAAAAAAGCCTTCTTGATCTTGTTTTTTTTATTTTTGACCCCAAATTGGGAGGAAGCCGTCTATTTTTAGGAGTGTCATAATGAGTAAAAAACAACAAACCATGGGATTTCAAACTGAAGTAAAAAAAATGTTGCATTTGGTGGTGCATTCCTTATACAGCAACAAAGAAATATTTTTACGTGAGTTAGTTTCAAATGCCTCAGATGCTTTGGACAAATTGCGTTTCTTAGCCTTGTCGGATGCAACTTTGTATGAACAAGATTCCGATTTGAAAATCACGATCAAATTCGATGCCAAACAAAAAACATTGACGATTCTTGATAATGGTATTGGTATGAATTGGGACGAAGCAGTGCTCAATTTGGGTACGATTGCCAAATCTGGCACAGAGGAGTTTATCAGCCATTTGTCTGGTGATCAGGCCAAAGATTCTAATTTAATTGGTCAGTTTGGCGTCGGGTTTTATTCTGCGTTCATTGTCGCTGATCGCGTGGTATTGAAGAGTCGACGTGCGGGTGCCGCAGCAGATACGGGTATTCAATGGGAATCCACAGGCGATGGTGAATTTACGATTGGTTCGGTTCATAAAGAAGCACGTGGCACAGAAGTGATTTTGTATTTGAAAGACGATGCGGAAGAATTTCTTGGAGATTGGCGGTTACGTAGCATCATTACCAAATATTCCGATCATATTTCTTGGCCTATTGTGATGCAAGGGTTGAGCAAAGTAGGAGATGAAGCAGAAGCGGATACAGAAAAAACTGAGGACGCAGAACCTGTTTTTGAAACAGTAAACAAAGCAACGGCATTATGGACGTTACAAAAATCAGAAATTTCGGATGATGATTACAAAGCTTTGTACAAACATATTTCGGGTGATTATCAAGATCCTATGATGTGGGCGCATAATCATGTTGAAGGCAAACATGAATATACCAGCTTGCTTTATGTTCCTGGGCATGCACCTTATGATTTATGGCAACACGAAGCCAAACATGGTTTAAAACTCTATGTGAAGCGCGTTTTTATTATGGATGATGTGTCACAGTTTTTACCGAGATATTTACGGTTTGTGAAAGGGATTGTAGATGCAAGCGATTTACCTTTGAACGTTTCGCGCGAAATTTTGCAAGATAACAAGCAAGTCGATAATATCAAATCAGCTTGCACGAAACGTATTTTAACGCTATTAGAAAAAATGAGTCAGGATGATGCAGAGATGTATCAGCGTTTTTGGAAAGAATTTGGCTTGGTTTTGAAAGAGGGTCCGGTGGAAGATTTTGCGAATCGAGAAACCATCGCAAAATTACTGAGATTCACGAGTACGCATTCGAATTCTGAAGAACAAACGACGTCTTTGACGGATTATGTTGGGCGGATGCAGGATAAGCAAGATAAGATCTATTATATCACGGCAGCTAGCTATAATGCGGCTAAATACAGTCCTCATTTAGAAATCTTTAAGAAAAAGGGGATTGAGGTCTTGTTGTTGAGCGATAGAATCGATGAATGGTTGACAGGACATTTGGGTGAATTCGAAGGCAAAAAACTGCAATCGATTGCCAAAGGCAAAGTGGCATTGGACGATGATGTGCAAGAAGTCAAAAAACAAGAAGAATCTTTTGGCCCTATGTTGACGCAAATCAAGAGCATTTTACAAGATCGCATTAAAGATGTGCAGTTGACCAACCGTTTAACCGATTCTCCAGCCTGTATCGTGGCAGATGAGAATGATATGGGTCTAGAGATGCAACGCATTCTCCAAGCCGCTGGGCAGCAGGTTCCGAGTTCTAAGCCTATTTTAGAGATCAATCCTGATCATGCCTTGGTGAAGCGCATTCACGGCATTGAAGACGACGTGAAGTTTGAGCGTTGGATCAATGTATTGTTCGAACAAGCTGTGATCGCTGAAGGTGGTCAGTTAGATAATCCTGCTGATTTTGTGAAGCGAGTGAATGAGCTGTTGATCGAGGCATAGGCTGAACGAACATTTTAAAAATATCGCATACGAGCCCGCACATGGGCTCGTTTACTTGAATGACCCGCTATCGCGGGTCTTTTTATTTAAAACAAAAAATAATTCATTCGCGTAAACGAGCACGCGTGCGTCTTTTTCTAAACAGGAGGTCGTAAGCTACTGTTTGAATGATCCTGTCCCGTTTTGAAGGTTTTTTGACACTTAGATAATAAGTCTCTATATTAAAATGACGAGGTAGTAGTGGCAGTTGCATGAAAGCTTACTCTAAAGGAGAAATATCATGGCATGTAGAAAAATAATATTATCATGTGTGGCATTATGTGTGTTTCCGGTTTTGGCGTATAGCATGGCGATCTGTGGTAAGGATCTTTGCCAGTCTAAAACGCAAGAAGGTAAACAAGTTTGTGAGGCAGTAACCTGTGGAGATGGTGGTAACACAGCTAATACCTGTAAATGGGTTGAGGTCATGAACAGCTCTGGGTGTGTATATGTGGGTGGGCAATCTCCTCAAACCACGCTACCAGTTCAACCTGCTACTGATAGCGCGCCTGCTAACGCTCAACCTCCGCAATCTTAGCGATGTCATCCGGGATTTTTAATCAATCCTCACAAAAGGATTATTTAAAATCCCGGGTTACGCTCCATGCCACTCTGGATACATTTCACCCACACTCCAAACCCCATTGTATGTCATATTTATCCTTGGTAATTTTTAGCCCGATCAACAATTAAAAGAAAACCATGTTCTAAGAAAAAACATTATTTTATCTATAGCGTATCATTTAGTCTTCATGTACAATTAATTTTGCTTTCATGTATTGCATTGCAAACAGCAGGGCTTAGGCAAACGATCGAGGTAGATGTTTTGCGTAAGTCGGGTAAGAAAGTAGAGAGCGAGTAAGTCAGAAATAACTCGTTCTTATGGACAAAGTTGTGATTAACCAAAATAAGGATATTGAACATGGCAGTTACTGAAATTGAAAGCTTGCTAGAACAAACGAAACAAGATCAAGGCCTACAAGATTTAGTGTATGGTTTGGTAACACGTTTTCTAGCCGAAAATAAAAACAGATCTATTACTGATTTATACGACATGATTTTATCTGAAGTAGAGCCGCCATTATTACAAGCGGTTATGGAAAAACGACGTGGGAATCAATTGCAAGCTGCTAAGATGCTGGGTATTAGCCGTGGCACGATACGTAAGAAATTACAACGTTATTTTGGCACCAAGTATTTTCGTTTAACAGACGAATAATCTTATATTTCTGATTGAATCATAGGGGCAGTTGACAATTCAGAAGCGCTACGTACTGCGGATAAGCCGCGGTACGTAGCGCTTCTGAAGGTGAATTGTTAACATGCCCTAGTATCTATTCACGATTCTTCATTTTTTATCTGCATCCTGACAGTAGTGGCACGTATGTTCGGTGTGAATTCGAGCGCCCGTCATGAAGCGGAAACATAATCAAACATGTCCGCCATAAGAATGAAGAACCTTTGATAGGTACTTATCTAATCTGTGAAAGAAGTATAGGTTCAATATGATCACTTTAAATCAATTAAGCATCACATTCGGACAAAAATTATTGTTCTATGATGTGAATCTTATCTTAAATTCGAACAAAGCTTACGCTCTGGTTGGGGCGAATGGTTGTGGAAAGTCTACTTTATTTAAATTGATGACTGGGGAAGAAGAAGCTAGTTCTGGTGAAGTCATCAAACCTAAGGACGCAAGCATTGGTTGGCTGAAACAAGATCAATTTCGTTATGAAGATACTTTGATTCGTGACATTGTGTTAGAAGGTCGTGCGCAGTTAGCGGCAGTGATGCAAGAAAAAGATGCTTTGCTGTTGGTGGATGACTGGTCTGATGCACAAGGGATGCGTTTTGCAGAATTAGAACATTTGATATACCAAGAAGGTGGTTATGCCGCACCATCGCAAATAGAGACGATCTTATTAGGTTTGGGCATTCCGTTGAATTACCATGATCAGCCTTTGCGCGCGTTGTCGGGCGGTTATAAATTAAGAGTACTCTTGGCCCAAGTATTGTTTCAAAATCCCAGTATTTTATTATTAGATGAACCGACCAATCATCTGGACATCGAGTCTATTCGTTGGTTAGAACATTTTTTAGCAACAGAATATACCGGATTGCTCATTTTTATTTCGCATGACATGGATTTTATCAATCACTTAGCCGATGCTATCTTGGATGTTGATTTTGGTGAAATTCGCCAATATCCTGGAAATTATGCGAAATTTTTGACTGAAAAGGCCTTGCTACAAACTCAAAAAATGGTAGAACGGCAGAAAGCCGAAGATCAATTAGCGCACATGCAAAAATTTGTCGATCGCTTCAAAGCCAAAGCATCTAAAGCGGCGCAAGCGCGCTCGCGGATCAAAATGATGGAAAAAATAGAATTACCAGATATCTTAAAAAGTTCTCGGATAGCACCGGTCTTTCATTTGGTGCCTAAAAAACCGTCGGTTAAATTGGTGTGTACAGTAGATAATTTGAGTAAATCATTTGAGGATCGTGTGCTCTTCCAAGGACTCCGCTTTATCGTCAATCGGCATGATAAAATTGCGATTGTTGGAGCGAATGGGCGTGGGAAATCAACTTTATTGAAATTGATGCAATCATTCTTGCCTCCTGATCAAGGTCAAGTCATATGGGGACCTGAGGTCAGAGTGAGTTATTTTTCACAGGATCACCATGATTTATTGCATGAATCACAGACGGTATTATCTTGGTTGTCCTCAGAAGTGCAACAAGTCACTGAGCAACAAATTCGCAAAACCTTGGGGCAAATGTTGCTGACCAAGGAAGAGGTGGATAAAAATATTTTAGCGCTCAGCGGTGGAGAAGCAGCACGCTTATTGATGGCCAAGGTCATTTTAGAAGCACCAAATGTTTTGATTTTAGACGAACCTACCAATCACATGGATTTAGAAACCATAGAATCCTTGGCGGATGCCTTGGCAGCGTTTACAGGCACGCTTTTGGTCGTCAGCCATAATCGCCATTTTATCGAAAAATTTGCAACCCGCATTCTGTATTTCCCTCCTACGGGTAAAATACAGGATTTTAAGGGAGGATATGGCGAGTTTTTAGAAGCGACTGAGGCCATGCAATGAAGGCATGTTATTGCGGCAGCGGGCAATCTTACGCGCAATGTTGCCAACCTTTTCATAAAGGCTTAAAAACGCCAACCAGTCCTGAAGCATTGATGCGCTCGCGTTATGCAGCCTATTGTGTTGCGGATATTGCGTATATTCAAGCGACTATGCGTGATAAAGCCAGTCTCGGATTTGATCCCACCTCGGCGAAGCTTTGGGCTGAACGGGTGATATGGGTCAAACTCCAGGTCCTCCACACAGAGCAAGCCTCGTCTACACAAGGCTTTGTGGAATTCATAGCGAGCTTTGTGGATGGTAAAACGCTGCAGCATATGCGTGAGATCAGTGAATTTCTTTATACAGATGGGCGTTGGTTTTATGTGGATGGTAAACCTAACGCGTTACAACCATCCCCTACATCATCGATTTTGTCTCGAAATAGTCCTTGTCCCTGTGATAGTGGAAAAAAATGGAAATATTGTCACAGTTCTGTTTATTAATAGGGCGTGTTTACAATTCATCCCCGACGCCTACGTGCCGCGGCTTGTCCGCGGCATCCAGACGATCTAAATCAACGACAAATATCTTCATATAGATCACGCCAATCTGGGTTTAGGGTCTCAATTAAATTTAATTTCCACTGTCGG
>CAMCUM010000037.1 GCA_945878975.1 Legionella genomosp. 1
GATATTTTGAATTATATTACGATGTTTTATAACAGCTATCGACTGCATTCATTTCTTGGATATAAAAATCCGAATCAATTTGAAACGCAAATGCTGGAGTTAAAAAAAGTGGCTTAACTGGGTTGTAACAAATTGCTTGACCACGTCAAAACATTGTTTGCAGTGATAGTCAATGCGCCATTTTTAAGTAAGGTGAGCTTATACATAAATATGGTATTTAAAGGAATGTTTCGCGCAAGACGGACGATTTTCAAAAAACTACTTTGTGCTGGAGTGATACGTATTTGAGCATAAACGCAGCCATTGCAAGGTTGATTATTCGGATCTAATGCACTCAAATCATAGTAGACTTTCACGAATGGCAAATTACTCGCCGTGTGACCGAATGAATCAGTGTTGCCTTTGTCATGGATTTGTCCGATAACGAATCTGTCCTCGACGGGTCCAACTTGGCTCACCAATAACGATGCCGTTAGTGTATTGCTTGCAAACGTACTTAATTTCCAGGTAGATGAATTACCTGGCAGTACTTCTGTTAATTCACAGCGAGAAAAATCACTGTTAGGAGTGGTTCCACCATTTAACGGCGCGAAAAAATTCATCGCTCCAGTGATAGGATCCGTGAAAAAATAAGGTCGATTTGTATACCCATTATTTGCTCCGGGCGTGCCATTAAGGGTAGCCTGACCTATTGATATTGCATTACTTCTCATATTTAAAGGGAGAGGTAGCGTCAGGCTCCACGTTTTTAAATTAAAATTAGAAGCAGGGCGTAGAGTAGGATTCAAACCTCCAACGGTTAGAATATTTGAAGCCAGATTGGGTGCGCCTGTATTCACTGCAACGACTGAGTTGGCTGGAATAAGGGCAGTAAGAGTGCCTGTGGCATTGGGTTGGATGGTTAGGACATAATTCGTTTGGCCGCTGTTGCCAGCAATGCTGACTACAGAACCATTGGTAACCTCGACTCCTGTTGGCACTAAGCCTGTGACTGCCTGGCTAAATGTCGCGTTCACTTGAAAAGACAGCGGAAATGGGTTGCTTAATGCAGCTGTTTGTAGGGTTACGCTTGGGTCAATAACCACAGCCGGTGCAATGGTTAGAAGATTTGATGCCTGATTAGGGTCGCCTGTGGTCACGGATACGGCTGAATTAGCTGGGATAAGAACAGTCATTTTGCCAGGGGATGTTGGTTGAATGGTTATGACATAGTTTGGCTGGCAGCTGTTGCCAGTAATGCTGACGACAGTACCGTTTGTAACAGTGACGTCTGCTGGAAAAAAACCTGCGACTGAATCGCTAAAGGTTACATTAACTTGAAAAGAAAGTGGGTAGGGATTGCTTGCAGTGGTTGTTTGTAGCGTTACGGCAGGGCCGGATACTGCAAATAGTGGGGATGATAAAATCAGTAGTAATAGAAGAGTCGAAAATTTTTTCATTTGTATTGCTCCATGACTTTCCATAAATAAGGTCTTAACTAGAGTCTGTTGACAGGTATTTTCAAAAGCCCGAAGTCCCGAGGTTTGTCGGCGGGACGTCGGAACCGGAATTGTCAACAGAACCTAGAAAACATATGGTTGTAACATATGAGAACCTTCGGCAAGTCAGTTTCCTTTTACTTGAGGTCTCTCAGCATAAAAATGTTGAATGAGAATAAAAGAATATAATTTATTCATTTAAATAACTACTAATGTCTTCCTGAAACTAATAACGGGTTTTGGATATTAAAGCGGCATGTTTTTCAGAAAAATCGTCTATTTTTTTTAGAAAAAGGGTATGTATGCGTTTTAATAATTTCCTGATATAGATAAGGAAATCCACAGTACAATTTTTTATCCTATAAAATAAAATATCGCCAGATAAGTCGGAAAGTAATTTTATGATTTATTGCGTAACGCCCCGCGCGTTGATTGCTTGATCAATTCAAAAGATTTTTTATTTAAAAATAGGATAAATCATGATGAAATTTAATAAAAATATGGTTCTTTTCTTGTCGGTTTTTTGTGTGCACAATGCAGTGGCATCCCCCACCAATCAAACGGTTAATGTTATCGTTACTTGTCCGCTCATTACGGATCATCATAATAGCGCAGTCAAGAATTATGGGCAGTATTTGTATGGTTCTGGTACTGAAAAACATGGCAATAATGATCAAAAAATAAGATGGTTTCGAGGGGTAGCAGTTATTGGGTTACATATCCCTATGAATCTTGCCGAAAATGGTTATTACAATGATGGCGTGACTTATAACAAAGAAAGCGGGGCAATCGTTTGTAGGTACAATACGACGAAGGGGTTTGATCCTTTTGCATTGACCTATCTGATGCCGGATGCTTTGAAGGGTTTTGTTTATTATGTAGATAGTGCAAAAATTAAAATAAAAATGCCGAAAAAACCTAAATAATGAAGGGACGTATCATTCATAGATACCTTTAATATCTCAGGAAACCATCAATATTATTAGCCTAAAATAATTCATAAACTGTCATCAGTAAGTTCGCAATGAGCTTACTGGTAAAATATTAGGATATATTTTGCCGTTTGTTTCGAACGATACTTTGAAATGGAGATATTCTATGAAAAACATGACGAGTAAATTAATAGGTGCTGCAATCATGACATGTTTCAGTGCCTCAGTTGCTTTAGCACAAGATCATATTGTGAAAATTACCGTGGATTGTCCCGATATAGGGAACAAGGGAACGGAAGTGGTTATAAACTATGGTAGTTATTTAGCTGGTTCAGGGATCGAAAAAGTGAACTCTGATACCCCTACCTTCCCGTTGTTTCAAAGTCCAATGATTATAGGGTTAAATATACCATTTAATTTAGGGGCTAATGGATATTTTAATGATGGCGTTTCTTATAACGCATCAAACGGCGCAGTAGTATGCAAATACTCAAGCAGTATGGGCTTTGATGGTTTTTATCTCAGCACTATTATGCAAAATGCTAGAACTGGACAAGTAGCCAGCTCAAGTGCTGAAGAAATTCATCTTAGAATACCAGTCGGTTCACCATAGTCGTAAAAATTTAGGGTTTTTTAACAAGTGGTTGTCAAATCGTTAAAAAACCCTAATAATGTTTCCATCCTTCGCATGATACCAAACGTGATGCTTAATTTTTTTCTTATAGAGATTTGTGGTTTATGGCGAGCGCTCTCGGTTTCTTACACAGCATCAAAAAACAATATTAGGATTTGGTGTGACAAACAGTAACGATATGGGGAATGTCACAGTACAGCGTGAAATCAATCCTTTAGAGAATGGGATGGGCGATCCTTCGCCAGAACAAGCGCCAACATCATTCAGCAAAAAAAATGCGTGGTTAGCCTTTATCAGACATCGCCATTTTGCGCCAAGCATTTATGCGGTATTAGGGCTCCTGGTTTTTCTTTCGGCGCTCGTTATTTTTAATACTTATGTCCTCCATTTAAAAGTGGAAACCGCGGTTATTAGCTCAGAAATTGAAACCATGGTTGCGCCAATGAATGGATACATTACCAAGCTTTATGTTAAGGCCGGTGAGCATGTAAAAAAAGGGGCACCTTTGCTCAAAATTGATAGCATTTCTCTTGAGCAAGCGCTGCAGTTGGCGCAAATACAAGCAGCAGAATCGAAATTGGATATAGACTATTACCAACATCTGCTTTCTAATGAGCAGCAGCGTTTAAAGATATATCAAAAAATAGGAAGTAATCGAGTCATTTCTGCAAAAACACAGGTGAATAGGTCTCTGCAAACCGTCATGACTTCACAACATAATCTTGAGCGATTTACTCAATTAAACAAAAAACATTACGTAAGTGAAGCATCTTTGGAAGCAGAGCGTGCCAAATATGTCAGTGCTCAAGAAACATTGGCTGATGCCAAAGCGCAGCACAGTACGGAGCGTCATGCTTTGCGTGCTATCAGCAAAGGGATGTATTTTACAGGTACGAAAACAGAAGGCATCATGCAAGATTTAGATGCAGAGATCATCGCAGCACAAAAAAAAGCAGCACTGAATGATCGTAGAGTGAAAGTGTATGAGAATTTAATGAAAAAACTAACCTTGACGGCACCATTTGACGGAAAGGTGACACAAATTTTAAAATCAGAAGGTAATACAGCTGACAATATCAAACCGATTATTTTAATTGAAAAAGAGCATTCAGAAAAACAGATCATTGCTTATCTCACTCAAGATGAAATTATCCATATCGGTGTAGAGAACGTGAAAATATATTTTCCTGCGTTGGGAAAAACCTATGTCGGTAACATAGTAGAAATTAATCGTACCGATGGGTTTATTGATGAAGTGCATGCGCAATACCGGTGGCGAGATTTTCAAATTGATAGATCAGCCAAGGTGACGGTAGCGGTACAACAAAATGACCGAGACAAGTTTGACAAAATAGCATTCTCTGGCATGCCAGTTATCGTGTATTTTCCCAAAAAACATGTTGTTTTTTAATTTACGGAAAATCAAGCTCGGTTTGAGAGTGAATATATAGTTTTATAAGTTGTGCAATATTTTTAGCTTGCATTTTCCTCATGATACTTGCACGATGCGCCTCGATAGTTGACATGGAAACGCCAAATTCGTAAGCAATTTCTTTGTTTAATTTTCCGTCTGATATGAGATGAATCACTTGCCGTTCACGTTCTGTTAAGAGTTTAAAACGTTCAACAACATTTTCGGTTTTGTTCGCGCAGACTGATTTATCGATGCATTTTTGAATGGTTTCAATTAAATACTGGTCATTGAATGGTTTTAAAATAAAATCGTAAGCGCCAGCTTTCATCGCGCGAATAGCCATCGCCATATCACCATAACCTGTTATAACGATGACTGGTAAGCGATTTTTTTGTGAGGAGAGATGTTCGAGTAATTCGAGCCCACTCATCCCGGGCATACGAACATCAATAATAAGACAGCCTTTTTTGTCATGCTTATAGTTATTCAGGAATGATTGTGCATCGCCATAGGTTTCCACTTTTAAATGAATTAATTCAAAAAGCTTGCGTAATGCCTCACATAAATTGGGGTCGTCATCAATAATAAATACAGTTTGGTTTTTGGATTTCGTATCCATTTGTTCACCATCGATCCATCGATAAATTTTGTAGAATAATCTAACACGTTACTTTCATATTGTAACTACTGTGGTTTTCCTGGATTTTCAATTATTTGTTTAAATACTAATTTTCAGGATTGCCTTAGATAGGCCAGGAAATCCCTAATCGCTTGATGAATAAAAAATTTCTATAGTCAATTACCGGTCTTTACGCTAAGGTAACGTCTTAATATAATCTTTGTAAAGGGTATATCAGCTCAATTAATGATTAATTGAATAAATTAGATTAACAGGAGTAATCGTCATGAACATCAGCATTTTTGGTTTAGGATATGTGGGATCGGTTTCAGCAGCGTGCTTGGCTAATAAAAGCTATTCTGTGATTGGAGTTGATTCAAACCCAACGAAAGTGGCGATGGTGAATGCTGGCAAAGCTGTGATCATTGAGCCTGATCTGGCAGAGCTCACCGCGAAGGGGGTTGCTAATGGAAATTTGAGAGCCACGCATGATGTTGATGATGCGGTATTAAATAGCACTATCTCTTTTATCTGTGTCGGTACGCCAAGTAAAAAAAATAATGGTTTGGATTTGCAATACGTTGAACGGATTTGCGAGGATATTGGCCGCGCTTTGAAAAATAAGACGGAGTATCATATTATTGCGTGTCGCAGCACGATGCTACCAGGATCTATTCGCAATGTTGTTATCCCTATTTTAGAGCAATATTCAGAAAAAACAGAAGGGAAAGAGTTTAGTGTGTGTATTAACCCTGAGTTTATGAAAGAGAGTACCGCCATTCATGATTTTTATTTCCCTCCCAAAAATGTTGTGGGTACGTCTGATCAAAGAGTGCGTGATGTATTAAGCGAAATCAATCAAGTATGTACCAGTATGCCGACCATATTTTTGGATATTGAAGAAGCCGAATTATTGAAATATGTTAATAATATTTGGCATGCTTTAAAAGTTGGTTTTGCAAATGAAGTAGGGAATGTATGTAAATCATTAAATATTGATAGTCATTTGCTGATGGATGTTTTTTGTCAGGACACCAAACTCAATATTTCGTCGCATTATTTGAAACCTGGATTTGCATTTGGGGGGTCTTGTTTGCCTAAAGATCTGCGAGCTTTTTTGCATAAAAGTGAGAAATTAAATCTCAATTTACCTATTATTGGCTCCGTTCTGCCTAGTAACAAATCACACATTGATACAGCATTGAATATGGTGATTGATCAAGGTAATAAGCGCGTAGGGATCCTGGGTTTTGGCTTTAAAGCGAATACAGATGATTTAAGAGAAAGTCCTATTGTGGAGCTGATTGAGCGTTTGATAGGTAAAGGCTATGAGCTCACGTTATTTGATAAAAATGTGTCTGAGTCTAAGCTACATGGCGCAAATCGTGACTATATATTAAACTATATTCCTCATATATCAGATTTGATGGTAGATAGTATTGAGGAATTATTAGCGCGATCTCAAACCATTGTTATTGGTAACAAAGCACATGAATTTGCAGCGGTAGTAGATAACCTCCGTCCAGATCAAATCATTATTGATTTGGTTCGGATACGAGAAGACGTACCAAAATCAGAGCAATATGTAGGAATTTGTTGGTAAATAGCATGGCGATGGCAAGGAAAAAAAATCACAATGCTAGGTTTTTAGTGGGCTTTGTGTGGATGCTATCATTCTGCCATTCTGTGATGGCGGAGTCGTCAATTTGTCATCCATTATTGTGGCCTATTACGACTGCGGTGAGCAATCCAGCCATCCCAATTCCTGAGTCCAGCCTAGATGAGTTGCAACAATGGACCAAAAAACTTGTTGATAAACCAGCGCATCCTATCACCACACTACATAGTGCTGGTCAAGTCGATCTGAACAATTCTGAGCTCATTGCCTCAAGAAAAGCATTTCAAGATGCGAGTAATATTGCGGTGCTGGCCTTAAGTTATCGGCTCAGTAAAAATGCGGATTATTTTAATAAAACCAAACAAACGCTTTTGAGTTGGGCCGAGATCAACCAACCAACGGGACATCCCATAGATGAAACCAATCTTGAGGGGATGATTTGGGCGTATGATTTGATTGCGTGTGATTTGTCGGAGCAAGATAAACATAAAATACTAGATTGGTTTGAGCGGATGCGGAGCAAAAAAATAGCTTGGGAATTTGATACCTTGACTAGTACGAATAATCATCGCATTCATCAAATAAAAATGTTGTTGTTACTCGATAAAATATTACAGCGGCATGCGGATTGGTTACAGGATATCAAAATGGCGGAAACGTATGCGAGTATTAACTTGGATCCGAGATCAGGCGTATCAGTAGATTATATTCAGCGCAGTGCATTGTTTTATCATAATTATGATCTGCAGCCTTGGTTAGAAATTTCTTTGGTAACAGATTGCTGCCATACAGAGACTCATCAAGCATTTGCTTTTTTAGCAAAAAAAATCGTCACGCATCGTATTGGACATGAATTTATGCATTCTCAAGTGAGCATTGATGCACAGCGTGCGAAAAATGGGTTTACTTATGCTCAGCTTGGGGGACGTTTTGATGTGGCGAAGGCAGCCCCCACCATTGTGATGTATTATACGATTAACCGTGTCACGCCTGATCCAAGATTATGGTTTATTGTACAGCGCAGCAAACCTTCCCCTTGGTTGGTGTTTACTAAAGTACGTAGGATATTATGGCAACCAGTCCATCCTCACACATAAAAACTGTTGGTACGAAACGTAAATTTCGATGGGTGCCGTCTGATCTTTTGTTCCTTGCATGGTATGTATTGATCCTATTGGTCATCGTGCTCCATTTACCTAAAATGATTATGCTCTATTATGCGGAGCGCGCTACCATGATCAGTTTTGGGATCATTGGTATTTGGAGATATGGTTGGTGGTTCAATCATATGATTCGGTCTTCTGTATATCGATATATTGTTTTTCCCAAGCGGCGAGTAAAAGCTGATTGTTTGTGGGCATCCGGGTGGCGGCCCCAACGTTTATTTTTTATGATGACCACTTTTCAAGAATTACAAAGTACCACGGAAATAGTATTGCAATCTATTATGGATGAATGCGCGCAAGTATCCGTACCGGTAAAATTGTTCATTGGTACGGGCGCTGATTCAGATGAAGTCATTATTGAAAACTTCTTTGCTAAACAAACGGTCCCGTTTTCATTTGAGGTTGTGATCATCAGACAAAAGCGCCCAGGGAAACGGTATGCCATAGGAGAAACGATGCGTGCTATTGTGCGGCATGGTTTAACACCTGAAGACTTAGTGATTTTTATGGATGGCGATACTTTTTTTGAGCCAGGCTGCTTACGCTTGTGTCTGCCATTTTTTCAACTCCATCCTAATATGCAAGCACTCACTACTCATGAGGATGTCATTGTTGAGCAAGGGCCAACTTGGGTAAAGAAATGGTTAGAAATGCGTTTTGCGCAACGTGATTTCACCATGCAATCGCATGCACTTTCAAATAAAATTCTGACATTAACGGGAAGAATGTCTATTTTTCGAGGGAAACATCTGTGTGAGCCAGAGTTTATCCAAATCGTAGAAAATGATCATCTCAAACATTGGTTATGGGGTGATTATAGGTTTCTTTCTGGTGATGATAAAAGTACTTGGTATTATTTGCTGAAGGCCGGCGCAGATATGCTGTACATTCCAGATGCCGTAACGGTCACCATCGAGTATATTCATGGAAATGGCTTGGATCGTATGAAAGAGAATTTACGGCGTTGGAATGGTAATACCTTACGCAATGGTGCACGTGCTATGAGTTTAGGGCCTAAAAAAACCGGATTTTTTATTTGGTGGTGTTTGGTCGATCAAAGATGTGCTGTGTGGACTATGTTGATTGGACATATGATGTTCATTATCTTGGCCGCGAGCAGTGGTGCGATTTTTCTTTTGATCGCGTTCCTCCGTATTGCTTTTTCGCGTTTATGTATCTCATTGATATTATTTACACACGCGCGCCGTATTGATATGAGTTTTCCTCTTTTGGTTTACGTTAATCAATTAGTGAGTACGTTGATTAAAGTGTATATCGTCTTTCGTCTACCCCAACAACGCTGGAAAAACCGTGGTGATCAACATGCTGGTTATGCAGTACCACGCGGAATGAAAGTCAAATCATGGGTTGCAACGTATCTCACTGTTTTTTATTGTACTTGTTGTTTTTTCTTTATTTTGCTTTGCCTCAAATTAGTGTCTTTACCAACGCTGAGTGACATAATGATGATTTTTTGATACAATGTGTCTTATGTGTGTGCATGCTGGTTGGTTATGAAAATTGAATTATTGTCAGGAGCGCCCCTACCTCCTGCGCAAGCTTTGATAGTTTGTGCAGGGACTGTGACTTGTCGGAATGTAGCAGAGATGGGTAGCGGGTTTACTAAGTTTAAAGAGTACTTTGATCAAAATCAATCTAGTAAGCCTGGAAGTAAACAAGGCTGGCAAGAAGATCTAGATCAAACATTGATCAGATATCAGTATCAGAGAGCGCTTCCGTTGTATTGTCGAATTGCTCAGCAAGGAACGTATCTAGGTGGTGTTGCGACGGTGGCATGCTTAGGAGAGCATAAGCATATTACGCCGACTCATCAAAATTTGCCACAAGCCGATCTAGAAGAGCAGTATAAAGCAGCGGTTCGACTGGCGGTTGAAGATGCTATTAAATTGAATAGACCATTATATATCCAACCACTAGGGATCGGAGTATACGGGTGGGACTCTGTCTTGGCGGCAACTTTATTTGGAGAAGTGCTGGCTGAATTTCAGGATACGGCAGGGGAGGTTTATATCCCTATCTATAATCAAGTGGAAGGTTCGAATGACCTCAGATTTGCTGCGCAATTACAATCAGAGATAACGAAAGGACTGCGACCTAGGGTGCGCAATACCCCCAATTCAGCGGCGGCCATTTCTGCTGATCAAACCAATCATGATGCTAATTTAACGAGAGCGTTACATCGGCGCAGCATTTTATTGAAGTGTTTGGCGATATTATTAAGCATTTTGTCTGCGGCTTTCATTTTGATGGCGATATTTGCATTGCTGTCGATAACTGCAACGACACCCGTGACGACCGCTATTTTAGGGGCTACCGGTGTTGCATTCGGTATACAGAGTTATTTTATGTTCCGTTCGGCAAAATTGGCGCGTGATATAGCAGAGAATGTGTTATCTCCATCGGCTACGTGAAATGGTACAGGTCATTCATTTACTCGAAAGGTTTTTTGTACAAATCTAAGGTAACCTTGATGCGGTTGCATCAAGGTTACCTTAGGATTTATGTTTAGTTGAGATTTAATTCTTTTTGTAACATTTCAGCTTTGTGTAAATGCTCAGCAACATGATGACGTAGTTCTTTTAAATGAGCAGTTAACTGGATATTGGTCGATTGCATTAATGCACGATCAAGGAGGTTCAATGCGCCTTCATGGTCATGAATCATATCTTTGATAAACACCTTATCGATATGAGCTAATGTCTTAAGCTCAGCCAATTCCTGTTGGCCTTGTCGTTTGATATCGTTTGCTACAGCATTTTCGACTGGAGCGATGTTATGTTTATGACTAAACTGGCGTATTTGGTGTAAGTTTTTTTCATGAGCGTGATGCAAAAAGGCTGCAAAATGTCTTACTTTGGGGTGACGCGCTTTTATTGCTGCGTAATGAGTTGTTGCAATTTCGGCTTGATCGAGAGCGATGATTCTTTCAACAATCTCTCCATTCGTTGCCGCATTTTGCGCCGCACTGTGGAAAGGCGATTGCATACTCATTGTATGAGTTTGTGGATCGGTAGTACATCCTGTTAGCAGGGTAAACATGATTGGCATCGCAGCAATAATGGGCTTCAGTTTCATCCTATCTCTCCTTGGTAGTTTGTGTTGGCAGCATTTGTGTCACCAATTTATATAATAGTACTAATTTTGAATAGCCCACAATCTTTTAAGGAAAATATTTATAATAGTGATTCTTTGTGCGAGTGAGTCATTGCTGGCTCCGTTTAAATAACGCCAATATAAATGGCCACTTGGTCAGAAACGCTATAGGCCTCAAAATCGCTGATAAAATTCCTTTGATAACCGCTGTTTGTTGCAAAGTATGTCCAGATCCTCTGCCAAGTCTCAATCACTGTGGCGGGCATCGGGCCTACCCCTTGAAAAACAAGATAGTTACCTGATTGAATGGTCACAGAGTTGAACTCAGTTTGCTCAGTAGCATCAGTGATACCCATCGTGACAGTGAAAAAACCATTCGCACCAGATTCATAATCTGAGTAAACCTCGATGTACTTCATCTGAGCTCCATTCTAAATCACGAATTGAAATGTATTTTCCATCAGTATTCTGCGATTTGGCTAAACGATTTTTTTTAATTGGACAATAAAATTTTTTCTTGTGGTCATTAATCAAGAGCATCAGGCCGCTCGTTGCATACCAGGTGTCCATTAGAACCGTTTGAAATGGCAGTTTTTTGTGAAAGATGAGGTTATTCAACATATCTTTTACGTGGTCAATTTTACCTTTACCACCTTTTTCCGGGTCAAAAATACGAAAATCAATCACCCAAAATTGCTGAGTCTCTGGATTAACATAAATGCAGTTTACAAGGCCAATACCGCGAATAACGTCGTGAGCATTTCCACTATACTGCCAACGAACGGATTCAATATGAAGTGAGTGGTTTTTATCAAGAACGGTATCATCAAACCCAATATAACCAGCATCGCTTGTAACAATATCAAATTTAACTTGGCTCCAAACACCGGCTGCTGTTAATCGCTCTCTTTCCAAATACAATTTAACTAAATCATGGCTAACGTGAGTCACATGCTCGGCATAGTTAGTTAGCGTATAGTTGATTTGACTGCTTAAAAGATATTGGCAGTAATCTAACTGACCAAAGGGTTTTCTTGGACGGGCGATGATGTCATACCAGGTGTGTTATGTGAGCGGATACAGTAATAAATTTTGTTCAAGATTTAAATGATCTTTTCTACACTGCTTTTGTGAGATATTTCTTGAATTTAATTGATCTATGGGAATGAGTTTTTCGTAAGTCCTGCAATAAACAAATAATTTTATTAAGTATTGTTAATATTGTTTATAACTTGTTCTATTCAAAGAGAATTGAAGTGTATTCTGGGAAATTCCGTACCTTCCTGCAAAGAACCCCAATTTGCTGGGCGCTATCAATCAGGGCCCTGCTTATTTACGAATATGCCAAACTGGTAAGTAGTTTGTATGGCTACCATTATTTTAAGGCTACACAACAGGTAAAACGGAGCAGATTAGGCTGCAACGCAAGTTTTTTACTCATGAATGGTAAGGATAGAGAGTTTTTAGTAGATTATCTAAATTACAATGATTTTGCCATAAAAATTAAAGTAGTATAGTGTATTAAGTAACGAGGATACTTGGGGAGACAATATTGAAACACATTACTGGAATAGTGGTTGGTCTGCTCTGTTGGCAAGGGGGCTATGCGGCGGAGATATCTGCACCACTTACGCTAGATAAAGTTAATTTTCAATTGTCTTCGAAAGCTTGGGTCAGTACGCAAACGGCTTTGCTCTCTGTAACAGTGAATGCGAGTTTAGATTCCTCTGATGTCGTGCAAGCACGGAGTGATATGCTGGATAAGCTGCGTAAAATAGCTCCTGGAGATTGGCACATTGTCCAATTTGATCGGTTTCAGGATAGTTCTGGATTGGAAAAGCTTTCGGTTAGGGCGCAATTAAGAGTCAATCAAAGTCAATTGGCTCATCTTTATGACAAAGCAAAAAATGTATCCAAACCTGGCGAAACCTATCAAATAGCCAGTATTGAATTTAAACCAGATCTTATAGAAATTGAGAATGCCAAAGCGTTATTACGTCAAAATTTAAATAAGCAAATTCAACAAGAATTGGTCCAATTAAATAAGACCTATACGGAGCAACATTTTACTGTCAGTACAGTAGGGTATCAGGAAGAGCTGGTTTCTTCGCAAGAGCAGCCTATGCTCATGGCGACCGGAACTGCGTCACGGATGGCTCGTGCTTCTGCCCCGGTTGCGGTGAGTAATGAATTGGTGATGACGGCAGTCGTTGAGGCAGGCTCGGTTCGCAAATGATTTTATCGGTTTATAACAATGATTCAATATCGTCATGATCTAAAAAATCCCAACCAAAGTTTTCACTAATCCTGCTTCTAATGAAGGGGCAGCATCTGTAAAGGTTAAATTAAACTTATTGGCATTAGAGACGATCCTTGTTCGGTAACGCTCGTATTGCGTTTGACGCGATGAGACTTGTTTCAATTTTGAGCCGGTGCCTTGTTGTAAAGAAGATTGATGCTCTTCAGATACTTTGACCCCTTTACCTACTCGTTCAGATATCTGAACGTCAGTAATCATCGTATAATTGACATTTTTGACAACTGCATCAGCGGCTAACCCTGCAAGACCACCCGTAACACCGCTTGCAATGATCGCGGTGGAATTTTGTGTGATGGCTGCAGCGAGGCCGCCTCCTGTAAGACCGCCTGCAACAGAACTACCGTAACCACCACCTAGGGCTGATTGGCTTGCGGCAGTACTCATTTTGCCAACTTGTAAGATGTTGGCTTGTAAAAGATAATGTGCTTCGCTTAGATTTTTTGTCACACGATAACCCTTCATTTTAAAGGCTCGGGATAATTTTTGATTAATATTCATGTCCTGATCAGAGGTGTTTTTGACTACAATAAAAATAGTCTTTTCTTCGTCTGAAACAGGATCTAAAAAGACGGTTTTTGATAAACTGGTTTTTGTTTCTAAGTTGCGGTGCTCAATAACGGTCTGAGTAGCCGCACAACCGATGATAGTGGTTGTGACTATTGTTAAACTTGATAGGCTAAGAATTCTAATCAAGCCTTTCATTAACTGTTTCATTTGCTACCTCATTAAAATTAAACACATGTCCAACAGCTCAATCGCGATCTGACAAGCCAGAATTGGCGTTGCAATTCTAAACAATTCTATAAGATATTGCGATACGTTTTTGAATTTGTTTTTTGCTTATTATTCAGCGGTTAAGCGCAATATATTTTGATGGTATGACGTTGCTAATTAGGCAACGCCCCTAAAGTACTGCTCGATAATTGCACACGACGTCGATTTTTATATCTCAAAATTATTAGCTTTGATTTGTGCATTTAAAGCCATAACTTGATCTCGCAGCACAGCGGCTTCTTCAAACTCCATATTTTTAGCGTGCTTTAGCATCTGTTTCTCTAATTTGACGATTTCTTTCAGCATTGCTTCGGGAGATAAACCTGCAAAACGTGTTTCTAACACGGGACCGGATTTGGTGTTTTTATGAGATTTACGTTGTCCAATGTTGGCGCCTTCCATGATGTCTTGTACCGATTTGAAGATGCCCTTTGGCGTGATGCCGTGTTTTTGATTGTGTGCGATTTGTTTTTCACGCCGGCGCGCTGTTTCAGCCAATGCTCGCTGGATGGAACCTGTTTCCCGGTCGGCATATAAGATTGCGCGGCCATTAAGATTGCGTGCGGCACGGCCTATGGTTTGAATCAGTGAACGTTCTGAACGAAGAAATCCTTCTTTGTCAGCATCGAGAATTGCAACCAAAGCAACTTCAGGCATATCAAGTCCTTCGCGTAACAAATTGATACCAACCAAGACATCAAATACGCCCAAGCGCAGTTCACGAATGATTTCTACGCGCTCTACTGTATCAATATCTGAATGTAAATAGCGTACGGCGATACCAGCTTCATGGAGATATTCTGTCAAATCCTCGGCCATGCGTTTGGTCAGAACCGTGACTAAGATGCGTTGTTGCGTTTTGGTGACAGCATGAATTTCTGATAGCAAATCATCCACTTGATTTTGAACTGGTCGGATGATCACGACGGGATCGATCAGGCCCGTAGGACGCACCACTTGCTCAGTGATTTGATCAGTATGTTCTAGTTCATAGGCCCCGGGTGTTGCAGAGACATAAATGGTTTGGGGGGATCGTTCCGTAAATTCTTCAAAGCGCATGGGGCGATTATCGAGTGCGGAGGGTAAGCGGAAACCATATGCGACCAGCGTTTCTTTACGTGCACGATCTCCGCGATACATCCCACCAATTTGTGGAACGGTAACATGGGATTCGTCGATGACTAGTAGCGCATCAGGGGGTAAATAATCAAATAAAGTTGGAGGTGCTTCACCAGGATTACGTCCGGAAAGGTAACGTGAGTAATTTTCAATACCGGAGCAGTATCCTAGCTCGAGCATCATTTCCATGTCGAAGCAAGTGCGTTGATTTAAACGTTGTGCTTCTAATAATTGATGATTTGCTTCTAATTCTTTTAGACGATCGTGTAATTCTAATTTGATCAAATCCACGGATGCTACAATACGTTCACGCGGAGTGACATAATGGGTTTTGGGGAAAATCGTAATCCGGGGGACACGTTGGAGAACCTCTCCAGTCAGCGGATCAAAATAAGCCAAATTTGTGACTTCATCATCGAATAATTCAATGCGAACGGCGAGTTTTTCCGCATCGGCTGGAAAGACATCGATCACATCGCCATTCACTCGGAATTGTCCTCTGGCTAAAGACTGTGGATTGCGGGCATATTGTAATTCGGTGAGACGCCGTAAAATTTGGCGTTGATCACAACGTTCGCCACGTGAAATGTGTAAGAGCATTTTGAGATAAGAATTCGGATCACCTAAGCCATAAATGGCTGAAACGGTTGCAACAATGATGGCATCTTTGCGTTCGATGAGTGCTTTGGTAGCAGAAAGACGCATTTGTTCAATATGCTCATTGATAGACGCATCTTTTTCTATAAACGTATCGGATGATGGAACATAGGCTTCTGGTTGGTAATAATCATAGTAGGATACAAAATACTCCACAGCATTATTGGGGAAAAAGTCTTTAAATTCACCATACAATTGCGCTGCCAAAGTTTTGTTAGGCGCCATAACCAAAGTAGGTCGTTTGATAGCTTGAATGACATTCGCTATGGTAAATGTTTTGCCTGAGCCTGTGACTCCTAATAAAATTTGTTTAGCCAAACCTTGCTCGATACCGGTTATCAAGGTTTTGATAGCATTGGGTTGGTCGCCGGCTGGGCTGTAATCAGCGTGCAGTTGAAAGGTATTTTTCATGAAAACTCACCCATAAAATAGGTTTATAATGTTTTTTCTAGGGTAAATTGTTTCTGAAAGTATACCATACTTTGTAATTTTGTTTGTTACCTCAGGTTCGTCATCTCAGGGCAAGGTCATGCGTGACTAAAAAATCTCATGTGGGCTGCAAAACGCAACGTACCTATCTCCTTTAGGAATGAGTTTTAGGTTTTTATGCTAGCGCTTTTTTCGCTCATAGTTTCGAAAAAGCACTAGGTTTTGAACGAAGGGTCATCGTCCTGTTCTTCGTTTAATGTATTATCGTCCAGATCATAGGTTTCCTCTCTCATTTCTTGAGCGTGTTGCCATATTTCCATCTGGAATTCTATATCTGCATAGGCGGTAGGAGAGATCGACATGAAATGATGTTTGGTCCGTTCCATTGCAGTGGTGTAATCAGGACTATCTTGAAATAATTTGTTTAACGTTTTTTGTGTTATCTCGTGACTGGATACAATATTTTTTAAAACGGTTACTGCTTGGTAATCTTGGTTGAATTGGATGAGTCCCAATCTAAAGTCCATGGGGGCTCTTGAACTGGGATGTAATAGACCCTGTTCATCTTCGGTTACCCAATTGAGCTCGATTAAAGCGGATTTGGTTCTTTCTCGATCATGATGCTCACCTTGATAGGCTTTGTTCAACACATCGTGTAATGATTTGATCTCGCGCAGTTTTGCACGGTTACTTATAAAAGAAAAATAATTTTGTTGATTGAGTTTTTGCTCATAAAGATTGAAAAATTGTTTAAGAAACCCAGCTGAAACTTGTTGGTGTTGGTATTCTTTAAGCGTGTCATCCAATGACCAGGGAAAAACAAGATATTGCGGTACGATGGTTGGGTCTATTTGATGTAAAATGGTCGTGACTGCTGTGACAAAATTATTGTTGAGAATCGCATAGTCTTTATCACAAAAATCGAGGGCTGTTTCGCGAAGTTGATCGTATAGTTGGTGGGTCTTATAGGATGAAAATGGGGGTAATTCCACATGAATTGCTCTGTGTACGCCATAAGCCATTATTTTGAGTTTGAGGCCTTGGACAGACAAATTGACTGAACGTCTAGGTGGGCCATAGGTTGCGTCGCAAGCCTGATCCAAAGCTGGTATCTCTGTTTGATTTGAAGTGTACCATTGCTCACCTGGTCCTCCATAATTTAAGAAAAAACCTTCTTTTTTCATAAAAAATGCTCCTATATGTATATTATGGTACATTTTGATTTTTTATATTTCATTCTAGATGTTTTATGGCCCGCGGCTTGTTTACGAGATCTAGGAATTTAGTAAGATCGCTGGCCTTCGCAAATGATTTTGCTGTGATGGCGAAAAAAAATAATTGCTGATATAATGACGGGTTGTTTTAAGTACTTACATTTCTTGGAGTAATATTATGGGCTTTACGTCCTCCCATCGTGTGCAACAGGTCAAAGCTTCCCCTACCTTGGTGGTGGCAGAAAAAGCTGCGCAAATGCGTGCTGCAGGGAAAGATGTGATCAATCTAGGGGTGGGAGAGCCCGATTTCGATACACCAGACTATATTAAAGAGGCAGCAATTGCTGCGTTGCGAGCAGGTTTTACAAAATACACTGCCGTAGATGGTACTCCTGAATTGAAAGCAGCGATTCAAGCTAAATTCAAACGTGATAATCAATTGCAATACAGCCCAGAGCAAATTTTAGTCTCTGTGGGTGGCAAACAAAGTTGTTATAATTTATGTCAGGCTTTATTGAATAAAGGTGATGAAGTGGTCATCCTTGCTCCATACTGGGTTTCTTATCCTGATATGGTATTGCTAGCGGAAGGTGTTCCGGTTTTTATTGATTCATTGCCACAAACCCGTTATAAAATAACACCAGAAGCTTTGGCCAAAGCCATCACTTCTCGTACGAAATTAGTGATTTTGAATAGCCCAGCCAATCCTTCTGGTGTGGCGTATTCTTTGGAAGAATTGAAAGCGCTGGGAAAAGTCTTGTTGCAACATCCGCAGGTATTGGTTGCGACAGACGATATGTATGAGCATATACTCTGGAACAAGCCTTTTGTGAATATTCTCAATGCTTGTCCTGAGCTTTATGATAGAACCATTGTACTCAATGGTGTGTCGAAGGCTTATGCAATGACCGGTTTTCGTATAGGTTACGCTGCGGGTCCTAGTCCATTGATCAAAGCAATGAAAACCATCCAGTCACAATCTACCTCAAATCCTTGTTCTATAGCGCAAAAAGCTGCGGTTGCAGCCCTCAATGGAGGGATGGAGAGTATTGATACAATGGTGCAAGCTTTTCAGGAGCGCCATGCTTATGTCGTGAAACGTCTCCAAGCCATTTCAGGTGTCGAAGTGATCCCAGCGGATGGGACCTTTTATATTTTCCCCAGCGTCCAAGCCTTAATTGAAAAACGCGGATTTGCAAACGATCTAGAGTTTTCAGAACGTTTGTTAACGGATGAAGGGTTAGCAGTGGTTCCTGGTTCAGCGTTTGGTATCGAGGGTTGCATTCGCCTATCTTTTGCAGTCAGTATGGAGACATTACGCGATGCTTTGGATCGTTTAGAACGATTTGCAAAGAATTCTTAAAGTGAATTATGATAAGATGACTTGACCAAAACTCATAATCCATTTAAAATCGGCTTTTATTCCCCGGTAGCTCAGTCGGTAGAGCGGATGACTGTTAATCATTAGGTCGGCGGTTCGAGTCCGTCCCGGGGAGCCATATACTACAAGGGTTTTCTAGAAAATACCAACTTCAACAAATGTCTTAGTGGGTACTTTGATGGGTACTTTGTTCGGCCTTACCCAATAACAACAGCGCACTATACAATCCTATAATTACTTAATCATCCACCCATATGGGACGTGACTGATGTTACAAGAACTTAGGAGAATAGCATGACAAGTGAAAACGAAAATCCAGTCAAGATCACGGTTCATGCAAAACTTATTGCAAAACAAGGGAAAGTTGATGAATTACTCAAAGCTCTAGAGCATTGGGCGAAAGAGACACGGGAAGAAGTTGGCTGCGAATATTCTGAGCTCCTCCAAAATATCGATAACCCATTACGTTTTACCCTTGTTGAGAAATACACAAACTACCGCGCATTTAAAGAACATATGCAAATGCCAGCTATTCGTAATTTCATTGATAACCTCAAGTTGCAGTTGGTGGATGAAACAGAAGTGACTTTCCATGTAACCAGAATCTCTTGCACTGGAAGCCTTGGTCAACCCCACGTTGAGGCATTCTCTTTTCGAGAAGATCTGATGGATAGGAAGTCTTAAAATAAACGGGTCTAATTTCTTTTAGAAAAAAAGCCTCATGAAGAGGCTTTTATGTACTCAGTTACTTAATATTTTGCCTAATCCACTCATGAATAGTTTCTGCATGCCAAGCCAACGCCGTCCCATTCAATTTTACAGGCATTGGAAACTTACCCTTTAACCACCACCGACGAAGCGTCAACCGATTGCGTCCAATGATTTTCTCTAGATCGTTAATAAACAATATCTTCTGCGACATTCCCTTGTCCTTTATGTAATGCATGTTACCCCCAGTTGTGCTTTAAAAAATTTAAAATAAAATTTAAGCAGGCAGGTGTTGGACTATGATTTTGATAATTTCCATAACATATAGAAACAAATATTAGTATATTATTACAAACAATATCAATATGCATTTTGTTAACAAACTAATAATATATGATATGAAATTGATTGATACTGTATTTTGTGTTAGCTTTATTTTATCAAATACGAGATAGGGATTGTTATGAGCAAAGGAAAGTATAAAAACTTCGCAAATCGCTTGATTGATGCCATGAAATTGAATGGGTACTCTGCTTCTCGTTCTCCGAGTGGTATTTGTATGAAAACCCTTTCGGAGATTACCGACGCTTCTGAACAGATTTGTCGCCGGTATATTCGAGGGGATGCATTACCTGATTATGATAAAATGATCAGTATCTCTTCTTTTTTAAAAGTTTCCCCTGGATGGTTAGTGTTTGGGGATGGGGAGCAGAACCAACCGTTTGAAGCCCAACAAACCAATCCTATTGATGATGATTTATTACATTATCTTTTGAGTAAGAGTCTGTGTTTATATCAGAAAGAAAAAGAAAGCGCGGAAGATTATGCTGATTTTGTGATAGGATTGGTGCAAAATCTCCGTGAGATTGATGCATCGAGAGCCGATTTGGAAAAAATCATCAATTTGGTGATGGATCCAAAGTCCGCTTGTAAAGAAAAACAAAGCCAGGAAAGCCTTGTAAGCTAAGTAGATGTGAATATGAATTCAACAATAACCTTGCATCCGCAAGCTTGTGATCTAATGTTTCAAAATTATCGAGTACTCAGTCGGATATTTCGAGATGTTTTGGGGCAATTAGAATCAATTACATTTCTATCGCCTTATTGTCGTCACAGAATGAGCTATTATTTTTATCGTCCAGACCCTCCATCGAACATAACCTCATTGAAAAACAATTATGGCAATTTGATAAATGCTTTCGTATGGAATTTTTTATACAGAATACGAGCCAACCATGGGAAGCATTATATTGCGATGAATACCGAGAAACACTGCGACACTTTAAGCAAAAAGTGCCAAAGCTTAGTATGGGAGTCGCTATGCCCTCTTTATTTGAAGAGTATCGTGTGGTTTACTCTTTTGCTACGCAGTCAGCGGACGCGAAAATTCAAAATAAACTTATGGATCAAGCAAACATATTACAAAAACTTGGCCAATTTTGTCTGCAAAGAATTGTAAAATCAATTCAACTTCCAAATCGCCCCAATTTTCTATCGGAGAGAAAACCGGTGTTAACGCTTGTCATCAACAATGAGGTACAGTATGCGAAAAATACTTGAAAGAAATGATCCTATTCTAAAGCAAAAAGCGCAGCCGATTGCTGATAAGGATTTTAATTCGGATTGGTTAAAAGATTTGGTAGACGAGATGATTGCTATTATGCAAGAAAAAGGTGCTGTGGGTATTGCCGCCCCGCAAATAGGGGTCAGTAAACGAGTTATTGTTTATGGTACAGGGTATACAAAGCGTCGCAAAGTCGAAGTACCTATTGCTGATACAGTATTGATCAATCCAACATTGAAATTTTTGTCTGAAGAAAAAGAATATGGCGATGAGGGTTGTTTAAATAGTGGTGGTCTAATCGGCACAGTGCCGCGTGCTATTGAAATTGAATATTCAGGATTTGACGTAGATGGCATGTTTATCAAAAAATTAGCCACCGGTTTGGAAGCACGAATTTTACAGCATGAAGTTGATCATTTGGATGGCATTTTGTTTTTTGATAGGGTAGAGGATCAAGAAACCGTGCGGCCGTACGAGGTTCCAGAAGAGGTGAAAGCATAATGAAGCACCAGACACGCATTATTCTGACTGGTATGATAGGCAATTTAGTGGAGTCTTTTGACATGGCCATCTGTGGCCTATTGTCAGTATATTTTGCAAAATATCTGTTCGCAGATAATGTTGTTAAGAATAGGTACAAGTTTGATAGGAGGAATGCGTCCATAACTGATATATTTCCTGATGATTGGTCAAATAAGAAAAAAATTACCAAGATATTACTGACATCGTGTAGTTTAGGGGATTATTTATTTCTATATGACTGTCATGTATTAGATATAGAAGTGTTTAATGCGTGGTTGTTCAATAAGGAGATTGTTTGGCGAAATACTCAAACCATGGAAAAAGTTCATGTGTCTTCAGCCAAAAAAAAGGGGGGTTGCTTGATAGATTTAAATTGTTAACAAAGGAAATTGATATTATAAAGCACAAAAAAGAGCAATGTGTTATGACTACAAATGCTTTAAATATAGGCGTTATGCAAACTCGGTTTCCGATATATATGCAATGCAAACCAAATCAATTAGTTATTTAGATCACTGGTCGAATTTTTCAGGGGCAATTTAGTATTACTTTCCACAATAAATTTTGGTAATGGACCTGCGCGAATGTCCCAATTCACGGCTGATGATTTCACGTGTTTTATGATCAATGTTTTTTTGATGAGCTTTTAGTGATTTACTCACCTTACGCACACCCCTTGTTTCGTAACTGAAATTAATTAAAATTCTGCTCCTGCTTTTATGGAGGAGCAACGCATGGATATGCTTGATATTTACACTGACTATTTGATATGCCAAAACAAGCACGCGACTGCAACGGGTT
>CAMCUM010000038.1 GCA_945878975.1 Legionella genomosp. 1
CGTTAGAATCGTTATATTACGAGTTTGTTCTTATTTATCAATTGAATGAGCAATTAAATTGGCTCAGTTGTAATTTGACCATCTCCTGGATGCCGCGGACAAGCCGCGGCACGTAGGCGTCGGGGATGAATTGTAAACAGGCCCTAGCATCACGACGACGTTTTTATTATTTTTGCAACATGCTTCAAATAACATTTTTTTTGCACTATCTAAATCAATACCCTCGATAACCGCTAATATAGCAGCACTATACGGGATGCCATTAGGTTCGCAGCTATCGAGCAACTCCCAATGAATATCGCCCAAAACAATATCACAGCAGTTAGAGGCTTCTGTTATCCAGGCTACATTTCCTTCTATAATATTATAGTACAGTTGATCACGCTTATCTGCATCATATATGCCATTAACTTTCTCATGAGTTAACGCATGTAGCGCCTTCCAAATGCTCGTATTTTCCATCGCCAAACACTGTCGCGCTATCATTTCTTTACAAGAGTTAATCGTATATATTTTCGTTTTTAATACCAGGCCTTCAATCCCAGCATAATCAGCCAACAACTCCTCAACAACTAAAGAGGTCTGGGCAATTGATTTTCCAGGTAAATGATTGGGGTCAATTAACAACCATTGCTCAGTTTGACTATCATAGTTTAAATTAATGGCATGCCTTTTAGTAGATAATTGCAACGAAAAAGAGGTCGAGCCAAGATGGCTTTTTAATGAAGATAAATAAGCAATCAATTCTCCCTTTGAATACGTGCCGCTATAGTATCGAACCAAAGCAGGCCTGTTTGTATTGTTATCTAAATTAATTGGAACTGTAATGGGGAGTGTTCTCTCTCTATTTTGAACAAACACCTCTTCACCATCCTCAAATAAAAAAGAATACTCTGCTGGTGATTGATTCAATGCTAACGTGTCAAAAAAGGCCGTCATTTCGATTATTTGGTTATTTAATATTGTCGCTTCTTCATGCCTCCCTTCATTCATTAATTTCCTTTGTTTATTTCGCAATCCAAAATTTAAAACATCTCCGTCCTTAGATAAAATAATTTCTTGGATATATCACCAGCTAAGAAAGCACACATAGACGCGGTTGTCATTCCATAACATTCACCCAAAGCATCTATATTGTAACCAGCATTATACATTCGTTGCATAAACCACGCTTGACCATCAAGAGATTTAATGGCATTGGATTCGATGCTTGATTTTATCTTTTTTCCTTCAAAAAAGACTTTCTATTGTCATTGTAGTATATATTGGGGTTTTAACGGGGACAGTCAGGATGCGTGCGTAAAGAGGAAGTAACTTACACTCACGTCATCGATATTTTGCTTACATCAAAAAGTGGTAGCCTTTAACTAAATGGCTACTTAAAGCGAATAACCGCATTATTCTTGATCAACAAGGTTATCACAAGAACGATTTAGTATCTGAAAAATAAATTGCAGTGTCACAATAAAACAGAACTTGTTTTAAAACTTGGAGTGCCCAGTGTATAACGAGTACCGCTCAGAACTACTCAGTTCTTGACTAAGCTCTTCCGCAATATAGTGGATATCGATCAGCGCAGCTTGCAGCTCCTGAGGATAATGTGTGGTATCATCTTCTTGCCCTTGAAATGTTTTTACCCCACAACACCAATCATTTATGAATATTACTTCCCAAATTTCACGATCATCCGCCTCGTTTGCAGTACCTTGTATTTTGTTTATTTCTTCTGAAAAATCACTCACAGTTCTAGAAAGCCATAAATGCATAGCATGTAAATGATTGAGATCAGATTTAAGTGCATTCCCCTCAAAATTGGTGATTTCTTGTTTTAAACGGTCTAAATACGGATTCAATGCTTGTACGGTGTACAATGCATCATCGCGGTTTTCAGTAAAAAAATTCTGTAAATCCAGACTTGGTCGCGTGAAATCGCCTGTTTTTAATTGTTCTAACGCGGTCACGTTTTTAGAATACGCCGCGTCAAATTGAAAGAAACTAAGATTTTTACCTTGATAAACTCTCGCCACATTTTTACAAACCAACCCAACCAAACCCACGATAGAAGCTATCGCAAGCAAATTTAACCATATGTTATGAAAATCCATTTCATCTTTATATTTTGTAGCACAAGGCTGAATCAATGCTTCCCAGCGCATTTTAAAGTCTTTTTCCAGCTTATTGAACACCGTCAAACAATGCCGTGATGCAGGTAAACGCGTCACTCTGTCTTGAAAGAGCGTAAATTCATTGCTTAATTGCTGTGACAGGTACAACAATTCTCGACAGTCATCACACAACATGGCATGGGGTTCAGGACCAACTCGTGCGATTTGAATTTGTGCCGCTCTTTTACCGAGCATCATCAACTGAAAATCGATGAAAGCAGCAGGATTGCTTTGTAATGCTTCTTCAAAAAGTTCGAAGCCAGGCATCGGTTTTTGATCGGCATCATAAAAAATAGTGGCAAACGACCCTTGCGTCCAAGGCATCTCTGCAGCACAAATATTGTGTAAAAATTCAGGGATTTGCTCCGGGAGCACTAATTGGAGATTACCCATATTATCTGGATACTCCAAACCTTCTTTGGTATAGGAGCCCAATGCAGAAGGAAGTGGATACGTTACAGTGGGCCTACCCACTGCAATGATGCTCGCTATATCTGGATCTTCTACCAACAGTTTATGATACCCTTTCTTTGATCTATCAAACATAATTTGTCTCAGAATAATCATTCATATAAGTAAATACTAGAGCATGATTATTACTTAGTCAAATTCACCATTCTGAGCGCAGCATAATCATGTCTGCTTAGCAGCCAACGCATTTTTAGCCAATGTTTTGCCTAATGACCAAATAGACGTACCCACTTGCTGTAAATCACCAATGGTTTTCTGTACTGCATTGATCGTCCAATCCCGATCTTTTGCCGTGATAGTCAGGGGGGGTAACAATTTGATGACATTCATACCATGACCTGCCACCTGAGACAAAATCCGGTGATTTTGGAGTAATGGAATCGTAACCATTTGACTAAACAAACCTTGCTGCGCCGTTTCCACAAGAGACCAAGCGGCTTTCAAACCTAGGCTTTTAGGCGCCTGTAATTCAATTGCAATCATCATACCTTTGCCACGCACCTCTTTGAGAAATTCAAAACGCTCACGGCTCGCATGTAACGTTTGAATTATCTCTGTGCCAATCTTCGCACTATTGGCAACCAAATCTTCTGCTTTGATCACAGCTAAGGTCGCCAACCCCGCTGCCATGGCCAGATTATTTTTTGCAAAAGTAGAACCGTGCACAACAGCCCTATCCATACGGTTAAAAACACTATCCATAATCGTTTGAGTCATGGCTACCGCTCCGATCGGCACGAACCCGCCAGACAGCGCTTTCGCCATCAACACCATATCAGGTTGAATTTGCCAATGTTCAAATGCCCAAAATTTACCTGTACGGCCTATACCAGTTTGCACCTCATCCATCACCAATAACGTACCATATTTCTTACAGAGCCTCGCCACTTCACAAAAATAGCCATCATCAGGCACTATCACGCCTTTACCTTGTATCGGCTCTACAATAAATGCGGCAATCTCTCGCTGACTCAGAGCCGTTTCTAATGCATCTAGTGCATTAAACGGCACTGACTCACACGCAGGCAACAATGGCCCAAAACCATTACGAAATACATTTTCTCCACATAGGGATAATGCCCCCATCGTCAATCCATGGTACCCATGCTCACAATACAAAATCCGCTCACGTTTTGTAGTGTAACGCGCAAATTTAATCGCTGCTTCAACCGCTTCTGTTCCAGAATTACAAAAAAACATGCGTGACAAATGATCGGGCATGGTAACTAAAATCTCTTTCGCCAATAAACCACTTAATAACGAAACATCCATTTGCACCAAATTAGGCAATTCCATCGTCATGCTATCATGCAATGCTTGAATCACCGTAGGATGGTTACGACCGATAGCAAATACCCCAAAGCCACTTAGTAAATCTAAATATTCACTATTTTCTTGATCATACAAATATTGACCCATCGCTTTTTGATAATTTTTATCATAGCCAATGGTGCGCAACATTTTGACCATTTGTCGATTGAGATACCTTTCGTTTAAATCATACTGAGTTCCCTGGTGCTGGGCATACAAATCTTTGATACTAAATGTCATAGTGACCCCTATTCATGTCATGCAATCGTGTTAGGTAATTATTTTTCATATCGCTTATTTTAATATTTTTACCTGGGTAACAGCGCTTAAATTTTTTTTTGCTTTCTGAAAATTTTTGGCTAATATCACCAAAGAAGCTAGTAATTTTGGTTGTCGGCAAATACGCCACAGCAATTGTGGCAAAAGAATAGAGGGTACGCAGCACTGCAAAATAGACTGAGGAATATGTACATGCAAACTATCCACAATCACCCGAACCGCCAAAAACTGAAGCTGATAGCGTATAGCCTCTTGTCCAATCAGAAAGCTCTCCATATCTGCAACCACCGCAGAACTCTTTTGATGTAAGGCCTGCTTTTCTTGAAGACAGGTGAGCACAGTAGAGGTATGTGTCAAGCGTCGTCTGTTAATAACATGATTGGCTTTTAAAGCCTCTATAAAATCGTGTTGCAGGGTTTGATGACAGCGAACGCTTTGCTCATTAAAGACCACCTCGTCTGGGATACACACCATTCCTGGCGTGAGTGTTGGATCCAACCCTACTGCCGTACCTAAGCTAATCAACGTAGAAAATACACCAAGCGCTGCTGTACGCCTTATGATAGGGCCAGCTGACTCACCCATTCCGGTCACAATCAACTCCGCTTTGTCGCTCAAACGATGCGTATCACCAACCCGCATCCGTCGTGCAACAATACCTCTGGCCTCCTCTGGCAAAGCAACCAAAATAGCAAACATGACTCTCTCTCATCAGTACTTACGCAAAGGCACGCATTTAGGGTCTGTTGACAATACTAGGTCCTGCCCCCGCAAATAAATTGTGGGGGCGGGCTTCTGAAGATGAATTGTCAACATGCTCTAAGATGTCGTACTTTTCTTAATAAGATTTGGCAATTCAGGTGCCATACTGCCATGCGTTTTAGGTCCGCGTAGCGATACACCCAATGCTTTGAAAGGATTTGAAAACATATCATTGACGGCCGTGCCTTCATACCCACAACTCGCCATGCAATTATTACATTTCTCATGGCGACCGACACCAAACTCTTCCCAATTGGTCTCTTTGAGCAATGTATCAAATTTAGCCGTCACACCACGATTGAGCAAATAACAAGGTTTTTGCCATCCCATGATGGTGTAACAAGGATTACTCCATGGCGTACACTGATAAGCTTGATTCCCTGCCAAAAAATCTAAATACAGAGAAGAATGCGACAACGGCCATTTCTTGGGGGCCGACTTCCATTTTTTTAAAATTTCACGAAACAAAAGTTTGGTCTCTTGGCGCGACATAAAAATATCTTGGCGCGGCGCATCTTCATAAGAATACCCAGGAGACAAAGTAATCTGATCCACACCTAATTTCGTTACGGTATCAAACAATTCCGCCATTTGATCAGGGATTGCATCATTAAAAATAGTACAGTTAATACTCACTCTATGGTTTTGTTCTTTTGCGAGCTGAATAGCAGCAATGGCTTTGTCATAGACCCCTTTGCGGCATACTGAAGCATCATGGTGTTCGCGTATACCATCCAAATGCACCGAAAAGGTCAAATAAGGAGAGGGTGTAAACTCATGGATCCTTTTTTTCAATAATAAGGCATTGGTACACAAATAAACATATTTTTTGCGTGCAATGATACCCTGCACAATCTTTGTAATATCTTGATGAATCAATGGCTCCCCACCAGCTATAGAAACCATCGGTGCACCACATTCGTCTACCGCAGCAAGCGCTTGCTCCACTGACATCCGCTTGGCAAGTTCGTGATCGGGCTTGTCAATTTTACCGCAACCCGCACAAGCAAGATTACATTGGTACAAAGGTTCAAGCATCAAAACTAATGGGTATTGTTTCACATTACGCAAACGTTTACCCAAAACATACTTGCCAATATGGATACTTTGCTTTAAAGGAATGGCCAACATGATCTCCTTGTTGTTTTACAACGCCGATGTTTCTTCGTAATATTGTTGTTTATTCAAACTCTGCTGTTTGTGCCAATATTGATGATAACTCCCTAACGCCATCAATGGCCAGCAATGTCTATATAAATGATAATTGATCATGAAGCCAGATGATGTCAACGTATCTGCATCCTTTATTGCACCCATTTTGCGTCCGCCAGTACCATAACCAGGAAATCCACATCCTGTATAATAAGGTTCATCCCAAGTTCCTGTTGCGTTCATCGTCTGGCATAAATACTGAACCCCAGCTTCTAAAGCAGGGTGTTGCCAATATCCCGCTGCCATCAAACCAAGTATGGCCCAAGCAGTTTGCGAAGGCGTACTGGGTCCTTGGCCAGTTTGAGTACTATCAATATAGGATGCGCAGGATTCTCCCCAACTTCCATCGGATTGCTGATGTTGCAGTATAAATCGGACCGCTTTCTGGATCTGAGGTTTTGTCATCTCTTCACCAATCTTCTGTAAACCACATAATACTGCGGCTGTGCCATAGATATAATTCACACCCCATCTTCCAAACCAACTTCCATCGCGCTCTTGTTCCTTATAAATATATTTTAGGGCTTTTTTGATCGCAGGATGCTGTGTCTCATATCCCATCAAGCCCAACGCCTCCAAAACATGGGCCGTCACATCAACACTAGGGGGATCTAATACTTCCCCAAAATCAAAAAAAGGAAATTTGGCTAAAAAGTATGAATTATTGTCTTTATCGAACGCTGCCCATCCGCCTGATTTAGATTGCATACCCAGCATCCAATTGACCCCTTTTTCTATTGCTTTCTCAAAAGGTTTACCTGGCACATGCTGATTCGCATGCCATAATGCAATCAATACTTCTGCCGTATCATCAATGTCTGGATATTGATTATTTTCAAACTCAAAAGCAAAACCACCTGGCTCCAATGTAGGCTGGGTGATTTGCCAGTCTCCGCCCACCAAAATTTGCTTTTGCACCAACCAAGTGTATGCGCGCTCCATTTGTGGATGTAATGGCGCTAAACCTGCTTCACGTAATGCATTCACCATCAAGCCTGTATCCCAAACAGGCGAAACACAAGCCTGCAATTGCAATCTATCCTCAGTGTAAATAGAAAACGTCTCAAATCCTTGTAAGGCTTTCTGTAATACAGGGTGTGTCAGGGGATAACCCATAATATGGAGTGTTAATATGGAGTAGATCCAAGGCGGCTGAATCCCAGCCCAAGACCCATCTGCCTCTTGATGTTCAAGCATCCATTCTAAACTTTTTTTAATAGCTTTCTTGCGGCCGGGTTTCCAACTCATATCATGATAAAAACTTAGCATTTTCGTAATCATCACAAAAAATTTCCGGTCACGACTGCGCCCTGGCAAGATCAAATCATCTAAACGACATTCAGGTGGAATCTGCTTGATAGGCCGTTTCATCATCAGCAAACCAAGGGGAACAATGGTTGCACGCACCCAACTAGCAAAAGCATACAAATTGATAGGAAACCAAGTAGGGAACAAAATAAGCTCTGGCGGAATGACTGGGATCGTTTTCCACGACCACTGCCCAAACATAGCCAACCATATCCGTGTGAACACTCGCACATTCAACAAACCACCCGATTGCAAAATAAACGTTTTAGCGCGTTGCAACCTAGGATCTGATTTTGAAATACCACTTATCAACAGTGCAAAATAACATTCCACTGTCGTGCTCAAATCACCTGGACCTTGAAAATATAAAGCCCATGCGCCATCATCCTGTTGCTGCGATAAGATATGATTGATCAATTGACGCTGTTTCGTAGCATCCTCTATCCCCAAAAAATACCTAAACAGCAAATACTCCGCTTCCATCGTACTATTCGAATCCAAAGGCGCTACCCAATACCCTTCTTGCTGCTGCATATTGAGCGCAAAATGAGTCGCGCGTTTCAGAGTGGAAGCTGTCAGCGTTAATAATCTCGTCATACGATCACCGCACAGGGTTTATGTAAATAAGCTTGGCACCAAGCACTCATAAGCGTCGCGTACACGGCTTTTCGAGCAACCTTCTCAGGCAACACCGCCAATGTCTTGTGCGCCAAATCCATCGGAACCAATATTGAAAAACGAATACGTCGATTCTTGATGCAAGCTGTGTAAGACTCCGCATCTTGCAAATACTGATAAGTTTTTGTACGCCAATCATGAATGATTGTTGGATAAGCACTCATCATTTTATGCATAAAAATCTCTGCATTATCCTCCACATCAGGCTCCGCAAGCTCAGAAAAAGGTAAATAACAACGACCTTTTGCCAAATCTTGGCGTACATCACGCAAAATATTGGTCAGCTGCAAAGCCTTTCCAAAATGCACCGCCTGCGGGAGCATCTGTACCAAACTCTCTGACGAATAGTCCGCAATGCAAGCCACACATAATCGAGTCCAAAACTCTCCTACTGAACCCGCTACCAAATAGAGGTACTGCTCCAACTCCTGCTCGGTTTTAAAATGAACAATCTCTGAATGGCTATCAAAATAATCCAAATCCATCATCTGCCCAGCGAAAATATGCAGTAGAACTTGCTGAATAAGGGCTTGAATGGGTGCAGGTTGTTGCTGCAATACAGAAAAAAGCTCGTTACTACTGCCAATCAAGGTCAAATCCGCTTTTGAAAAATACGGCATACACTCGAGAGCATAATAACGCATTTGAGAAAGATGTTCATCGTGATAAGGCTGCTCAACACAACATTTGAGATGGGTTAACAGCTCTCTACGCAGCGTAATAGGGACATTCTGTGCATCGACAATCGTATCCGACAAGCGTGCCAACAAATAGGCCAATGCCATCGGTTGACGAATATCCTTTGGTAAGTAAGTCAAGCTTAGATAAAACGTCCTAGCCACTGCTTTCAACAATTCATCCATATGGACCATCTGATTATTCTCGGTCTTAAACCGATTTATGCGGCAAAACACCATTTCACAATCCCCGTGATACACACTGTCAACTTCTCACTACGCGACAACTTAATTCGGTTGCCTTTCAAAATCTCTTGTGGCATTTTTTTCATTTTATTCAGTAAAAATGCATAAGAACTGGTCATCAATAGCAAACTTAATGATCCACGTCTTGACACCATTTTCTCAAGCTTTTGCGATGCATGATAATAATATTCGGCTTGATCAATCATCTTTTTCAATGCTTGTTCCAGCTCTTCTTGCCTTTCTATCCACTCACCTGGAATATACACTTTACCCTCTCGTGCATCCGCCTGCACATCCCGAATAATATTGGTTAATTGCAAAGCGATCCCACGATATTCGGCCAATTTCAGAGCAGCATTACCCCCTTTATATCCCCAAATAGCGATACAAATTAAGCCAACAACCGAGGCGACTCGATAACAATATTGGTACAATTCTGAAAAAGTAGCATACTCATTTTGCTGAACAGACTGGATTTGACCCAAAAACATTTCACGAAAATAGGTCAGAGGAATAGGGTATTGTTGAATGGTATACTGTAAAGCCAACCAAAAAGAATCTTCGTTTAATGGTTCAGATGGGGTATACAACTTTTCTGTTTGATGAAAAAAGTCCTGTAATTGCTTTATTTTCTCTTCAAGTGCCAGGTCACCATCAGCAATATCATCAATCGCTCGCATCCAAGCATAAATTGAGAACAGGGCTTCGCGCTTATGCCGATCTAAAGTAAACCACATACCTTGATAAAAATTACTACCACTCTCTTTAGCAATTTTTCGGCACAATTGATAAGAACGCTCAACACTGACTCCTTGTCTATGTTTATTCATACGAATCACTTGTCCTTAATCGTGGCATTTTAAATCAGTCATTTAAAGAGTATACAATGCTTTTTTATCGGAAGGTAGTCTGAATGTGTTATCCGCGTAGGTAGCGTAGCCTTGATGTAGCGATGGCGTAATCAAGGATGATTTGGCTGAAACCTTGGTGACGCTATCGCTACATCAAGGCTACAATACGACAACGACGCAATCTGAGATCTAAGATCGCTGTATACTTGTTAAACACGTGACTACCTCCACGATAATATGACGCTCTGTTATCCACATTGTTCCCCAAATATCTGCTAAAATAAAATTTAATCGGCTATATATAGGGTCTGTTGACAATTCAAAACCCTACGTCCAGCGGACAAGCCGCGGGACGTAGGACTTCGTTAGATGAATTGTCAACAGACTCTAATAAATTAATTTCTTTTCAGAGACGATTATGAATGCTTTTTTTTACGGGATGGTTTTAGCATTTGGTTTAATTATCCCATTAGGAATACAAAATATTTTTATCTTAAACTTGGGCGCAACCCATAAAAAATGGGTCTATACGCTGCCTGGTGTCCTAACGGCTTTTTTTTGTGATAGCGTCCTGATCATCTCTGCTGTTTTAGGAGTTTCCATGATTGTCCTATCCCTACCTGGCGTAAAAAACGCCATCTATTACAGCGGGTTGGTCTTCTTGGTGTATATGGGTTGGGTCACCTGGCGAAGCACTCAGCAACCTGAATGCGCATACAAACCTCTTTTGCCACGCCAACAAGTTTATTTTTCAGCGTCCGCATCGCTATTAAACCCGCATGCCATTATTGATAGTGTCACCGTCCTCGGTAGCAATTCCTTGCATTTTATCGGAATAGACAAATGGTTTTATACTTCCGCCTGCCTCTTGGTGGCTTTGTGTTGGTTTATGGGGCTTTCAAAACTTGGCGGGATGCTCGGTCACATGAGCTCTAATTATTCTGTCCAAAAATGGCTCAATAAATTCTCCGCACTCACCATCTGGGCCGTCGCACTATATATTTTGCACCATATTCTGTTTGATTAAAATGCGCGGAGCACTCCTTTTTAAAAACTCGCAATAAAATCATCGACCAAAGCCGTACCAATACTACATGCTATCGAAGGCCTGCCCGGCAATTGATCGTGAGGATACCACCCTGCCGCTTCAATTTCACGCTGATCAATCTTAATCTCACCCTCGGCATGATCAGCCGTAAATGCCATCATTAATGAATCAGGAAACGGCCAAGGTTGTGAATGAAAATAAGCTAAGTTCTTGATCGTAATACCCACTTCCTCTTTCACTTCACGATGCACAGTTTCCTCAAGACTTTCGCCGGCATCGACAAATCCTGCAATCAAACCATACACCCCTGGCGCAAAATGCGGGCTTCTGGCCATCAGGATCTGATCACCTTTGCGGATCCGTACAATAATGGACGGTGAAATACGTGGGAAAAAACTGAGTTGGCATTGTGAGCAAACTCGTTCAAAATTTTCTCGCGGATGCATCGTTTTGGCCCCGCATGCGCCACAGTATTGATGCTGTCTATCCCAATTCAAGATCGAGCTCGCCCTGACCGCGACCCCATATTGCTCATAGGGCAACAACGACAAAGCTTGCCGTAATGGCCACGCTTGTAAAGTACACGATAAAACATCTTGCCCAGGCGCGAGCTCCGCACAATAATAGGCTTTACCCTGTTGTACGCCCAACAAGAACTGACGCACAAATGATGGCTGCAAAAAAGAGATTTCTTTATCGGTTGGGACAGCATGCTGCTGATTCAAAATCAAACTGCCATCTGCTTGAAATAGCAACCAACATTTTGGATAAGATTTTATAAAAAATCCTGTTCTGGTAAAAATCCCCCCGCTTGCATATGCCACATTTTGGCATAATGCCCCTTCCATTCAAGTAATTGCGCATGCGTCCCATCTTCAATGATTTCACCTTTATCAAATACCAAAATTCTATCCATCGCCGCAAGTGTAGACAAACGATGAGCGATCACGATGGTGGTTTTGCCACGCATCAAAGCTTGGAAACTATCTTGAATATACTTTTCGGTAACCGAATCCAACGCTGACGTTGCTTCATCTAAGATGAGAATAGGCGCATTCTTTAACATGGCCCTAGCAATCGCAATTCTTTGGCGTTGCCCCCCCGATAATTTCACCCCCCTTTCGCCCACCAATGATTGATAGCCCTCTGGCAGCTCCATGATAAATTCATGACAATGTGCTTGCTTAGCCGCCGCTATCACTTCCATATCACTGGCATCCTGCGCCCCATACCGAATATTGTCCATCAATGTTCGGTGAAATAACGAGATGTCTTGCGGGATCAAGGCGATATTGGCACGCAAAGATGCTTGCGTCACATCACGGATATTTTGCTGATCAATCGTAATATCACCCGCTTCTAATTCAAATAATCTTAAAATCAGATTCACAAACGAGCTTTTCCCACTACCTGAAAACCCGACTAGCCCGACTCTTTGCCCAGGATGCAATACAATGTTTTTATTATTGAACAGTTGTTTGCCCTCGTTGTAATGAAAGCTCACATCCCGAAACTCAATTTCCCCTTGCTTGACCACCAAGGGTTGCGCATTGGCTTGATCCACGATCTCATGCGGCGCATTCAAAATGGCAAGCGCTTGTCTACAACGCCCAAACTGCTCCGTGAAGGATACAAATTGCCCCGCGATATACCATAAATTCCAGACCAAACTGAGTGACAAATTCATCACAAAAGCAAAATCACCAATGGTAATCAAACCCTTACTATACATCGATCCGAGCGTCCACAAATTGGTACCCAATAATGCAACAATGGTGACGTCCCAGCAAAGGCGCATGAGAATAATTTTGGCCTGCATTCTACGGTCTTTTTCTACGGTATCGACAATACTGCTATGAATGTAATGATTTTCATACCCCTGTTTCGCAAACAAACGAATGTTCACAATATTACTCACCGAATCCACCATTTTTCCGACTAACGTACTACGTGATTCGGCAAACACATGGGACAACTGTTCAATGGGTCGCATAAATAAGAAAGTAATCCCTAAAAAAATCACTACCCAGCACCCCAAAATACCGGCAAAAATTGGATGAATAATCAACAGCGTGATAAATGCCATGCTAAACCCTAGGATTTGGGCGTAGACATCATCCAGAATAGTTAAAATCTCTACAATTCCACCTTGCATATCGACGATTTTATTGATCAAACTACCCGCAAAATTATTTTGAAAATAGCGATACGAATGTTGCGTGAGATAAGAGAACATTTGCGTCATCACGTCCTGCCTCACAGAGGGCATCAATTTCAATTTCGCCCAATCTAACAAACGCATATCCAAACAAAAAGCAATCCACAAGCCTATGTATAACAAAACATACGGTTGAATTGCAGCAAATGCCGCCGATTTATCACCTTCAAACCCTACTGCCTTATCAATGACCGTTTTCAACACAAACGGCAACATCGTATTCATAATGGCCCAAGTGAAGCCCACAAATGCGAGGGTCCCCAAATAAAAACCATGCGGCTTGAGCATGTGCATCACAAAATTTGGTACCGTTTGATGTCTATTTTTCATATATCTGCTCTTTAATGTATAATGATAAGTTTAAGTACCTGGAGTAACCCATGCAAGCATTTCTATCCATCACAGTACTCATCTTTCTTGCCGCCATTTCCCCTGGCCCTGATTTTGCCATGGTTACAAAAAATTCGCTATTGTACTCACGTAAACACGGCATATATTCCGCTTTGGGGATCGCGATGAGCTTATTGCTGCATACCATCTATTGCGTATTAGGATTGGCTGTGATCATTTCCCAATCTTTGTTGGCATTTACTATCATCAAATACTTGGGAGCTGCTTATTTAACCTATATTGGTATCAAGAGCCTCTTGGCCAAACGAGAGCAACTGACTGTCGACATCCAACAAACTCAAAAAAAAATAACCCATGCCCAGTCTTTCTATCAAGGTTTATTAGGTAATTTGCTTAATCCCAAAGCGATCATGTTTCTTCTAGCTTTTTTTACGCTCGTCGTCACACCTGGCACATCGATATGGGTTGAAATGGCTTATGGCATAGAAATTGCGGCTATTCACATGCTGTGGTTTGCTACTTTGGCGTTTCTACTCACCCATCATTATGTCAAGGTGCATCTGAACAAAATCCAAGTTTACATCGTAAAAATCATGGGTGTGGTCTTAGTGGCATTTGGCATTCGAATTGCAAGCTTACATCAAGTAGCATTATTACCAGCTACGGTAATGGAATAAGGTTTGTCAATGAGGCATCATTCAGATACGTTTCTTGAATATCACCAGACTCTCCTCTATTATTAGGCTTATATCAATTATTTTCATCCGTTACGAGGTGAAACATGCAAGTCCTAAAATTTTTACTCAAAGCATTGCTGTTTTTCGTCATTGCTTTTTTTGTCGGCGGCTATACCATTCCAGATTCTTGGACAATCACACGTGACCTGACGATTAAAGCGAGCCCTGAGATAATTTATCCCTATGTGAGTCATTTCAAAGAATGGCCCATTTGGTCACCCTGGAATCCCTCTAAAGATGCCACACTTCAGTACACCTATACTGGACCAGAAACCGGCGTCGGAGCGAAACAAGCGTGGACCAGCTCCAAAATGGGCAGTGGCTGGATGCAATGCACAGCAGCCAATCAACAAACTGGTATCTCATACGATCTATTCATCAAAATGAGATGGATACAATCGACCATCCACGGCAACATTGCTTTCACACCTATTAAAAACAATCGCACGAAAGTCACTTGGACAGACAAAGGAGAATCGAATGGCAACTATGCGAAACGTTGGATGAGCTTCTTATTCAAACCCATGCTTGGCAATGATATTGAGGCAGCCCTGGCTGGCTTGAAAAAGATAGCGGAAGGTAGCCAAGGTACTAATCACCCGGGTGCAACGCAGTGAAACCCGGGATTTAAAAATAAATCCCCATCTCCCCCAAATGATCTTGACACATGACTTCCCTCATCAAGATATCTTATGCTATTTTATTCTTTTGCACAGGATTGCACAGGACATCAATTGGAAGATATTTCTAGCACCGCACGTAATAGGGCGAGTTATTTTATACTGTCGGTGATAAGCATTTTACTTATTTTAAAAACATCTTACGCTCAAACCGCCGTAACGGCACCGCCCACACCCGCAGCGCTAATGGCGTCGATACCTGAAGAACTGCAACATCTCCCTTACGCCATTTACCCATCTAGTCCGGACTATGAAACGGCACGTTTTTCTGCCAACAAGCGCTTTTCCGTCTATCCACACGCCATTTTTACACCCCGGACCGAACAAGAAGCCAGCTTCCTCCTCCAAGCACTAAAAAAACATCATCTAGGATTTTCTATCCGATCTGGCGGACACGGGTATGAAGGCAATGCCCTCTCATCAGACTATATTTTTGATCTGAGTCATTTCAATGCGATAGTACCGAACGTAAAAAATCAAACCGTTACAATTGGGGCGGGCTGTCGACTCGGTGATGTGATCAAAACACTGGGAACACTCGATTTTGCAATACCCACTGGGACCTCTCCAAATGTGGGCGTTGCGGGATTAACATTAGGCGGTGGGATAGGATTACTGAGCCGCACCTATGGTTTGACTTCAGACTCTGTCACCAGCATCACCTTGCTAACTGCCAATGCTGAAGTAATAGAGGTCAACGAACATACTCATCCCGATCTTTTTTGGGCACTCAGAGGAAGCGGCAATGGTTCGTATGGCATTGTGCTGGGCTTTACTTTTAAAATGTACCACATCCCGACCGTCACGTATTATGAATTAACCTGGGATTGGGATGCTAAAAAAGCAAGTCAAATTATTCAAGCATGGCAAACATGGTTTCCGACACTAGCCCCTACTATCTCTTCGCAATTACGCATACGCTATACAAACGGAGCTGCAGAAATTGGCATCACTGGTCTAAAAGTCAACGCTGAAACCTTTGACGAATGGAAAACAACCTTTCTACCCCTTCAGCCCAAGGTAACCCTAGCCACTGGTGGTTATGGGGATTTAGCCAAATACTGGACAGAAACGCAACATTATCCCTATTTTAAAGTGAAATCGAACATCATTATGCGCCCACTGTCGGGTAAAGTGCTCAAAAAAATAGTGCGCTTTTTTGATGGATTGATAAGCGATCAGTCTACCCTGCACGTCTTATTTGATTTCGACGGGCTGGGAGGGAAAGTACCACAACGCCACTCTGCATTCTTCCCACGTAAAGCTTTAGCCTGGTGGTATCAAGGGATTTATTGGGAGCAACCAGAGCAAGAAAAAGAAGCACTCCAACGTAGCCGCCAGTTTTATAAAAACATCCAACCAGACGTATCGGCATATTGTTATGCTAATACGGTTGACTATGACATTGGCAAGCGTTATGTAGAGGCTTATTATGGCAACAACGTTACGCGCATATTACAAACCAAACGAAAATACGATCCTGACAACCTATTTCATTGGCGCCAGAGCATTCCTCTCAAGCGATAGCTGATAAAAGGGTCAGTACTTAGCATGTGAAATGTATAGCCGATTAAGTTTTATTTGGCTTATTATTCTGCAGACAAATAAAGCGCAGGAGGCCGGAGGCCAACGAGCCATTGTCGGAAGAAGAATAAGCCAAATAAAACTTAATCGGCTATATCATAAATTTACCACAATTCTCTTCGCAATTTTTTTACCTGGCCTCTCTGAGTTTTGTTATCCAAGCGATCTTGGATGGATCGTTTAGATGGTTTGGTTTTTTTGCGCTTTTTTGGCACGACAGAGGCTTTTTTAATGAGTCTTACCAAGCGTTCTAATGCATCCGCCCTATTTTGCTCTTGGCTTCTGAAACGCTGGGCTTTGATCACAATGGTACCATCGGAGGTCATGCGATAGTCTTGAGTGCGGCGTAATCTGGCTTTGTACACATCTGGCAAGGAAGAGCGCTCAAGATCAAAGCGTAAATGAATAGCAGTAGAAACCTTGTTCACATTCTGCCCACCCGCCCCTTGCGCACGAATGGCCGTCATCTCCACTTCGGAGTCTGAAATGGTAATATTATCTGTAATTTGCAGCATCGTAACACCTTATATTTTGGTTAATCAGAGCCAAACTCACATTCCTCAACCAATTGCGCCATAAGCGTACTCGCATTGACGCGCCGACTTAAATGCGCCGACTGACCTGCCCACATCGACATGAAATCGGTGCAATTCAAGGCTTGTGCTGTTTTGCGCAAAGGCGATGTCAATGCATGTTGAATGGGATATTCCAATATCGCATCTTGCTGAGTTGCCATGTCTGTGATGAATTTATTCCGGATCCCACGAGCTAATTTTCCAGAAAAAGCACGGGTTAGTACCGTTCGATCGTCCTGACTATCCCAGAGTGCTTGTTTATAGCTTGCATGCGCACCTGATTCCTCACAACATAAAAAAGCCGACCCCATTTGCACACCCGCTGCCCCTAATTTTAAAGCCGCTGCAATACCGCGACCATTCATGATGCCTCCCGCCGCGATAATAGGGATACGAAGATGCGCCACCAGCTCTGGCAATAAGCGATTCAGTGGTAACAACGAATTTTCAGCAGTATCCATAAAGCTGCCACGATGCCCTCCAGCTTCACTGCCTTGTACCACCACCATATCAATGCCTTGTGCTTCTAATGCTCGCGCCTCTGCCAAAGTCGTTGCCGTCCCTATCAGGATCGTACCATTTTGTTGCAATGTTGTGATCCAATCAGAGCTCAGCAAGCCAAACACGAAACTAAATATGGGTACTTTTTCCTGCACTATCACGGCCATTTGCTCTGCAAAATTCGGAACGTAAGGTGGCTGAACCAAGTCAAACGTCATCGGTAATTCTGCACAAACGCGTTCAAGAACAGCACAAGCTTTTTGCACAGCTTCCAAGCTCGCTTGCGCTGCAGCCGGGATAAAAAGATTCACAGCAAACGGTCGTGAGCTGAGCGCACGAATTTGGCGGATAGCTTGGCGCATAGCATCCGGAGACACATACCCCGCCCCCAAAGCCCCCAAGCCACCCGCATTCGACACAGCCGCAACCAGCTCAGGCGTAGTAATCCCCCCCGCCATCGGCGCTTGAATAATCGGATAGGAGATACCGAGCTGTTGGATCAAAGGCGTTATTGGCCGCATAGTCAGATAAAAAATGGGTAAAATGAAATTATGCTATAACGGTAGGATTTATCAATATAATTAAGGCTACAAATTATAAACTTAGCTTAACCTTGATGACACATAGCGTCATCAAGGTTTTCACTTTTAAAAATTAGCAAGCGCACGCTCTGATTGCGCCTGTTCTTCAAGAAGTGCCATCATACTGTCGCCACGGCGTGCTAGGTCTTGGCAATCCTCAGCGTGTTGAAAAAATTGTTCACGATGACCAGGTTTCTTGATATTAACAAAAAGACCTATTGCAGCCAGCGCAGTTGGGATTAAGAACATAGCGGAATACACCACAGCCAGTATGGCAGACAAAATCAATATGCCGATCAGGACTTTATTAAGATGCGATTGGGGTAATGCCATAATTTGTTGCAGCAATGACGGCTGATCACGCAACATAAATGTGAGCCCTAACACTTGATTTTCACTGAGATGATAAGCTTCAGGCAAAGAATGCTGCTCAGAAAAATCTTGGTTGAGCTGCCGCGCCACCGCATGCAAATCTAAGGCCCGCAATTCAACTAAAACTCGTCGTTGCCCACCCCAAAGATTAAATGATTTCCTAATCCTATCCTCCTCGTTGCAAACAGTACGATATACAGGAGGCAAATTAGCTTCGTCGCTCACGCCATAGACAATTTTTAGCTCATTCATGTAGTCCTGGAGCAACTGTGTATTATTAAGCTCTTGTTCAAAAGGGATAAACGCACCATCAGGCCGCTCTTTAATATGCGCTATGGCGTAACTCATATACGCTTTCACTAATAAATTAATTATTTTATCAAATTTGTCTTTGTCTAAGCTCATATAAAAACTCCAAAATTAGGGTCTGTTGACAATTGATCTAACGAAGCCCTACGATTAACACGCCTATCGGTTTTTAACCAACGCTAACACCCTATTCACAAAATCCAATTTCTTATCTGTATAGGCTTCGCGATCGTAAACATGTTCCTCTGCCAACTTCATTTTTAATTGTTCATACTCTTTTGCTATATCATGATGAATACGCAAATAATCTCTAAAGTTTAGTTTATTGCACCAATGCTCTGAGTTCTTTTCAAAGATATGGACATGGTGCGTGCGCTTTTCGCCGTATGGGGGCATGCCCTTCACAAAAAACATTCTTTTCGGATCAGGATTGCCATCCCAATATTCATATCCCAACTTTTGTAAAATGGGTACGGCAATAAGTTTCATATCTTCCAATGAGTCCACCGCAATTTGGATATCAAGAATTGGTTTTGCAGACAAACCAACAATGGCAGTGCTCCCCACATGTTGTATATCGATTATTTTGTTCACAGGAAAAACTGTCTTTATTTTATCCATTTCAGATTGCGCCGCCAACGGCCATTCCGTCTGATATGGCACCAGATTCACATGATCTTTTTCTAAAACTCCAGTCCTATCTTGAATAAAATCTTCGTACGTCATCACCCAATGTTCATGCCCACGCCACTCACCATTTACTTTTAAATAACGGGGAGAAAAGCCTTCATAACGAAAACCATTATTTTTGACCAAGGCAATAGACCGCGCATTATCCGGCTGGATATTCGCTTCTAAGCGATGCAAGGCCATATCCTCAAATACATGATGTAAGACCAATTTTAAACCAGCACTCATGTAACCCTGACCCGCATAATCAGCGATGGCATAAAACCCCAGATAAGCGCTTTGGAAAACCCCGCGTACGATTTCGTTGATATGACATACGCCTACCATTTGATTCGACGCGTCGCACAGCAAAAAGCTTTTTTGATTCGCTTGCTGCATGCGCTGCAAATAATCATCAAATGCTTGCGAGGTTTGTGGGGATTGAACCCATGGATGATGCAAGGCCTGGCTCCGCTGCATTGCCTGCAAAAAGGCCTCTTTATCTTCAGGTCTTGGTTCACGAATAGAGAGCGGTAAGTTCATGATGCTGTTGCACTCATCTCTTCTATGACTTGCTTGAAAGTGATGATTGCTCCCCCACAGGAAAGGAAGCCGACATAACCTATTTGTTGGATCCGTTGCTTTCCTAACTCATGTTTATCCATAACATCTCCTTTAAGCCTTTACCTATCTTTCGCACCAGTATGGAAAATTATTTCTGGCCGGTTCTTTACGGATGCAAATCCCAGGGCGCCATGTCACCCATCGTAAATATCGGACCATGATCGCTGGGCTCAAGACCGGTTTGATTGTCATTATCCAAAACAACCAATTGAACACTTACGCCCTCTAAAGGGAAATCCTTCATGAGCGCTCTTCCCATCTTGGTGGCCAATACCTCCCAATATACATTAATAGGAAACGCTTCTGAAGGCTCCATATATTTTAATACTTGAGACCGTAATATTCGGTAATCGGGATAATCACTTTCTGGCAACCCTTTTTTGTAAACATATCTCACATTAATATTGACGACTTGTCCAGATTGCCGTGTTGTATGATATTTAGAGATAGCAAATTGAAAGTAATTTTTTTCACCTAAATCAGGTGTAGCGTTTACGGGAGCAGCCCAATAAGTCATCATGACAGCCAAAAGGATGCTTGAAAGGAACTGTTTCATGACATTCGCCCCTATTGCCTTTGATAGTGAGCAGTATAATAAAAAGCATTTTATGTGTCAATTATTTAAACAAATGGCCGTTATTATAACGTACCATCCGTTGTCAGGACATTAAATAAAGTCATGAAATCTAGGGCATGTTTTACAATGATGGGCCGTGTAGGGATCGAACCTACGACCAAGAGATTGGCCAACAAGTTGCCGATAAAACCAAACTAGAAATTGCCCATGAAATTAAAAAAATAGAACCCAACGCACATATTACAGTCCATTATATTCCTATCGAAAATAATCGTCACATGATCGTCTTGGAAGTACCCCAAGGGAAACACATTCCCTACGTTGATCTTGGCCGGGAAAATTGGACACCTTGCTAAGCAACTTTTCTGACCGCATAGAAATCTGGGGATTGATATCCTAATCTTGAATGAAGCCGTTTCCGATTATAGTAGATTTCAATATATTCTAATATATGATTTTTAGCGGTAGCACGTGATAAAAATTTCTCCCCATGAATGGCGTCAACTTTGAAGCTGTGATTC